>CAYYAP010000027.1:6456-8409 GCA_964469575.1 uncultured Thiohalobacter sp.
ATTGACAGTGAACACGAGGAAAACGTATGAGCAAGACACAATCCGACCAGATTCGTCAGAACGTCCGTGAGGCGTACAGCGGAGTTGCCGAAGCCAGTAATACGGGCGATTGCTGTGGTGAGGCGTCATCCTGCTGCGGCGTATCGGAAGACGAACAGATCAATGCCCTGATTTCAACGCGCCTGGGTTACTCACAGGATGACCTTGACAGCGTGCCAGACGGCGCCGACATGGGGCTGGGTTGCGGAAACCCGCGCGCCATCGCCAGCCTGAAGCCCGGTGAAGTGGTGCTCGATCTTGGCAGCGGTGGTGGCTTTGATGCGTTTCTTGCCGCCCGGGAAGTCGGTGATAACGGGCACGTCATCGGTATCGACATGACACCGGTGATGCTCAGTAAGGCGCGCGCCAATGCCGAGAAGGGCGGCTTCAGTCAAGTTGAGTTTCGTCTGGGTGAAATCGAACACCTGCCGGTCGCCGATGCCACGGTAGATGTCATTATCTCGAACTGTGTCATTAATCTGTCTCCGGATAAAGCGCAGGTATTTCGTGAAACCTGGCGCGTGCTGAAACCCGGTGGGCGGCTGGCGATTTCCGATGTGGTTGCCAGTGCCGAGCTGCCGGAGTCCATGCGCAACGATCCTCACCTGCATTCTGCCTGTGTGGCCGGCGCATCGCTGATCAGCGAGCTGGGAAGCTGGCTGGAAGCAGCGGGATTCACGCAGATCACGATTCAGCCGAAAGACGAGTCACTGGAATTCATCAAGGACTGGGCGCCGGGCCGGGGGGTTGAGGATTATGTCATCTCTGCGACGATTGAAGCGGTAAAACCACCGTCAGTCTGAAACCCCCGGCTTGTCGTCGGTCAGCGATTCAATCAGTGCGCAACTTCCTCCTCCCGCCTCACTTTGCAGGCAGGCTTCTATCATGGCACCAAGTGTCGCATGTATACGACGCAGGTCCTCCAGGCGAGCGGATACCAGTTCGCGTTTTTGTTCCGCCATATGCCGTGCGGCACTGCAACATCCGTCGTTCAGTTGCAGTAGCTCGGCAATTTCCTTCAGCGAGAAGCCCAGTTCCTGGGCGCGCTTGATAAAGTGTATACGGGATACCTCGCGTAACGGGTAACGCCGGTAGCCCTGCAAGGGTTTTGGTGGCTCCCGCAACAAACCAATCCGCTGGTAATAGCGTACTGTTTCGACATTAACGTCAGCACGCTTTGCCAACATGCCAATGGTCAGGGATTCGTCCATCAGCACCAGCTCGCACCTGTGTGATGGGCGTTGTCAAGCAGCTCACGGACGTTAGCATCAATAATGCGGTAGCCCACATCGCCATAGAGGCGTTGGCGACCTTCATTGAAGATCAGCGTGGGGCTACCCGGGATCTGGTAGCGATCATGCGCCTCGGTATCCCGGTGCAGACGGGCGTGGGCTGCACCTGTGTCGATCAGTTCATGGATGCGATTTTGTGGTAAATCCAGCCCTGTACACAGTTCGTCAAGTACACGGATACGGGCAATATTGAGAGATTTTTCAAAGAAAGCGCAGCGTACCTGCCAGAGGAATTCTTCGAACGGTGTTCGATCCTCATAAGACTTTACCGGATCACAGGATATCTCACCCGCAGCCTCCAGCAACTGAATCGCTTTCAGGTACAGATGAGCGACCGTTGATGAGCGGGGTGGGTCATTCAGCCAGACCTCCGGGTGCAGGCTGACGTGCTCCCAGCGGGTAGCGATTTCGTGCAGGTGACGGTTGAAGCCTTCAAATGATCCACGCGTTTTCCAGTCCTGTTCGATACGTTCGTGGGCTGCGGCAAATACCGGGATGAAACGATACTGAAGCGTAATCCGTGTACTGTAGTCAATTTTCAACTGATCGATGCGCACCTGGGCGCTGTAGGCCCAGATACACAGAACATCGGAAAACAACTCTACCGTCAGTGCCTTCAATA
>CAYYAP010000027.1:8509-22549 GCA_964469575.1 uncultured Thiohalobacter sp.
CCGTACCATGTTTGATCTGGTAACTCCGCCAGATCATGAATGCCGACGGGATAACCAGCAAGGTCAGGATGGTCGCACTGATCATACCACCGACCATGGGGGCTGCAATGCGGCGCATCACTTCCGAGCCGGTACCTGTACCGAGCATAATCGGCAGCAGGCCGGCGATGATAGCGGCTACGGTCATCATAATGGGGCGTACACGCATCAGCGCGCCTTCAATGATTGCCTCGCGCAGTTCTTTCATATCGACATTGCGTTTTTCACGCCACGCCACTTCCTGGTGACTCCGATAGGCCTGGTTGAGATACACCAGCATGAGCACGCCAATCTCGACCGAGACCCCGGAAAGCGCAATAAAACCCACCCCGACAGCAACCGAAATATCATAGTCCAGCCAGTACAGAAGCCAGATACCGCCTACCAGCGCCAGTGGCAGAGTGCCAAGAATGATCAGCACCTCGGTAAAACGCCGGAAATTCAAATACAACAGCAAGACAATGATACCCAGGGTCACCGGAACAACCGTTGCCAGCTTCTGTTTGGCGCGCTCCATGAATTCATACTGGCCTGACCAGTTGAGTGAATAGCCGGCCGGCAGGTCAAGTTGATCCGCCACCACCTGTTTGGCCTCTTTTACATAGGAACCCAGGTCACGATCGCGTATATCAATATAGATCCAGCCATTGAGCCGGGCGTTTTCACTTTTGATGACACCAGGACCGCCAACCACCTTGACATCGGCGACATCGCCCAGCGTAATCTGTGCGCCCACCGGCGTACGAATCGGCAGTTCTGCCAGTTTCACTTCAGAGTCGCGCACCGAGCGCGGGTAGCGCAGGTTGACCGGGTAACGTTCCCGGCCTTCAATAGTCTCGGTAACATTCATGCCCCCGACAGCCGTACTGACGATCTGCTGCACATCGGCAATATTCAGCCCGTAACGCGATGCGGCTGTCCGGTTGATATCGACAAGCACGTAGCGGCCACCCACGACACGTTCGGAGAAGACCGATACCGTGCCGGGAACAGGTGTCAGAATACGCTCGATCTTCTTGCCGATTTCCTGTATCACTTTCAGGTCGGGGCCTGCCACTTTGATACCCACCGGGGTCTTGATGCCGGTAGCCAGCATATCGATACGATTCTTGATCGGCATGACCCAGGCATTGCTTACGCCGGGAATTTTCACCAGCGCATCCAGCTCACGGCGCAACTTCTCCATGGTCATGCCTTTGCGCCACTCACTCGGTGGTTTCAGCTGTATGGTCGTCTCGACCATCGTCAGCGGTGCCGGGTCGGTGGCCGAATCGGCGCGGCCGATTTTACCGAATACCCGTTTGACTTCGGGAACCGTGGCAATCAGTTTATTGGTCTGCTGGATGAGTTCCTGCGCCTTGCCAGTGGATATTGCCGGGAAAGTACTCGGCATATACAGCAGGTCGCCTTCGTTGAGGTCCGGCATGAATTCCGAGCCAAGGCCTTTATCGAGGGGCCACAAACCGGTCAACGGCCAGAGCATCGATGCCGCTGCCAGTGCCGATACGAACACAATCATTTTCGGCATGCTAAGCACACGATTAATCACGGGTCGATAAACGCAGATCAGAAAACGATTCACCGGGTTCTTTTCTTCGGCCAAAATTTTGCCACGAATAAAATAGCCCATGAGCACAGGCACCAGCGTGATCGACAACCCGGCCGACGCCGCCATGGCATAGGTCTTGGTGAATGCCAGTGGCGAGAACATACGGCCTTCCTGAGCTTCCAGTGTAAACACCGGCAGGAAGCTCAGGGTGATAATCAGTAGCGAGAAAAACAGCGCCGGCCCGACTTCGGCCGACGCTTTCGCCATAATCGCCCATCGGTTTTCATCCGTGACCTCCTCGTTTTCCATGTGCTTGTGGACATTTTCTATCATGACAATCGCAGCATCCACCATGGCGCCAATGGCAATGGCGATACCACCCAGTGACATGATGTTGGCATTGATCCCCTGAATATGCATGATGATGAAAGCCACCAGAATGCCAACCGGCAGACTGAACAACACCACCAGCGCTGAACGCATATGGAACAGGAATACGGCACACACCAGCGTGACAACAATAAATTCCTCGACCAGTTTTTCCTTCAGGGTATCGATGGCACGGTCAATCAGGCCGGAACGGTCATAGGTCGGAACAATCTCGACCCCGTCCGGCAGACTGGCCTGAAGGGTCTTGAGCTTTTCCTTTACGCCTTCGATGGTCGTCAGCGCATTTTCACCCCAGCGCATGATGATCACGCCACCGACGACTTCACCCTCGCCATCCAGCTCGGCGATACCCCGGCGCATTTGCGGACCAAGGCGGATATCCGCAATATCTTCGAGTAATACCGGCGTACCGTTGGCATTCATGCCCAAAGGAATCTTCTTGAGCTGTTCAATACCCTTGATATAACCGGTGGCGCGCACCATGTATTCCGCTTCGGCCATTTCAATGACCGAACCGCCGACCTCCTGGTTTCCTCGTTGAATGGCGCGTTTCACCTTGTCGAGTGAAATACCGTAGGCGCGCAGGCGATCCGGATCGACGACGACCTGGTACTGCTTGACCATGCCGCCGATGGTGGCGACTTCGGATACTCCGGGCACGGTCTGCAACTCGTATTTCAGGAACCAGTCCTGGATGCTGCGTAATTGCGACAGGTCATGTTTACCGGTTCTGTCGACCAGGGCGTATTCGTAGACCCAGCCCACACCGGTTGCATCCGGCCCCAATGCGGTTTTTGCACTGGCGGGCAGCTGACTTTGCACCTGGCTCAGGTACTCCAGTACACGTGAACGCGCCCAGTACAGGTCGGTGCCATCCTCGAACAGGATATACACGTAGGAATCCCCGAAGAAGGAATACCCGCGAACAGTCGTTGCCTTGGGCACTGACAACATGGTGGTCGTCAGGGGATAGGTCACCTGATCTTCCACCACTTGCGGCGCCTGGCCGGGAAAACTGGTCTTGATAATGACCTGTACATCAGACAGGTCGGGCAGGGCGTCCAGTGGCGTACTTTTAAGCGAATAGCCACCCCAGGCGACCAGTCCGATCGTCATCAGCAAAACCAGGAAACGGTTCCTGACCGACCAGTGAATGATATTTGCAATCATGGGCTAAGTCTCTTGAGTGGTTTATTCGACAACGTTGACGGAATCGATGCTGTAGTTCCCCTGATCGTCTTTGATCAGCATGAAATGCACCTTGCTACCTGGCTTGATACCTTCCAGGCTGGCGTTATCGTCCAGACTGAAATCCATTGTCATGGCGGGCCAGCCAAGCGCCTCGATCGGTTCATGGGAGATATTCAGGCGACGGTCATCGGCAAATACCTTGTTGACAATGCCCATACCCATCACGGCATCACCCGTTGCGCGACTCTCCTTGTTGTCCTTGCCATTTCCATCTGTATTATCCTTGCTGTCGTCCGAACCCATACGGCTGAAGCTGGCTTTGAGGCTGGCCTCGGAATCGATCAGGAACTGGGCGGATGTCACCACCTTGTCACCTTCATTCAGGCCCTTGATAATCTCGACACGCCCACCGCTTTCCATGCCGGAGACAACCGGCACGGCACGGAAACGCCCTTTACCCAGGGCAAGGATGACGTGCTGCTTGTCGCTGCCCTTGATGAGCGCCTCGCGTGGAATGTTCAGTACATTGTTTTTCGGCCCGGCATAGATACGCACATCGGCGTACATATCAGGTTTCAGTGTTTCGCCGGGATTATCGAAGCGCAGGCGCGCCTGCAGGGTGCGGGTTTTCGGGTCAATGGTCGGGTAGACAAATTCAACCTTGCCCTTCCAGACCCTGCCCGGCAGGTATCCCAGCCGAACCTCCGCCGGTTGACCGACCGCTACCCAGTCCGACTGGCGCTCGAAGACATCGACCAGTAACCAGATGCTGGACAGGTCGGCCAGTGTCATGACTTCCGTGCTGGGCTTGACGTACATGCCTTCGCGCACGTTCAGGTTGTCCACGATGCCGTCCTGGCTGGCCAGTATGCGCACGTCCTGGAACGCATGGCGGTTCTTTGCTACCTCACGTATCTGCCGTTTACTCATGCCCAGGGCTTCCAGTCGTTCCCGGGAAGCACGTGTCAGGTAGTCATTCCTGCCGCGCAGGGCCTGAATATATTCCTCCTGCGCATTGACCAGCTCACGGGAATACAATTCGAACAACACATCGCCTTTCTTGACCAGTTCACCATTGGATTTTGTATTGAGCTTGTCAATCCAGCCGTCTGTGCGCAGGTGTACATGGCTGAGCTTGCGCTCGTCAAAGGCCACATAACCTACGGCTTCAATCAGGCGCCAGAGTTTGCCGCGTTCAACCTTCGCGGTACGCACCCCGAGGTTATCCACCATGTTCGGGTTGATCTTGACGATATCGGCTTCATCTTCCCCATCGGCATAAACCGGGACAAGATCCATGCCCATGGGGGATTTCCCCGGTCTGTCACTGTGAAAGGTGGGGTTCATGGGCGCTACCCAATAGAGGATTTCCTTGTCCTTGGCGGCAATTGCGCCTGTCGATGTCAGGCCCGCGAGTGTCGTTGCCGCAAGCAGGACAAGGCAGAATGGAGTCTGGGACAGTTTCATGGTTTCTCTCCGGGTAAGTTCATGGCATCAGTCGTATCGGCAGCGAGGAACAGCAGGCTGGCTGCGGCCTTGGCGCGGTCGACACGGATACGAATGTCCTGCAGTTGCACGTCAAGTTCCAGCAGGCGCGCCCGCATCAGCGTAGTAAATTCATTGATACCGTTCTGGTAGGAAGACAGGGCGGCATCGGCATTGGCGTGTGCCTCCTGTAACAGATTTTCGCGATACAGCGTCGCCTGTTCACCAAGTCTTTTCCAGCGAGCGTACTCACTGTCGAGCATGCGTTGCAATTCACGCAGACGCTGTTCACGCGCCTGGATGGCCGCGTCCGCCAGCGACTGACTGGCAGCCAGCTGTCTGTCCTGCCGCTTGTCGGTAAAAATCGGCAGGTCCAGCGTTACCATGGCCGCCATCATGTCGTTGCGGGAGGTGTTATCCGGGTTGTCGCCAAACCGCTTACGGTACTGGACACCCACATTAAAACCGGGCTTGTACTGTTCGCGCGCCACCTTGACCAGTTGCTGGCGTGCTTCCACACGTGCGCTGGCCGCCTTAATATCCGGGTGCAAAAGCAGACCTGCCCGCAAACTTTCACGGCTGGCCGGAGCGGGAATCTGCGGGAAATGCGCATCGATCGGCGCCCAGGCGCGCTGACCCAGCCAGCGGCTGAGTTTGGCGCGTTGTATATCCGCCTGTTTTTGTATGCGCGTCGCGCGATCATCCAGACGGGAGAGTTCCAGTTGCGCCTGCAGCACATCCTGCTGGCTGACACTCCCGCTGGCAAAGTGGGCGCGGGTAATATCAACCAGCTGCTGGAACAGATCACGTGAGTGGTCAATAATTTTTCTGGCGCGTTGCTGGTAATACAGTTCCAGCCAGACCAGCCGCACATCGCGCTGAATTTCCAGCTGCGTACTCTGTGTGCTGGAAGCTTGCGCCTTACCCAGCCATTCCGTGCTGCGTTGCCGGTACGCCAGCGTGTGCCCGCGGGGAAAGGCCTGACTGATACCGGTTCGCAGCTGGGTGGTGGGTTCACGGCTGACACTGAAATCATTCACCGGTACATTCCACATGCCCAGCAAAATCTTCGGGTCAGGCAACTGGCCGCTGGCGACGGATTGTTCCCGTAGCGCCTCGGCGCGCGCCTTGCTTGCAACCACGGCAGGATCTTCCGCCAGTGCCAGCTGTTCGGCTTCTGCCAGTGTCAGAACGGTCGCTGCCTGTACAGCGCCTGTGGAAAGCCCCAGTACAACGACGCCGCCGAACAGAAAAATGGCCTCACGCAGAAAATGTAGTGCTGCAGTACGCCTGCAGCGCGCTTTGATACGACATACCAACATGTCGGTAACTCCCAGGTTGAGTAATAACAACACACGGCATAGCAATGCGTGCGTTTTTACAGGATCAGGGAGGGACTATACAGGGGGACGAAGCAGGGGGGCAGAACTGTGAGACTGCAGATTGATCGTGACGCCGGCGAGGTATCGCGTCACAATAATCTGACGTAAGGGCATGCGGCCGGAGGTGGTCAGGGAAAATATGTGGCTCGATGAGCAGCCATGGTCCGCGCAGGTATTGTCGTTACAACTATCCCCCGCGCAATGTTGACAAGCCGGCATTGCCTGACTGGCCGAAGCATTCATATGCGGCGCGCCGCTGACTGAGTCGTTGGTGTCCATGCCCGTCATCACGCAATGTTCGCTGCCCGCAGCCGCAGCCGCCACGTCAGCCGGGACGAACGGCGACAGCACCAGCAACAGGGAAACCAGCAGAGAGAGTAATTTATGGCTCAACATTCAGCGTCGCAGTATAGGGGATTTCCAGATACACGCAAGCTGTGACCCCCGGTGCGCCCGGAAGTTCATCAGGGCTTTGCGACAGGGCGTGTGAAGCGTTGTGTAGAGACTGTGACTCGGATAGCATACACGCCTCACACTCAGGGCTTCACGAAAAATTAACAATGAACTGCATTAAAAAGGTTCTGTAAGAGTCTGTTATGGCGGAACATAACTCATCGTTCACACGCCGTCAGGGTATCGCGGGGCTGGTTTTCCTCGCACTGTCGCTGGGGCTGGCAACGGTGACGCCCAACGTGGAAATCGCCTGGGTCACGGGTTTTCTGATGCTCACCATCTATTTGTTCGCCTTTGAAGTGGTTGGAGTCGATGTCGCCGCGATCAGCATCATGGTGCTGCTGGGACTCACCACACTGCTCGCCCCGTGGATGGGGCTGGAGCAGGGTCTGGTGGATACACAGAAGATCTTCAAGGGTTTTGCCAGCAATGCCGTCATGTCGATTATCGCCGTTATGATTATCGGCGCCGGGCTGGACCGTACCGGCCTGATGAGCAAGATGGCAACCTTCATACTCAAAGTCGGCGGTACCACTGAAGGACGCATTATCCCGATCATTTCCGGTACCGTGGGTGTGATCTCCTCATTCATGCAGAATGTCGGCGCGGCCGCGCTGTTCCTGCCGGTGGTCAGCCGCATTTCCGCGCGCTCCGGTTTACCCTTGTCTCGCCTGTTGATGCCTATGGGCTTCTGCGCCATCCTGGGCGGCACCGTTACGATGGTTGGTTCATCGCCGCTGATTCTGCTCAATGACCTGATCCAGACCTCCAATGAAGCACTGCCGCCCGATCAACATATGGACACCTGGTCGCTGTTTTCGGTTACGCCGGTCGGCCTGGCGCTGGTCGCCACCGGTATTCTCTATTTCGTGATCGCAGGACGTTTTGTATTACCGGTCGGGCAGGGTGGGGATGGCGCCCGGGGTGGCAGTACCATGGACTATTTCCGGGATGTCTACGGTATTAATTATGAGTTGTTCGAAATCGTTGTGCCTGACGACAGCCCGTTGGTGGGCAAACAACTCGATGATGTCGAGTCGTCCTACCGTATCCGCATCATCGCCAGCAAGCGCTCCGGTCGGGAAACCCTGGTGGGTCCCAATGGCCTGGCGCGCGATTCCCGGATCGAGGCGGGCATGGTGCTCGGCACGGTAGCGGCTGAAAAAAACATCCGCCACTTTGTCGACAAGTATGGCCTCAAGTTACGTTCGGAACTGCGCAGCTTCACCGAATCATTATCATCGGCCAAGGCGGGTATCGCCGATGTGGTCATACCACCGGGATCACAGTTGGTGGGCAAGAGTGCGCGTGATGTGTGGATGCGCAAAACCTACGGCCTGGCGCTGGTAGCGCTGCATCGAAATGGTGAAACGCTGCGCGAAGGTGACCATATCCGCGATCTCCCGTTTGCAGCCGGCGATACGCTGGTGGTGCATACTGCCTGGGATGCCCTGGCGCGACTGGAAAAAGATCGCAACTTCGTCATTGTCACTACCGAATACCCGCACGAAGATGTGCGCCCGCACAAGGTGGGTTGGGCCGGCTTGTTCTTCGCCATTGCCCTGACACTGGTCCTGTTTACCGACCTGCGCCTGTCGGTGGCCCTGTTAACCGGCGCCATCGGCATGATTGTGTCCGGCGTACTGAAAATAGAGGAAGCCTATGAGGCCGTATCCTGGAAAACGGTCTTTCTGCTCGCCAGCCTGATTCCGCTTGGCCTCGCCGTAGAAACCTCCGGTACCGCCAAGTGGATTGCCGAGCAGACGCTGTCCGTGGTGGGTGACATGCCGGTGTGGGTCATTCAAAGTGCTGTCGCCGTGCTTGCCACCTTCTTTACGCTGGTCATGTCCAATGTGGGCGCTACCGTGCTGCTGGTGCCACTGGCGGTTAACATTGCTATCGGTGTCGGCGCCGATCCGGCATTGTTTGCCCTGACCGTGGCGATTGCCACCTCCAACTCTTTCCTGATACCGACTCACCAGGTCAATGCGCTGATCATGGGTCCTGGCGGGTACCGTGTGCCGGACTTCATCCGTGCAGGTGGCATCATGACCATTTTGTTCCTCGTGGTTTCCATGGTCATGATGAACCTCATTTTCTAATGCCCAGTCGCAGGCCCTGCCATGTTGTTATCGCGGTGTTATTCACGCTGTTACCCACACTGGCAAGGGCTGCCGGCGGGGAGGGTGCTGAACACACGCGACTGGACCTGACCCATAGCGGCATCGGCTATGCCGCACTGGCGATATTTGCGTTCGCGTACGCGTTAGTGATTGGCGAGGAATTCATCCACCTGCGCAAATCCAAGCCGGTCATCCTGGCTGCCGGACTGATCTGGGGCATCATCGGCTGGGTGTACGTCAGTCACGGCATGCCGGAACTGGCCGAACACGCGGTTCGCCACAACCTGCTGGAATACGCCGAGCTGATGCTGTTCCTGCTGGTCGCCATGACCTATATCAACGCAATGGACGAACGCCGCGTGTTCGATGCGCTGCGTGCCTGGCTGGTTCGCAGGGGCTTTGGCTTCCGCCAGTTGTTCTGGATGACAGGCTTGCTCGCGTTCCTTATATCACCGGTTGCCGATAACCTGACCACGGCGTTGCTGATGTGTGCGGTGGTACTTTCCGTAGGCGGTGACAAGCTACGCTTTGTCACGCTGGCCTGTATCAATATTGTTGTCGCGGCCAATGCCGGTGGCGCCTTCAGCCCGTTCGGCGATATCACCACGCTGATGGTGTGGCAGAAGGGTATGATCGACTTCTGGACATTTTTCGCGCTGTTTATACCCGCTGTTGTGAACTTTGTGGTGCCGGCTGTCTGCATGCACTTTGCGATCCCGAACGAACAGCCATCCACTTCGGGCGAGGTCATCGCCCTGTATCGTGGCGCCCGTCGTATTGTGGTGTTGTTCCTGCTCACCATCGTAACAGCCGTCAGTTTCCATAACTTCCTGGGGCTGCCGCCGGTGATCGGCATGCTGACCGGGCTGGGTTACCTGCAGGTTTTCGGCTTCTACCTGAAGAAGACCCACCACAAGTGTGTCAAGCGGCGCACCCTCGAACAGGAACACAACGGCCAGCTCGGTGATATTGTGCCGTTCGATATCTTTAGCAAGGTAGCGCGTGCCGAGTGGGATACGCTGTTGTTCTTCTACGGTGTCGTGTTGTGCGTGGGGGGTCTCGGTTTTATCGGTTACCTGGCGATGGCGTCCGAAGTTATGTATGCCCAGTGGGGCGCGACCAGCGCCAATATTGCTGTCGGCCTGATCTCCGCGGTTGTCGATAATATCCCGGTCATGTTTGCCGTACTGACCATGCAGCCTGACATGTCTACAGGACAGTGGTTGCTGGTGACGCTGACAGCCGGTGTGGGTGGTTCGCTATTATCTATTGGTTCAGCGGCCGGCGTCGCGCTGATGGGCCAGGCGCGCGGCAAATACACATTCTTTGGACACCTGAAATGGACACCGGTTATCGCACTGGGTTATGCCGCGAGTATCTGGGTGCATATGTGGCTGAATGCGGGGTACTTCTGAGTAACATCAATTACGGGGGATCGTATCTATCAACATTTCAGGTTAGCTATTATTATGCGCATAATATGTATTATGTTAAATAGTGTTATTTGACGATTCAATCGTCATTTTGTAAAAACCCCCAGCACGCTGTGATGACCATCAGGCGTGATCCCGTGAGCGTCCGCTCAGTCTTTGCCAAAGAGTTTCTGCGCAATAATCAATCCTGGACAAATCCCCACAGCGGCGGCGAACAGGAAAAATACCGGTACGGCATAGAGAAACCAGTGCACCTTGTCGAAGCCGGTCAACCAGATCCCGATCAGGATGAGGCTGGCGGCGTTAAAAAAGAAAAATCGCATCGCTTTGCTTGCTTTGGTCATTTTGACACCTCCTGTAAATCTCACGGCCTGGCCCGAGACACGCCGGGACGCCAGCACAGCGCCCGGATACAGCCTAAATCTGTGCCTTATCGAGTACAATGGCTCAAATTGTTCTATCGTTGTTATCATTACTGTTACCAATAGGAACCGTGCATGGAAAATCTAAAGCGTATGGCAGTTTTTGCCAATGTGGTGGAAACCGGCAGCTTTTCAGGCGCGGCACGACGACTCGGCATGGCGCGGTCTGCCGTCAGTCGCCACATCGCCCGGCTGGAGGAAAATGCCGGCGTGCGTCTGCTGAACCGCACGACCCGACACGTCAGCCTGACCGAAGCGGGAGAAACCTATTACCAGAGTTGCGCGCGCATCGTGGCCGAAGCGGAACGGGCCACCCAGCGAATCAACCAGCTTCGCGATGAACCGACAGGCACCCTGAAGGTTGCCGGCCCTACCAGTTTTGGCGGCCAGTTGGCTGCACTGGCCAGTGAATTCATGCAGCGCTACACCGCGTTGAATGTGGAGCTGCACCTGGATGATCGCGTGGTGGATATGGCCGAAGAAGGGATCGACGTAAGCCTGCGAATCGGCTGGCTGGATGATTCCAGGTTGTTCGCACGCAAACTTTGCGATGCGCCAAGACGGCTGTGCGCCTCCCCGGCTTACCTCGACCGCCGGGGAAGACCACAGTCACCCGCGCAACTGGTGGAGCATGAGTGCATCATCTTCACTCTCTTGCCAACACCCCATCAATGGATGTTTTCCCGGCATAACCGCCACGAAACGATTCCTGTCAGCGGCCGGATAAAAACCAACAGTGCAATCGCAGTGCGTTCATTCCTCCTCGGCGGCAGCGGCATTGCGCCACTGTCAGACTTTCTGGTCAGCGACGACATTAAAGCCGGCCGTCTGGAACCGCTTCTGCCCGAATATGATTGCGGCAGCGCGGGTATTTACGCGGTTTACCAGGATCGCCGTTATAAACAGGCAAAAGTACAATTGTTTATTGAATTTATCCAGGTGCGCCTGGGGTGGCACGTCGCTACTGACCCCGCTAAGCTGTACCCCGCAGCCGCTGTTCTGGCGGATACCAGGAGAGTTAGAAGATGAATATTGGCCATAAGCTTACGTTATTTATCCTAAGTATCTTATTGATTAATCTTTCGATTGGTACTGCCACAGCGGACATGATTGGCAACACCGCGATCATGGCGCAGAGTGAGCAGGGTGTGCAACGGCAGGCGCTCATCCAGCAGTTGCAGCGCAGTGAAGTGCGCGAGCAATTCCTCTCAATGGGTGTGCAGCCCGAAGCGGTGGAGCAACGTGTCCAGCAACTCAGTGATGCAGAGGTTGTACAGCTGAACCAGCAAATTGCCAATGCGCCTGCTGGTAGCGGTGTGCTCGGGCTAGTGGTTCTCGTGTTTCTCGTATTTGTGATCACCGATGTGATTGGTGCAACCGACATTTTCCCGTTCATTCATTCCATCAACACAAAGTAAATGCACTCCGTTCGGGTTCTACAGGCGGGGGTACTCTGCCTGCTCAGCCTGGGCGGTTGTGCAATTTCACCGTACGGTACTGGGCTTTCCCGCGAGGCCGAACGCACTTTGCCACGTGCGGTGATGTTGGACGAAACCCCGTTCTTCCCACAAAACGATTATCAATGCGGGCCAGCAGCGTTGGCGACCGCATTACAGGCGCAGGGAATCAAGGCGTCACCTGAAGTGCTATCACCACAGGTTTATCTCCCCGGTCGCAAAGGCAGCCTGCAAATTGAAATGATCGCGGCAGCTCGCAGGCATCATGCTTTGCCTTATGTACTGGAGGCATCGTTCTCCAGCCTTTTGCAGGAAGTCGCAGCGGGTAATCCTGTTCTGGTGCTGCAGAACCTCGGGCTTAACGTATTACCACGTTGGCACTACGCCGTTGTGGTGGGTTATGACCTGGACAGTAAAGTGCTTGTGCTTCGTTCTGGAACGATAAAGGAGCGATTTACCCCGTTTGGCGTATTTCTGCGTACCTGGCGACGAGCGGATCAATGGGCGCTGGCCATCGTACCAGTTGGTAAAATACCGACAACGGCAACGGTTAGCGCCTACCTCAAGACAGCCTACCGTTTCGAGGAAACCGGTTTGGCAGAACAGGCGGCAGTGGCCTATCGCGCAGCAACGAAGCGTTGGCCGAGGCAGGTCGACACCTGGTTGATGTCGGGAAACATGGCCTTCACTGAACAGCATATTGACGAGGCAGTGGCGGACTTTCTGCAGGCAAGCCGACGCGCGCCAGCCGACATCAGAACCTGGAATAACCTGGCCTACGCATTGCGGGAGATGGGGTGTATTGCGCAGGCGAAAGCAGCGCTTCAATGCGCACTGCGTATCTCCCCGGGCAAGAGCAAGTTGCAGAATTCCTTGCGGGAGATCAGCGGGGCAGCACCCAATCAGCCACTCAAATCTTGCGCACCCATTATTTGCGACGTGCCTGATTGATGCGCAGTGAACTTGGCGAAACTTTTTGACCGACTCTATGAAGGCTTTCAGCGATACGCTCAATATCAATGTGACAGGTACACTCGCGCTCCTGCAAAAGGCCGCGCAGAAGATGGTGGATGTACAAGCCGCCACATGAGGATTATCCCTGACCTGAAAGTTTTACATCCTGACTTCGATGACCTTGCACAGTGTTCACCGGAGACCGGTCTTACGCACAGCCTGAATCGTGGTTTCCATTTACGGGCTCCTTTAGTCTATAAATTATCGGGAAGGTATTTCAGGTTGTTATCTTGCTAAAACACGCTCAAACGCCCAGGTCCCATACCGGTTTCTCCCCGATCTGCACGACAGCAAAATCAATAAACGCGCGCACTTTGGCTGACAGATGCTTCCGCGATGCATACACCGCATAGATGTCGATCTGCGGCGGTTGGTAAGCGGGCAGGATAATGTCGAGATCACCGGTACGGATGGCGTCACCGACGATAAAGGTAGGCAGCAATGCAATTCCAAGACCCTGCCTTGCGGCTGCGCATAGCACGTCGCCATTATCAGCGCTCAGTTTAGGGTGAATCCTGATTCGGTGTTCACCGTCCGGCCCGTGCAACACCCAGCTTTTGCCCGCCTCGGAATACGCATAATGCAAGCAGGTATGCCGCTCAAGATCATCAGGGGTCATTGGTCGCCCGTGTGTTTTGAGATAGTCCGGCGAGGCGCAAAGCACCACCCGACAGGGGGCCAGTTTCCTGGCAATCAGACTGGACGCTTTCAATTGCGTGATCCGGATCACCAGATCGTAGCCCTCCTCTACAACATCAACAAAGCGGTCGTTCAGGGACAGTTCGACGTCGATGGCCGGGTGCGCCAGGCAAAAGGTCGCAACAATATCGGCAAACTGTCTGGTGCCAAACGACATCGGCGCATTGATCCGCAGCCGGCCGCGGGGTTCGGAGGAAAACCCGGTCACCACGCATTCTGCATCCGCGACATCTTCGAGTATCTGCCTGCAGCGTTCATAGTAGGCCTGCCCGGCCTCGGTGAGACTGATACGCCGGGTGGTTCGGTTCAGCAGGCGTCCGCCCAGGCAGTTTTCCAGCGCCGCGATATGTTTGCTGGTGGTGGCCCGGGAGAGTTGCAGCTGTTCTGCGGCGGCCGAAAAGCT
>CAYYAP010000027.1:22649-24571 GCA_964469575.1 uncultured Thiohalobacter sp.
GTTTGCTGGTGGTGGCCCGGGAGAGTTGCAGCTGTTCTGCGGCGGCCGAAAAGCTACCCTGATCGACGACCGTCACAAATACAGACATGCTGGTAAGTCGGTCCATGTGGCGCCCTCGATTCATACGACTGTTTCTATTTTGGAAATTATTATTTCACATTATGGATGTATATTTCCAGATATTAACCTAATAAGCTGCGTGACAGCCGAACTGACCAGAGAAAGGAGATCCCCTGCATGGTCTATCTACGACGCAGTCATGAACGCGGTCCCAGCGATCTTGGCTGGTTACAGAGCCGCCACACGTTTTCTTTTGGCAGCTATCACGATCCCGATCATATGGGCGTGTCGGTGCTGCGCGTCATCAACGATGACCAGGTGCGACCGGGAACCGGGTTCGCCACCCATTCCCATCAGGACATGGAAATTATCAGTTACGTCACGCAGGGGACCATCGAACACAAGGACAGTATGGGTAACGTCGAGGTGCTGCCGGCTGGAGAGTTCCAGCTCATGAGCGCCGGCACCGGCGTCACCCACAGTGAATACAATCCGTCAGACGCCGAAGCGCTGTCTTTTTTGCAGATCTGGATTCAACCGGCCGAACCGGGCGTTAAGCCTGGTTACCAACAAAAGTCGTTTGGGCGTAACAAGGGACTGACATCCATCGTATCGCCCAATGGTCGCGACGGCACCCTGAAAATCCACCAGGACGCCTGGCTGTACCAGCTACGACTCGACCACGGGCAAACGGAACAGCACACGTTGGCCGCAGGCCGGACGAGTTATGTTCATGTCATCTCCGGCAGCCTGGGCGTGAATGAACATAGGCTGGAAGCCGGTGACGGCATCGGTCTGTCTGACGTTGCAGTGATTCAGTTCGACGCACAGGAAACCACAGAAGCCTTGCTCTTTGATTTACCCTGAGAAGAAGAACAATGACAAAAGCCCACATAGCCGGCGTTGCCATGGCTCACATCCAGACCCGATGCAGGTCATGGCACGGGCCTGCGGACATGACCATTTAAAACCAGTTCACCGGTGTCGCGTACGCAGGTATCAACAACACAGGAGCATGTTAAGAATGAGCAATCATCTGAGTCACGACACCCTTGAACGCCTTTTTCTGCAGGCACGTTCGCATGCCGCCTGGCAGGACAAACCGGTCAATGATGACCAGCTGCATGAGCTGTACGATCTCGCCAAATGGGGACCGACCAGTATGAACTGCCTTCCTATGCGCCTGGTTTTCCTCAAATCACCGGCCGCGAAAGCCCGACTGAAACCGATGCTGGCCGAAGGCAATGTTGACAAGGTGCTGGCCGCGCCGGTTACCGTGATTGTGGCCTGTGACACGCAGTTTTATGAACACATGCCAACCCTGTTTCCCTATATCGATACGGCGCGTGCCATGTATGCAGACAATGCAACGCTCAGCGAACAGACGGCTTTTCGCAACAGCAGCCTTCAGGGCGCCTACCTGATACTGGCTGCCCGCAGCCTGGGGCTTGATGTTGGACCGATGTCAGGATTCGATAACACACAGGTCGATCAGGAATTCTTCCCTGATGGGCGCTATGCATCAAATTTCCTGCTCAATCTGGGTTATGGGGATCAAGCCGCACTGCATCCACGCGGGCCCCGCTTCGAGTTTGACGAAGTGTGCGCCATCTATTAAATGCTCTGCGCACCAGGAGATTATTTAACCTGATGCTACATCCTGACTTCGATCGCCTTGCACAGAAAACGCATGTACGAATCTGCTGCATGGAATCGCTGGCACACTGTATCGATAAAATCCGGACTGAGCACCTCTTCATGGCTCAGTTCACTGATGGCGATAAAATCCTTGCGTTTGAGGTCTTCAATTAACGGGTGGTCGGGGCTGTAGCCACGCGGGGCACGTTTCAGCGACTCCCCTG
>CAYYAP010000028.1:0-24218 GCA_964469575.1 uncultured Thiohalobacter sp.
CAATTGATTGATACGTTCGCGGTATTTGGGGAAGTCACTGTAAAGACTATGGCTGGTTTCACTCATTGCAAATATCCTCCAGCATCCAAGAGGGCCCACTCCTTAGCTTAGGTGGTCAATCGGTGATTGCCATACATATAGGCTATATTTTAATAGCAATCTGAGATTGTGCAGTTATCTGCCCATGTGCTTAAAGGCTGGTTGTGCATGAGCTAAATGGCAGCCGAGTAAAACCCTATGGAAATCAGTCATTTTATTCCTGAGAAAATACGCAATATTGGCATCATTGCGCATATTGACGCTGGCAAAACGACAACTACTGAGCGGATTCTGTTTTTCTCGGGGATGACTCACAAAATGGGCTCGGTGGATGCCGGCACTGCTGTCACCGACTGGATGGACCAGGAACGCGAGCGTGGTATAACGATTGTTTCCGCAGTGATTACCACGCAATGGCGACAGCACCAGATTAATATCATCGACACGCCGGGGCATATTGATTTCACAGCGGAAGTGCAGCGGGCATTGCGTATTCTTGATGGTGGAGTGGTGATTTTTGACGGTGTTCACGGTGTTGAATCACAAAGTGAAACCGTCTGGCGGCAGGCCGATAGGTTTAAAGTGCCGCGCATTTGCTTCATCAACAAGATGGACCGGGTCGGCGCCAATTACCACAATGCTCTCGACAGTATCCGTTCGCGTTTACATGCGCCCCTGGCAGTACTCCAGCTTCCACTCGGAGAGGAAAGCGATTTTCATGGAGTGATTGATCTGTTAAGGATGAACGCTTTGCTATGGCAGGACGAGACAGGTGTACAGCCTGAAGTTATTGATATCCCCGAGGACAGGTTTGATGAGGCTGCAAGCGCCAGGGACAGTTTATATGAAGTGATTGCTGAAACCGACGATGCCTTGCTGGAGCGATACCTGTCAGAAAGTACCATTGAGCGCAAGGACTGGATTGCTACACTGCGTAAGGCAACCATAGAGAACCGGCTGTTTCCCGTCCTGTTCGGTTCATCGCTACATAACACCGGCGTGCAGCCACTGCTGGATGCTGTTATCGACTTTTTACCATCGCCGCAGGATATCGGGGTGGTGCAGGGCGTCAATCCGGATACTCACGAGCAAGAGGAACGTGCATTAACAAACGATGCACCGTTGGCGGGCCTGGTCTTCAAAATCGTTACTGATGCTTATGCCGGCCGCATGGCCTATGTGCGCGTGTATTCCGGCGAACTGAAAGCCGGCTCAACGGTGTTAAATTCCACCCGCAATAACAAAGCGCGCGTCGGACGCCTGGTGCGTATATTTGCCGATCACCGGGCGGATATCGATAAAGTACCCGCTGGTGAAATAGATGCGGTACTTTCCATGAAGCATTTGTATACCGGTGATACCCTCTGTGATCCGGATCATCCGCTGTTACTGGAGAGAATCCTGTTCCCCAATCCCGTAATCAGCATTGCTATTGAGCCTGCTGCAGCCAGGGATTCCGATGAGATGAACAAGGCCCTGGCTCAGCTGGCGGAAGAGGATCCAACCTTTCTGGTTCGAACTGACCAGGATACCGGACAGACCATTCTGTCCGGTATGGGGGAATTACACCTCGAAGTGCTAATCAACCGTATCCAGAGAGAGCATAACGTGGCTGTCAGAACGGGGCAGCCGCAAGTCAATTATAAAGAAACTATTACACAGGCTGTGAAACATATCGAAGGCCGGTATGTGCACCAGTCCGGCGGCCGGGGCCAGTACGGCCATGTGGTGATTGATATGTTACCCGGTGAGCGTGGCAGCGGCATTCGATTCGACAACAGGATTAAAGGCGGTGTGATACCCGGCGAGTTTATTCCGGCTGTGGAAAAAGGTATTCAACAAGCTGCCAGTGTGGGGGTGATTGGCGGTTTGTCTACGACCGATATCGAGGTTATTTTGGTCGATGGTTCTTCCCATCACGTGGATTCCAGTGAACTGGCATTCAAGAATGCAGCCACCACGGCTTTCAGGCAGGCCTTTATGGGGGCTTCACCTGTCTTACTGGAACCTGTCTGTAAGCTTGAAGTCGTAACTCCTGAAGAGTATCTGGGAGATGTACTCGGTCAACTCAATGCAAAGCGTTGTGAAGTGGACGCTACCGAGCGGTTGCTGGATGGCACTCAGACTATTATCGGTTTTGTGCCTCTGAGTGAAATGTTCGGCTATGCCACCGACCTGCGGTCCATTACCAAGGGACGCGCATTGTTCACCATGGAATTTGATCACTTTGCCCCGGCACCCGAGGATGTCATGACACAGCTGATGAACAGGTGGGGAACCCAATTAGCACATCACCGTACCGGCTAAGGCCATCCGCCATGCTGTCGTTGATGGACTTTCCCCCTTTATTTACATCACGAGAATACCAGGGGCCTTCTCCGGTAATCATTGACCGGTGTTATGCAGCGCTGAGATAAGCAGGGCGTTGTGAGTGGCAAAATGGTTGAATATAAAGCTGTTTTCAGAACACGACGTTCGAAGTCGAAATGTCAGCATGATTGCCCCGTTTATCATGCATTTTGCTATTGCCCAGCTACTATACTCAGTATATTAATGTTTATAGCGGAGAAAGATGTGGCACTGGAAAGACAGAGTGTCTGATGGCTCGCTATAGTCATGCATGAGGAGGTTGTCTCATGGATACACCACTTATTACATTGCTAATAGATAAAAATCGCCCTGTCATCACAGTCAGTCCTGATCTTGTTGTTGCTGATGCTGTTCGGGAGATGAACCAGAATAATATTGGTGCGCTGGTTGTACTGGAAGATGATCAGGTGGTTGGCATATTCACTGAAAGGGATGTGCTGGTTCGCGTCGTGGCGGGGAATATTGATCCTGTAACCACAGTGGTCAGAGAGGTAATGACAGAACATCCGGTTTATGTCACTCCGGATTTATCCGTAGAGGAAGCCATGCTGTTAGTCACTGAAAAGCGATTCCGGCACTTGCCGGTTCTTGAGAACGGAAGGCTCGCCGGACTCATTTCCAGTGGTGATTTGACGCGTTGGGTGGTTCGGGATCAGCGGAACCGGATTGATGATCTGAATTTTTATATTACTGATACACCGGCAAACACCAAAGCGAATCCGTCATAGTGAACTCATGCTTGCGAATCCGGTTACTGTTATAATCGGCCACGGGATTCATCTATATACAAGCACTGATCCGCTCAGAAGAGCGGGTCAGTGCGTGCAAAAAACCCGCTAGGGTGTGAACGTGTTAATCACCAGATTACCCGCTGCATCAAGCGAATAACGCTCACCCGGCTCGGTGCCGGTCAGTGGCAGGAAGCCGCCATCGGTATACACCTTTACACCTTCAGGGCTGTGCAGGAAGTTTACCCATTTCCTGGCCAGATTCTTGTGCTTGTTGCTCATGGTGGCGAGGAAGGCAACCGAGTAGACAACCGGACGGTTGACGGCATCGATGGGTTTGAAGCCGCTCACGGCGGAACCGTTGTTGACCGCCAGTTGCAGTTCGGAGGCCCATACCGGACCGACGTCGGATTCACCCGCCAGAATGCGTGTAGGTGTTTCAACGTGGTGCACACGGGTTTCGTGGGTATTGGCCTTGTTCAGGACAGCAAACTCACACAGCCGCAAGGTGCCATCCGTAATCGTTGCGTGGCCGGTGTAGTGGCAGGCAGCGTTGGTGGACAGGTTGAAGTCGGTGGTGATACCGGTACGGGTTGTGGCGGGTGAGTCTGGCTGTGGAACAGCAACGGCCGCCAGCAGGCTGTCTAGCGCGGCAACTTCGGCGGGGCTACCGTTCAGTCGGGTGTATTCATCCATCCGCTGGTACATGGCATTGATACCACGATGTACACCTTCGTTGATGTGGTCTACCTCGGAGACCCGGATAGCCGGGTCCAGCAGGTCCAGGGTGGCGTCGATGGTCCCGTCAGCACCCGTGCCAATGCCGGCGCTATTGGTGGCATTGGTCAGCAGCGTCAGCTGGTTACGAATGTAAGGTACGGCTTCCGTCACGAACCCGTTTTTGGCCAGGTCACGCATCAGGTTGAAGTTGGTGCTGGTGAAGACGTCGAAATCGACCTGGATGCTGGTCGGCAGGAAGTCGCGGGGGTCTTCGTTACCGAGCAACATGCAGCCGCTTTTGATCTGGTTGCGCTCCTGGCCCGGTGGGATCAGCTCAATGAAGTAATCCGCGCCCTTGTTCTGCAGGCCGGCGAAGGTACGTGGCTGGTTGCCGATAGCCGTCAGGTCGATATCCTCTTCCCCCATTGCACTCCGGTGTTCGTTGAATGCCTGCATGAAGTGGTCGAACACGACCCACTGGTTGCCGGCCATTGCCAGGTTCAGGTTGCTGGTTGCCGGGTTTCCGTGAAACTCGGTGGTGCGGGTGGCGGGTAGCTGGGCGCAGTTTCCGCTCAGCACATAGCTTTTATCGTCATCATTATGTGCCATGACGGTTGCAGGCAGGGCCAGCAGGCCCGTGATCAGCGCGATGGCTGCGCTGGTTTTATTGATTTTGAACATGATCGACTCCTCGTTATGGTTCGTTTTTACCCGGTACTGCACGAACCAGTTTATGGAGGGTCTGGCGTTGATATAACTGGGTAGCACCCGATTCCGATCGGGGGTTAACCCGAGGGAACGTCGGGCTAGTCAACCCTTTCCTGGTCCACCCCGGCAAGCATGGCCAGCCGGACCAGTTCGGTCGGGGAGGTGGCGTTCATTTTCGCCATGAGGTTGGCGCGATGAAGTTCCACGGTTTTAATGCTGATACCGAGTTCAGAGGCAATGACCTTGTTCTGCCTGGAACGGAGGACATAGGTCATGACTTCATGTTCGCGGGGGGTTAACCGGTCTATACGCTGGCGGATAGTATTCACCTTGACCTGGTGTTCACGGTTGTCCCGGTCGCAGGCAAGGGCGCTTTGCAGCAGTTCCAGCATCAGGGCATCATTGTAGGGCTTCTCGACAAAGTCGTAGGCGCCGGCTTTCATGGCCCTGACCGCCATGGCGACATCCGCGTGTCCGGTGACGATAATCACCGGTGTGCTTGCCCCGGATGCCTTTAAACGCGCATAGAGTTCCATGCCGTTGATGTCGGGCATGCGCACATCCAGGACCACACAGCCGGGGGCGTTGTCGTCAAAATGATCGAGGAAGGTCTGCCCGCAATCGAATTCACGCACTGACAGGTGGGCGGACTCGGCGAGCCATTTCAGGGATTCCCTGGCAAGACGGTCGTCATCGACGATATTGATCACCGGCGTCATGACGGGTTCGCCTGCTGCACGGGCAGCTCGAAGAACACCTCGGTGCCGCCGCCGGAAAGCGACCTGGCCCTGATGCTGCCCTGGTGGGATTCAATAATAGAGCGGCTGATCGACAGGCCTATCCCCATACCATCCGGTTTGGTGGTATAAAAGGCATCGAAGACTTTGGGGATGGCTTCTTCCGCAATGCCTTCGCCGTTATCCATGGTGCTCACCATGACTTTTCCCCCTTCTACGCAGCGTGTTTTAAGGGTGAGAATACGGTTCCACGGTTTCACCGTATCCATTGCGTCAATGCCGTTACGAATAAAATTCAGTACCACCTGTTCCAGCTGGATCATGTCACCCTCGACGAGGGGCAGGTGTGTTTCCAGGTCAAGCCGGATGTCTACGTTATGGCGGTGCGCTTCGTGCGTCACCAGCGTGGTGACGTTGCGTACCGCTTCATTGAGGTCTACGACGCTTTGTACGGGTTCACCTTTTTGCACAAATTCACGGATACGCCGGATAATATTCGCCGCCAGTGTGGCGCCTTCCACGGCGCTTTCCATGCCGTGCGCAAGCTTCGCCTGATCGGCATTACCTTCCTTCAGCATGCGCAGGCAACCACTGCAATAGTTGATGGCCCCGGTCAGTGGCTGGTTGAGTTCGTGCGCCAGGCTGGCGGCCATCTCCCCAATGGTGTTCATGCGTGAAACGCGCGCGAACTCGGCCTGGTGGCGCTGTTCTGCCTCATGCGCCATCTGCAATTCCACTTCGTCACCGATCCACTGCGCCATGACCTTGAGGAGTTCGTGGTCCCATGTGCTGAAACACTGGCTGCGGACATCCGGACCGGCGAATTCCAGGGTGCAGTGGATACGGCCATCGACCATTACCGCGGCGCCGAGATAGTTCTTCCAGCCCTGCTGACGACACCCGCAGTCAACTGCCGGTCCCCTGTCGAGGTCGGGTATATCGAGTGGCTCATCCTTGCGCTCGATGAGCAGGGCGACGCATTGATCGCTCAGTGGTCCGGATCGACTCGCCACCAGACTGCGATCACCCGAAACGCGGCAGATCCGTCGTCCGTTGGCCTCGATGCTGGCCAGCACGGCGACCGGCAGGGCAAAGTATTCACGGCCGGTATCCAGCAAGCGGGCCAGTTTTGCATCGTGTGACAGGTCCGGCGCGCTGGTGATCCTGACCAGTTCGCGCAGGGCCATGCGGCTTTTTTCCAGTGAGCGGTTGGTTTGTTTTAAATCCTCGGTACGTTCCGCCACCTGTTCTTCCAGGGTATCGCGGTAGCGCGCCAGTGCTTCCCGGGAGCGTTTGAGTTTGTGGTTGGTGCGGGAGATGTAGCCATTCAGAATGATCAGCGAGAGCAGGAGCAGGGCGGCCGCAGCAAACCAGACGGCGTAGCGTTTCAGCATGGCCGTCAATGAGGTTTGCCGCAATATCTGGTAAGGGCCGATTTTCAGGGTCTTCATCAGTCGGTGTACGGGCGAGTAATCCAGCGGTATGGTCCAGCCGGCGGTGCGTGAGGCTTGCGCGGCCGGGTGGTCTGCCGGCATGGAAAGTAGCGCCTGTGCCACGCGCGTGGCCAGCGCCCTGGGCGTGTTTTTCAGCGTGGCAAACGGCCATTCCGGGTAAAGCCGGGTGCTGAGCGGAAGCGAACTGTCTTCTTCATGTTGCGGGTTGAGGATGCGGAAGGTGTCCCGTTTCACTGTGCCGGCCTCGACCATGCGCATCAGGGTTTCGGCGCGTACTGTCGCGGCATCGACGATCCTGTTCTGTACGGCATAGATGATTTTGTCCTGGGGGAAACCGGCAAACTGCAAATCACTGAAGTCACTGAAGGGATCAATCCCGTGTTCGTTGAGTTCGCGCCAGGCCATCTGGAAACCGCCAAATGCCACCGGGCTGACCGCCATAAACGATTTTCCCTTCAGGTCGGTGAGGGAATGGATCGCCGTATTGTCGGCCCGGGTGATGATCACGGCACCGAAACGCACCCGTGTTTTCCCCTGCTCCCGGGTTTGCATGGTGGCAATGCGTGAGGCACCGAAACGCGCTTCAAGGCTGACGTAGTTACCGGGATTGGTTAGCGTAAACTGAATTTCCCCTGTATTGATGGCGTCAGCGATTTCGTCAAGGTTGACTGGAACGATCCGGAAGGGACGGCCGATGCGCCGGGTCAGGTAGTCGGCTGTGGCGGACCAGCGCTGCAGCGCCGGCGCCTTGCCACGGTAGGCGAGTACGCCAATGCGGATCGCCGTATGGTTTTTCCCAGCCGCATCTTTGGCGGATACGGGTCCGCCGCCAAACGCCGTCAGTAAAACCAGTAATAACAGAGGCTTGTATAGGTATTGCACAGTCCCATCCATCCGGCCCGTACAGGATCAGGCAGGAAAATCATCCCGGTTAGTAGCGGCCCGGTGCAGATGCCCCGTCATTCTGGTTCTGGTCAGGGTGAGGCGCGCTTATAGGTAGATACAATGCCAGGGGGTTCTATTCCGTGCGTTTTCGGAAAATGATGCCTCAGTCTTTGCGGCGCTTTTTCCCCGTAAGCATGGCTTTCACCAGGTTTTCATCGTGCAGACGGGAAGATATGATGACACCGGCAATGTGCAGGAAGACAAGAAACAGCATAAGGCCGGCCGCGGCTTCGTGTATGTCTTCCCAGAATTCCTCAGCGCCATTCTTATCTTCCCTTTCCCCGTCATCATCTGCGTAGGCGGGCGTAATAAGGGTCACAGCGGGGAAGGAGGCAGCCAGTGGTCCAGCGCCTTTTTCAACGGCATACAGTTCGAGTCCGCTGAGGGAGGTCACAACAAGACTCGCCAGCATGGCGAGCACCATCCAGCCACCGGCAGGGTTATGCCCGGTATAGTGTTTCGGTTTCCGGCCGAGCAGGTCTTTCAGGTAGCTGGATACGGTCTGGAGCGGGTAGATGAAATCACTGAAACGCGCATACCGGCTGCCGATAAATCCCCACAGGATGCGGAATGTGACAAGCCCCAGCACAGCGTAGCCGGAATAGATGTGTAATGTATCCCCGTCTTCACCGCTCAGGTAGGCAATAGAGAAGCCTGCAACAAGGCTCCAGTGAAAAATCCTCACCAGTGGATCCCAGACACGAATTTCATTTTTCATTATGACGTCCTCGCCCGATTGAATGGAGTGCTAATATCACCTGTTTCCTGTACTGAATCATCGGGCCTATGCCTTAAAGCGTATCCTGTGGGACATATGTCGGATATCATAAGCTGCTGTTTTGAATAGGGCGTAGCGTGTATAGCATTCCGCTTAAAGAAGTCATCGTGATTTTTGTGCTGGCCATTGTGGTGGTTGCAAGCGGCCTGGACCTTGTGGTGGATCTTTCGCATGGCGCAGATCTCGATCACATGGTGAAAGAGGCGACCATTGTCGTCATTTCGATGATTGCAATGGGTGGCCTGTTGTTGGGATTGCGTCGCCAGAGGCTGGAAATCAGGTCGCTCAGGCTGGAACTGGAAGCTGCAAACAGTTCCCGGGTACAACCCAGGAAGTATGTGCTTGAGGGACGCAGGAATCTGGGCAGTGTGGTTTCCCGGCAGTTTTCAGAATGGATGCTGACGGGCAGCGAGGTGGAAATTGGCTGGCTGTTATTGAAGGGTCTGAGTCTGAAAGAAATTGCCATGGTGAGAAACACCCAGGAAAAGACCGTTCGGCAGCAGGCCTCGTCAATTTACAAAAAGGCCGGTGTCAGTGGGCGGCATGCTTTTTCGGCGTGGTTTATCGAGGATATTCTTTAGTCGCCTGTGAATGAACCTCGGTTGTTTCCCGGAGTCTACCCGTTCAGTATGCCGGGAAAGGTAACGTCTGTTGGCTACCATCATGCTGTACTTTATGGCGATTCTGCTGGCAGCACTGTTGCTGGAGCCGCTCGCCCGTCACCTGCATTTGCCCTTCAGTGCAGCGCTGGTTGCCGGCGGTTTTGCCGGTTCGCAACTGCTGGTCGGTATGGGTATAGATACCGGTCTGCGCTGGCACAGCTTCCATGACCTGGTGTTCTTCGTTTTTCTACCGGTATTGATTTTTGAGTCAGCGGCTGCACTGGATGCGCGCTTGTTGCTGCGAAATTTATGGTCGATTCTTTTGCTGGCGTTCCCGTTGTTGCTGCTTTCCGCGTTTCTGATAGCGGCGTTGTTGTTCTACGGTATCGGGTATCCGCAGGATTTCCCCTGGATCGCGGCGTTGCTGGGCGGGGTAATATTATCGGCCACCGATCCGGTTGCCGTGACGGAACTGGCCCGCCGCCTGCCCTTGCCAAAGCGGTTACTCATGCTTATGGATGGTGAAAGCCTGTTCAATGACGCGACCACCGTGGTGCTGTTTATGTTGCTGCTGTCGGCGGCCGTCGGACAGGAAATGGGTGATATTGATCTGCCGGCTGTTGCACTGACCTTGCTCAGGCTGTCGTTCGGCGGTCTTGCACTCGGCCTGCTGTTCGGCATTGCGGGCCGCTGGTTAATGTGCTGGCTGGGCCGGCCGGTGATTGTGAGCCTGCTGGCTGCGTACGGGAGTTATCTTGTCGCAGAAATGTGGCTGGGGGTGTCGGGTGTGATGGCCACCATGGCGTGCGGCTTATGGATCGGTCATGCCTTGCGGAGTGATCTGGCTCCGGTGGCAAAAATGCTGGCTTCCGGGTGGGAGCAACTCGGTTGGGTGTCGAATAGCGCCTTGTTCCTGCTGGCGGGGGTGACCATTACGGTAACCATGTTTGAGGAACGCTGGCACGCGATGTTGCTGGGGATCGGTGCGGTGCTGGTAACACGCCTGCTGGTTGTCTGGCTGACTGCCGGGTTGACGTCATTGACGCCGGGGCAGCAACCCATTTCCATGGCCTGCCGGGCGATACTGTTTGCCGGCGGCTTGCGTGGTGCGATCACCCTGGCGCTGGCACTGTCCCTGCCGCTGGAACTGGAAGGCTGGTGGACGGTACAGTCTATTGCCTACGGTGTGGTGGTGTTCTCACTGTTTGTACAGGCACCGCTGCTGGAACCCCTGGTGAAGCAGTTACAGCGACGCGGTCATCTTCGTGCCGACATGACTGAAGCCTGAATGCGAACGGGTATAATATCCCGGTCTTTTCTGTGCCGGGTTTTTCCATGGAATTTTTTGCTTTTGCCAGAGTATCCACTGATAGCGCGCAGTTGCAGGCGGCGCTGACTATTTCGTGCCTGCCGGACTTTTGCGCCTCGGTCGACAAGATTTTCACTGATCACGGCGATTATGGCGAAATGTACTGCCTGTGGGGGCAGTTTGTCGTCAATCGGGAGCCGATCCGCGATGGCGTGCGGTTTTCACTGCCCGGCTGTCCCAACGCCCTGGCCTGGACGGTTGCTGTCAATTCCGAGGCTTCCGGGGAGGTGGTGGTTCACTGCACGATCAACCGGCGCCAGCCCGACATTGATTTTGCAGACTCCATACGCCAGTTTGTAGACGATTGGACAGTTGGGCTGGAGCAAAATATCGCCCTGTTTCCAAAGTAATTTCTCTTCCAGTCGCTACATTAGGGAGACGCTGATAGTTCGGACTGAAACTGTAGGAAATGACATCGGGTTGTATGAAAAAGGAAGTCAAAACCAGTATCGATGGCCTTGAAATCGGCATGTATGTAGCCCGGTTGGACAAGCCGTGGCTGAAGACAGCCTATGAGTTACAGGGCGTAAAAATAAAAAGCTACAAGGATATCGAACGCCTGCGTAAGTATTGCAACTATGTCTACGTCGATGTCGAGCGGGGTTATTCACCCGATCCCAGGTTCTGGGTTGTACGGGAAGGTCCGAAGCTCTACAACACACCAGCCCCGCAGCGTGTTGCGCAAAAACCTGTTGCGCCAACCGGTATCCACAATGAATACACCGCGCTGCGAAAAACACATTACCAGGAAACGACATCCGTTGAGGCCGAATATTTTGTGGCCGAGCAGGCGCATGAGCGTTTGCAGGAAGATTTCCACAAGGTCATGGACAAGCTCGGGCAGAATAACGAGTTTGATGTCGAGGAACTGAACGAGAGTATTTCCGGTGTGGTAGACAGTGTCATCCGGGCGCCGGGCGCCATGACGCTGGTTATCAAGCTCAAACAGTTTGATGACAGCACCTATACCCGGGCGCTCGGTACATCGGTCTGGTGCGCGACCTTTGGCCGCCATCTTGGTCTGGAAAAGTCGTCGATCGAGTCGCTGGCGCTGGGCGGTTTACTACTGGATGTCGGCAAGAGTGCCATACCGGTCGAGTTGCTTAAAAAACCGGGAGAGCTGAGCAACAGTGAACACAAGAAACTTCGCAATCACGTCGATCAGAGTGTTCGCATGCTCTCGACATCCTCAGGCCTGTCGCTGGAAGAACGCTTGCCGATGGATGTATTACAGATGGTGGCAACACACCATGAAAGGGCGGATGGCAGCGGTTACCCGCAAGGACTCGAAAACACAGCCATTCCGATTTTCGGACGTATTGCCGGTATTGTCGACAGTTTTGATGCCATGACCAACCTGCGACTGTATTCCACGGATGAACCCATGCCGCCGCATGAAGCGATTGCGGAGTTATATGAGCTGCGTGGGAAATTGTTCCAGGCCGAACTGGTGGAACAGTTCATCCAGACGGTCGGTTTGTACCCGACCGGCTCGCTGATTGAGTTATCAACAGGTGAGGTTGGCGCAGTCATTTCAATTAATGGACTCAGGCGGCTCAGACCTTCGGTCATGTTGCTGCTTGACAGTAACAAGGAACCCCTGGAGCAGTTCCGCCTGGTGGATCTTTCCCGGCTGGATGAAAATATTTCGGTCGCCAAAGGCCTTCCGCGCGGGGCCTATGGTATCGATATGAAGGAGGTTTTCCTGTAATCGGGAAGAGGCTTTTATGAAAGATCCGGTAACAGGCCTGTTCAGGAGACAGCAGTTTCTGCATATCCTCGACAGTGAAGTGAGCGAGGCGGCTACACACCAGGTGTCGCTGGCGCTGTTAGTGCTGGACATTCACCAGTTCGGGCGTATCAATATCAAGCACGGCTATGCGGCCGGGGACAGTACGTTGCAAGCGGTTGCGAAGGTGCTTGGGGAGGTGCGCCGGGAGGGTGACCAGGTTGCCCGTGTCGGTGACAACCAGTTCGCGCTGATTTTGCCGGGTGTCCTCAACAGTGGGCATGCCGAACTGGCGGCGCACAAGATTCAGCGTTTGCTCGATGTTCCTGTTTATCTCGAGCATGACACGATTCACTGCGTAGCGGATATTGGCATTGCCCTCTTCCCGGAGCATGCACGCGGCGCCGATGCCCTGCTGGCGGCAGCCGATGAAGCACAACGTCGCGCGCGCTTGTCCGGGCAGCCATTCTGCGTGGCACAGCAGCACGCTGACGATGAATGTTCGGAACACTGGGATATTGAAATGGCACTGGAAGATGCCATCCAGAAATCTGAAATGCGCGTTTACTTCCAGCCGAAGATATCACTTGTGACAGGCAAGCCGACAGGCGCTGAAGCGCTGGTTCGATGGGAGAACCCTTTTCGCGGTATTGTTGCGCCGGATGAGTTTATCCCGATTGCAGAATCGACCGGGTTTATCCGGCCGCTGACAGAATGGATGTTGAACAGTGCGCTACGGCTGGCAAGCGAGTGGGAACATCCCTGGGGCCGGCAGGAAGTCTCGGTCAATGTTCCCACGCAGATCCTTGAGCGGGCAGACTTCGTAGACACGGTCATGAGCGCCCGCGAGCTATGGCGTTCGGAAGACAGCCGCCTGTGTATCGAGATACTCGAACAGTCCTTTATCGAGAATATCGATGAAGTGTTTGCCAAGTTGAAGGGTCTTCAGGACCAGGATGTAAAAATCTCGATCGATGACTTTGGCACCGGCTATTCCAGTCTTTCCTATTTTCGCGACATCCCCGCCGATGAATTGAAAATCGACCGTTCATTTGTGGCTGGTCTGTTAAAGGAACGGGATAACGCGAATATCGTGGAACTGATTGTGGATCTTGCGCACCGCTTCGGTTTACAGGTGGTCGCAGAGGGTGTGGAAGATGTACAAACCCTGTCGGCGCTGAAAAAACTGCACTGTGATATAGCGCAGGGTTATTTTATTGCCCGACCGATGCCAGCGGCGGAATACCACCACTGGCTGGCGAATTACCGGGGTATCAACACATCGGGGGTGATCAGTACATCCGACGCCGAAAAAGCCAGCCGGCTGACGACAGGCTGAAAAAAGCAATGACTGCCATGGGCCAGTACTGTGCTGCCAGCAGTTCGTATCCCGCACCTTCCAGGAATACGCCGCGTACAATAATCATGAAATAACGCATCGGGTTAATCAGTGTCAGGTACTGTACCGCTTCCGGCATGTTGGCGATGGGTGTGGCGAAACCGGACAGGATGACCGCCGGCACCAGGAACAGGAACGCCCCCAGGAGTCCCTGCTGCTGGGTCACCGCCAGCGAGGAAATCATCAGGCCGATACCAATATTGGCGAGCAGGAACAGCAACAGCCCCAGGTACAGGGCGCCAATATGACCGCGCAACGGTACCTCGAACCACCACAATGTAACCAGTATGATAAATGTCGATTCGAGCAGGCCGATGATCAGGCCCGGTACGGATTTCCCGATCAGTATCTCTACCGGGCGCAGCGGTGTAACCAGCAGCTGGTCAAAGGTGCCTTCCTCACGTTCACGCGCCACCGACAATGCCGTCACCAGCAGGGACACCACCAGCGTCAGCAGGCCGATAATGCCGGGTACGATAAACCATTGTGACACCAGGTTGCTGTTGTACCAGGCGCGCGTCACCAGTATGGCCGGTGGTGGAGGGCGTTGTTGTTCCTGTGCCCACTCGGCAGAAAAATCCAGTAGTACCGTGCGCACATAGTTGAGCGCCAGCAGGGCTGTATTGGAATTGCGACCGTCGACGATAACCTGCAGGGAGGCACTTTCCCCGGCGGCAAGGTCGTCACTGAAGCGCGGGCCGATATGCAGCACCAGCAAGGCGTGTTTGTGATCGATGACCGGTGCAATTTCCGCATCGTGGGTGATGTGGCTAACCAGTTCGAAGGTTTCCGAACCGGCGAAACGGTCCGTCAGCCGGTGCGACAGCACTGTGTTGTCTTCGTCGTATACGGCAAAGGGTACCTGGTTGAGGTCATAGGTGGCGGCATAACCAAATACCACCAGCTGAATAATGGGCGGGCCGATGAGCACAAAACGACTGCGCTTGTCCTTCAGCAACGCCAGGAACTCCTTAATGATCAGTGCAAGAATGTGTTGCAGCATATTGCTTATTCCAGCCGCTTGCCGGCCTTGCGCCGCACCAGCATGAGAAGGATAAACGCCATCAGGGCCAGTGCTGCCGCGTTCGGCAGGATAACCGCCCACACGTTCCCGGCCAGGAACACGGTTTGCAGAATGGCGACAAAATAGCGCGCAGGGATGATGAGGGTCAGCCACTGGATGGCGGTTGGCATGGAGTTGATGTCAAAGATAAAGCCCGACAGGATGAAGGCGGGCAGGAAGGTCACGATGATGGCAACCTGTCCGGCCACAAACTGGTTTTTCGCGACAATGGAAATCAACAGGCCCATGGCCAGCGCGACCAGCATGAACAGCGCCGAGGCGGCCAGCAATACCAGGAAGGAACCGCGCAAGGGTACGTCGAACTGCCAGACGGCCATGGCGACGGTGAGCAGCATGCCGCCCATGCCGAGGATGAAGTAGGGAATGAGTTTGCCCATCAATAATTCGCGAATATGGATCGGGGTTACCAGCAGTGCTTCCATGGTGCCGCGCTCCCATTCGCGCGCGACCACCAGCGCGGTCAGCAGTGCACCGATGAGTGTCATGATGACAGCGACCAGGCCGGGTACCAGGAAGTCGCGGCTGTGTACGGCGGGGTTGAACCACACGCGTTGCTCCAGTGCAATCGGAAACGCCAGCGGCAGGCCGCGACGTTCGCTGTAGTGGGTCAGCCAGGTCTGCCAGGCGCCGAGGATATAACCTTCGGTAATCCGTGCCTGGTTGGCGTCCACACCGTTGACAATGACGCCAATCGGCGCACCCGAGCCGTTGTGCAGGCGGTGGCTGAAATCACTTTGCATCCATACGATGCCATCGATCTTGCGCTGCCGCATGGCCTGTTCGGCTTTTTGTATGGTGTGAAATGTCACGGGAACAAAGTAGTCTGACTGGCCGAACGCTGCGCGGATATCGCTGGTGATACTGTCCGGGGTTTCGATCACGAAACCGATACGAACGTCTTTCGCGTCCAGTGATACGCCATAGCCAAACAGCAGCAACATGACCACCGGCAGGATAAAGGCGATGGCGATACTGGACGGATCGCGCAGGATTTGCAGGCTTTCCTTGCGCACCATGCCGATCAGCCGCCGGCGAGAAAGCTGTGCCTTTGTGGCTGACATCAGGCGGCCGCCTCCTGCTGCTGGTGCTGTTCGATCAGGGCGATAAAGGCGTCTTCCATGCTGGCCTCTTCTTCACCGGTTTTATGGAAGCGTGCGCGCAGTTTCTCCGGGGAATCCTCGGCCAGCACTTCACCATCGGCCATGATCACCAGCCGGTTGCAATAATTGGCTTCATCCATAAAGTGGGTGGTGACCAGTACGGTGACGCCGGATTCCGCCAGTGCATTGATGTGCCACCAGAACTCGCGCCGTGCCAGCGGGTCCACGCCGGACGTGGGTTCGTCGAGGAACAGGATCTCCGGTCGGTGCATGAGTGCAGCAGCCAGCGCCAGCCGCTGCTTGAAGCCCAATGGCAGGGTCAGGGCGGCGGTACCGGCGAATGGCATCAGTTCAAAGTCTTCCATCGAAGTTTTGATACGTTCACGCTTTACCTTGCCGGAAAGCCCGTAGGCACTGGCAAAGAAATTCAGGTTCTCCTGTACGGACAGGTTGCCATACAGGGAAAAGCGTTGCGCCATGTAGCCGATGCGTGCACGCGCCTGTGCGGCCGCACTGCGCAGGTCCACGCCGGCGACGCGCACGCTGCCGGAAGAAACCGGCAACAGTCCGCACAGCATGCGGAAGGTGGTCGACTTGCCGGCGCCATTGGCGCCCAGCAGACCGAAGATTTCACCGCGCTTCACATCAAAGCTGACCTTGTTCACTGCGATGAAGTCGCCGAAGTGACGACTCAGTTCATGCGCCTGGATCACCGCATTGTCGTCGCTGGAAGGCGATTGCGGGGGCGCGCTGGTGAGGGTGGCCGGCTTGAGCTTGTGTTGCTGTAGCCGGGCAATAAAGGCGTCTTCGAAACGTGGTGGAACAGCTTCGATATGCGCCTCGGGCAAACCGGCGATGAGTGTGGCGGGCGGTGTGTGACTGTCGTGGGTGACAACGCGTACCTGGCGTCCTTCGGTCAGTGCATCCAGTACAGCCGGGTTAAGGTCGAGTTGTTGCTGCAGGCGACGCTTGCCCAGTGCGGCGCGCACCGCCCACACACGGCCTTGCATGGGGGCACTGAAGTCGGCGGGCTTCTGCTGGCCGAGCAGCTTGCCCTCGTGTAACAGAATGACATCGTCACAGCGTTCCGCCTCGCCGAGGTAGGCGGTGCTGAGCAGCACGCTCATATGCTGTTCTTTCACCTGGCGGTAGACAATGGCCCAGAGTTCGCGTCGTGATACCGGGTCGACGCCTACGGTCGGTTCATCCAGCAACAGGACTTCAGGCTGACTGATCAGCGTACAGGCCAGTCCCAGTTTCTGTTTCATGCCACCGGACAGGCGCCCGGCGAGGCGTGCCGTGAAGGGCGCAAGCCCGGTCATGCGCATCAGTTCCTGGTGGCGCGCATCACGTTCAGCGGGTGGCACACCCTGCAGGTCGGCATACAGATTGAGATTTTCCTGCACACTGAGGTCTTCATAGAGTCCGAAACGCTGCGGCATATAGCCGATATGCGACTGAACGCGTAGCGAGGCTTCGCGCATGTCCTCGCCGAGCACATGAATATCGCCGGCATCGGGCAGTAACAGCCCGGCGGCGATGCGCATCAGCGTGGTTTTTCCAGCGCCATCCGGGCCGATCAGGCCGGTCACCTTGCCGCGCCCGACCTGCAGGGTCAGCTTGTCCAGTGCGACAACCGGGCGTGCGCCGGCAAAGGTTTTACTCAGCCCGGTGAGCTGGATGGCAGGTGATGAGACTTCGCTCATTGCGACGGCGCACAACCGGACCGGGGTGTGGTGCCGGTTTGCGGCGTTTCGGTATCCAGCACCACCGTCGCGGGCATGCCGAGACGCAAGGCATCGTCAGGGTTACAGGCATACACCCAGACCTGGTAGACCAGCCTGGTGCGCAGCGCGGGGGTTTCTACATTTCTGGGTGTGAACTCCGCCGTCGGCGAGATATAGCCTACCCAGCCCGGGTAGGTCTTGCCCGGGTAACTGTCGCTGCTGATCTGTGCCGGCATGCCTGGCACGACCTTGCCCAGGCGGGTTTCCGGTACATAGGTACGTATCCACACCGGTTCCAGCTTTGCCAGGGTAAACACTGGCCGCGTCGGCGAGGCGATATCGCCGGGTTCCAGGATGCGTGAACGGATGATGCCATTGGCGGGTGCGAGCAGTTGGCAGTCAGCCAGGTTCTTACGCGCAATTTTCAACTGGGCATCGATGCGGGCGACATTGGCCCGGGCGGCCGCGATGGTTTCCTTGCGCGGCCCTTCCAGCGCCAGCGACAGGGCCTCTTTGGCGGCATCCAGGGTGGCCTGCGCCACGTCCAGTTTGCTGCGGGCGTCGTCGAGGTTCTGTTGTGGCGAGACTTTGTCGTGTACCAGTTTCTGAACGCGCCTGTAGGTCAACCTGGCATCGACCAGGCTGGCCTGTGTGGCGGCGACATCCGCCTTTGCCTTGCGGATTTCCTGTGGGCGGCTGCCGGCTTCCAGTTCGTTAAGTTGCTGTTGCGCCTGCTCCAGCTGCGCCTCCAGCTCCTGTACAGTGGCTTCGAAACGTGTGGTATCCAGGTGCCCCAGCGACTGGCCCTGCGTGACATGCTCGCCTTCGTTGACGTTCAGTTCGGCGATGCGATCCTGGACCATGAACGCGAGTTGCACCTCCCGCATGTCCACATTGCCATAGAGCGTCAGTGTGCCGAGGTCTTCGTTGCCCTGACGCCAGTGGCGGTAAGCGGCTGCCGAGGCGGCGCCAACCACGATGAGAACCACCAGAACCCGCAACATGCGTTTTTTATTCGCAGCCATAAGTTATTGCCTTTACATGAAATTCTGGACAGTCTAGCGGAATCCAGAGCGGGCTGTCTGTCACTTGTCGGACAGCGGCCTGTGGTTGCTTGCCACAGCCATTTTGCGCACAATCCGCATCATACAGGGCCTCGGCTGAATGTCAGATGGTGGGTTATTTAGCCTGACAGATTTCTTGCGTTCGGTTTATCATGCAGGCTTAACGAAATATTAATGTTTGTAGTGTTAGTGTAGCCACGCCTTAAATCAAGGTGGCGGTTTACTGACGCTGTATAAACAGTGTGCTTTCCGGTTATTCCAGTTTTAGGGCGGAGTGTAGTGGGTCTTTATCGTTCCATGCGCGTGGTCGGTGTTCTGGTGCTTGCTTACAGTATGAGCATGCTGCCGCCGGCGTTAGTGTCGCTCTGGTACGGGGATGGTGAGGTAAAGCATTTCGGTGTTGCGCTGCTGGCGATTTCGGCCGCAGGCCTGTTGATCATGCAGGTGGCCGGTACACAAGGCGCCGGTAAAAGCCTACGGCGGCGTGACGGTTTTATCGTGGTGGTATTTTTCTGGGTGGTGCTCAGCATGCTGGGCGCCATCCCGTTAATGCTTGGCACCCACATGAGCTTCGTCGATGCCTTGTTCGAGGCCGTGTCCGGATTTACCACGACTGGCTCGACAGTGATTGTCGGGCTGGATGGCTTGCCGCCTTCCATCCTGTATTACCGGCAGCAGTTGCAATGGCTGGGTGGCATGGGGCTGGTGGTGCTGGCAATCGCCGTGTTGCCCATGCTGGGTATCGGTGGTGCGCAACTGTATCGCGCGGAGACACCGGGGCCGGGCAAGGAAGAAAAGATTGCACCGCGACTGGTGCAGGGTGCGCGGGCCTTGTGGATGATTTATGTCGGCCTGACGCTGTTGTGTGCGGCAGCCTACTGGCTGGCCGGTATGCCGGTGTTCGAGGCGGTGGCGCACAGTTTTTCCACGGTATCCACGGGGGGGTTTTCCACCCACGACGCCAGCCTGGGCTATTTCGACAGCTCGGCGATCGAGCTGGTAGCCACCCTGTTTATGCTGCTCAGTGGCATCAATTTTGGTGTGCATTACATGGCGCTGAGTGAACGTAACCCGATGCACTACTTTCAGGATACCGAGGTGCGCAGTTACTTCATCATTGTTGTCGTGCTGTTGCTGGTGATTTTCTCGACGCTGACAGCTACCGGTGTGTACCAGAGCTTTGGGCGTGCGGTGATAGATGCGGGTTTTGAGGTGGTGTCGGTTCTCACCAGTACCGGTTTCGGTGAGGCGGATTTTTCAAAATGGCCGCTGTTTTTACCGCCCTTGCTGATTTTTACCAGTTTTATCGGGGGCTGTGGCGGTTCTACGGCTGGCGGTATCAAGGTGTTGCGCGTGGTGCTGTTGTTCAAACAGGGCGCGCGCGAAGCCATGCATTTAATGCATCCACACGCGATCAGGCCGATCAAGATCGGTGGCCGTGTGGTGAAGAACCGCACGGTACAGTCGGTGTGGGGATTTTTTTCGATGTATCTGTTTGTGTTTGTGGTACTGACGTTGTTGATGATGGCGGCGGGACTGGATCAGGTCAGCGCATTCTCGGCCGTAGCGACCACCATTAACAACATGGGGCCTGGCCTGGGTGAAGTGGCGTATACCTTCTCTACCGTGAGTGATCCGGTCAAACTGCTGGCCGTGATCGCTATGCTGCTGGGACGACTGGAAATTTTCACGCTGCTGGTGTTGCTGAGTCCACGTTTCTGGCTGGAGTAAACGATTTTGATTTTGGCTTTGTTAGATCCGGAGTTTGAATGAATCAGAAAATTTTGCCGGGGAAATACAGGCGTTTTTTCCCTTTCCTGGTCTGGGGGCCGAAGCTCGACAGGCAGACGGTGCGTACCGATTTTCTTGCCGGACTGACCGGCGCCATTGTGGTGCTCCCACAGGGCGTAGCGTTTGCGACCATCGCCGGTATGCCGCCGGAGTATGGTCTGTATGCCGGTATGGTGCCGGCTATTATCGCCGCCTTGTTCGGTTCGTCCTGGCATCTGGTATCGGGGCCGACGACGGCGGCGTCGATTGTGTTGTTTTCTTCCCTGAGCGCGCTCGCGGCGCCCGGTAGCGCAGAGTATGTTTCCCTGGCGCTGACACTGACGCTGATGGTGGGCGTGATCGAACTCGCACTGGGCTTCGCGCGTATGGGGGCGCTGGTCAATTTTATCTCGCACTCGGTGATAGTCGGTTTTACCGCCGGTGCGGCGATTCTTATCGCCAGCAAGCAGTTAAAGAATTTCTTTGGCGTGCCCATCGAGCGTGGCGGACATCTGCATGATGTGCTGATCCAGTTCTGGCACCAGGTCCCCAGTATCAATGGCTATGTCACGCTGGTGGCTTTTTGCACGCTGTTTTCCGGGATTATCATCCAGCGTTTCTGGCCGAAATTACCCTACCTGATTATCGCCATGGTGTTTGGCAGCCTGGTCGGGGTATGGCTGAACCAGCGTTTTGGCGTGGACGTGACCGGGATCACTACGGTGGGCGCCTTGCCGCGGACGCTGCCCCCCCTGTCGTCACCGGATTTCTCACTCAGTACCATCAGGCATCTCGCCACACCGGCGCTGGCGGTAACCCTGTTTGCACTGACTGAAGCGGTATCCATTGGCCGTTCACTCGGTGCGCGCAGCGGACAGCGGATTAATGGTAACCAGGAGTTTATCGGTCAGGGTCTGTCGAACGTGTTTGGCAGCTTCTTCTCCGGGTATGTGGCGACTGGCTCGTTTAACCGCAGTGGCCTGAATTACCAGGCCGGCGCAAAGACACCGCTGGCGGCGATGTTTGCCGGTTTATTGCTCATCATCATCGTGTTAATGGTTGCCCCCTATGCCGCGTACCTGCCTAACGCGGCGATGGCGGGCATCCTGTTCCTGGTGGCCTGGGGGCTGATCGATTTCCACGAGATCAGCCATATTCTCAAGGCCAGCCGGCGCGAGACCGGCATCATGGCCGTTACCTTTTTCGGCGCGTTGTTCCTGGAACTGGAACTGGCGATTTTCGCCGGGGTGATGTTGTCGCTGGTGTTGTACCTGATGCGTGTTTCAAAACCGCGCATCATCACGCGGGTGCCGGACCCGCGACAAATCAAACGCAAGTTCAATACGGATGCAAGCCTGCCGCAGTGCCCGCAGCTGCGTATTTTGCGTATTGACGGGTCAATCTTTTTTGGCTCCGTCAACCATATTCAGGAAACATTTGCAGAGCTTGAGGAAGTTCACCCGGAACAGAAGCACCTGGCGATTATCGCGCAGGGTATCAATTTTGTGGATGTCGCCGGCGGTGCTGCGCTGGCCGATGAAGCTCGCAAGCGCAGGGCGCGTGGCGGAGGACTTTACCTGATCAATGTGAAGAAGGGGCTGTGGACCTCGCTGGATTCCTCCGGCAGTCTGGATGAGATTGGTCCCAATAATGTCTTTCAGTCAAAATCCGCCGCATTGACGGGTATTTTCCAGAAGCTGGACAAGGATGTCTGCCGCACCTGTGATAAACGCATTTTCCACGAATGCGCATCGGTTGAATTTGTGCCGAAACAGGCATCCTGACGGAGGAGTTATGTACATACTGGTTATTGAAGACAACCCGGATCTTGTAGCGAACCTGTACGACTACCTGGAACCTAAGGGATATATCCTGGATGCCGCCTATGAGGCGCGCAGCGGTTTGCAGTTTGCCAGCGAGAAGAGCTTCGACGCAATTGTGCTGGATCTGACGCTGCCGGGGCTGGATGGTATTGAGTTGTGCCGTCAATTGCGGGATTCCGGCAGTCACACACCGGTACTGATGTTAACTGCACGCGACACGCTGGATGCCAAGCTGGAGGGCTTCGCCGCAGGTGCGGATGATTACCTGGTCAAACCTTTCGCATTGCAGGAACTGGATGTGCGACTGCGCGCCCTGATCCGTCGTGCGCGCTGCGATCATGAAAATGAACAGCTGCGTGTTGGAGACCTGGTGTTTGACCCCGAAACCCTGTTGGTGCAGCGTGCCGGCCAGACCATCACCCTGCCACCGATCCCGCTGAAGATTCTCGCCCTGCTGATCCGTCAGTCACCGCGTGTCGTACCCAAGCGCGAACTGGAACGGCGTATCTGGGGTAACGAACGGCCGGACAGCGACTCATTACGCACCCATTTGCATGTGCTGCGTTCCGCTATCGATAAACCCTTCGATACCCACTTGCTGAGAACCGTGCATGGCATGGGGTATCAGCTTGCGGCGCCGGATGAAGTTCAAAGCTAGCCTTCGCTATCGCGTTACAATCGCCTTCGCACTGGTTGGCGGAATCGTCAGTTTTTCACTCGCGACGGCATGGTACTGGTTGACCATTGACATGGAAGAACGGCTGATTGCCGATACCCTGTCGGCCGAGCTGGAAGATTTCATTCTGCGTTACCGTCAGGACGCATCGCTGGCGCCACCGTCCAGCACCCTGATGCAGATTCGGGTGATCAGCAAGCAAAATCGGCAAGGTACATCCGTGGCCTTACGCGATCTCGATGCCGGCTTTCACCAGGTCGCGTTTGAGCGCAGAAGTTATTACGCCGAGGTGCGTGTTTCCGATAAATATCGGTTTATAGCGCTCTACGACGATACCCAGATCCGCTACCGTGAAAGTCAGTACCAGGGTTTCCTGGTCGGTGCGGTGTTGATCATGACGCTGTTGTCCGCCGCCCTGGGCAGGTGGCTGGCCGGGCGGGTTGTGTCACCGGTCAGAGTACTCGGACAGCGTGTGCGGGAGCTTGAACCGGAAGGTGAGCCACGTAAGCTGGGAGAGGATTTTCCCTCTGACGAAGTCGGTTTCCTGGCTTGTGAGTTCGATGCCTATCAACGTCGCCTGCGCGCTTTTATCCAGCGCGAACAGAATTTCACCGCGGATGTCAGCCATGAATTACGCACGCCACTGGCTGTTATCGAAGGCGCTGCAGAGGTGTTGCAGGAGGACCCTGGTCTGAATGAGGCGCAGTCCACCCGGATCAGGCGCATTGCCCGTGCCGCACATGAAATGACGGAAGTGACAGCGGCATTACTTGAACTCGCGCGGGAACAGCACACCGGTCAGGTATCCGGGGATTGCGATGTCGCGGTGTTACTGGAAGATATTATTGAGAGCCATCGTCATTTGCTTGAACGTGACGATGTGAGTGTCGAAGTTGATATTGTCTCGCACCGGCATTTGCCGGTTCAGAGCGCATTATTGCGTATTGTGCTGGCCAATCTTGTCCGTAATGCCTTTTCCTATACCCGCAAGGGGTGTGTACAAATTACCCTGGATGAGACTGGCATCAGGGTGACGGATACGGGCGAGGGTATTCCACCTGAACAGCTCGATGAGGTATTTAAACCGTTCTACAGCGCACAGGGTGGTGAAGGCATTGGTCTTTCACTGGTGCGACGTATTTGCCAGAACTACGGCTGGAAAGTTTCCCTCGACAGCAAGGTGGGGCGTGGAACGTGTTTTCGTCTGGAGTTTGGTGAAAGTTGAGGCTGAATTGGCAAAATGCATGCACCTGTAGGAGCGGGCTTGCCCGCGAACAATAGCGAGTTCGCGGGCAAGCCCGCTCCTACAGGTGCGTGTGTTAATACAGTATTCGTGACCGTCTAGCTGCAACCCTTGGGACGCGGCAGACCGGCGACCTTGTTGGCGCACTTGATC
>CAYYAP010000029.1:0-2812 GCA_964469575.1 uncultured Thiohalobacter sp.
ATGTGGATGAAGCGATCCCTGTTTGAGCGGTTTCGCAGAAACCGCGAGTTTGGGATCGCGCCACATGTCGCGAGAAGCGCAGGGAACCCGCGCAGCGGGCAAACCGTTGAACCGGAAAACCCCGACAAGCCGGCGCCTTCCACCTCAGCCCGCAGTCCTCAGAAGAACAGTTCGCGCAGTTTCTCTCCAGGCTCATCAGCCCGCATAAACGCCTCACCGACCAGGAACGCATGCACATCAGCCGCGTGCATACGCTGTACATCGTCACGGGTGTGTATGCCGCTTTCCGTTACCAGCAGGCGATCTTCGGGGAAATCCCGTTTCAGCGCCAGCGTGGTATCAAGGCTTGTTTCAAAGGTTCTCAGGTTGCGGTTGTTGACACCGATCAGTGGCGCAGGTGTGGCTAACGCACGTTCCATTTCCCCTGCATCGTGGACTTCGACCAGTGCATCCAGGTCCAGTTCGCCGGCCAGCTGCAACAGATCGTGAAGCTGCGCATCCTCAAGCGCGGCCACAATCAACAAAATGCAATCCGCACCCAGCGCCCGCGCTTCCCAGACCTGGTAGGGGTCGATAACAAAGTCCTTGCGCAAGACAGGCAGCCGACACGCTGTGCGCGCCTGCTGTAAGTATTCATCAGCACCCTGAAAGAAATCCACATCGGTCAGTACTGACAGACAGGAGGCGCCACCTTTTTCGTAACTGGCGGCAATCTCGGCCGGCACAAAATGCGCTCTCAACACACCCTTGCTCGGTGAGGCCTTTTTGATTTCGGCGATGACAGCCGCGTCGCCATCCACAGCACGTCGGCGCAGGGCATCCAGGAACCCGCGGGCAGGATCGGCGTTTTCGGCGCGTTCACGTATCGCTTGCTGCGAAACACGCGCACGACGTTCGGCAATTTCTTCCGTTTTGCGACGGAGAATTTTTTTCAGGATATCGGGGGTATCTGACATGGGATTAATTTTCGGGCTGGAAACTGTTACTGACTTCAACCAGTTGCGCAAAGGTCTGCTTTGCCGCCCCTGAAGCGATGGTCTCGAGCGCCCTGTTCACCCCGTCCGCAAGACTGCCGGCAAGGCCCGCCACATAAATGGCCGCACCGGCATTCAGCGCCACGATGTCGCGTGCTGGGCCAGGTACGTTATCAAATACCTGGCCGATCAACGCCAGGCTTTCCTGCGCATCCTTAACGGCCAGATCGGCAATATTGGCCGCTTGCAGTCCAAACGTCGATGGCTCAATCCGGTAACAGTTCACCTTGCCATCCTTGAGCTCTGCAACCTGTGTTGCCGAACCCATACTGATTTCGTCCAGCCCGTCGTCGGCGTGCACCACCATGACATGACGGCTGCCGAGTTTGCCGAGCACCTGCGCCAGTGGCTCCAGCCAGTCGGCGCTGAACACGCCAAGCACCTGGTTGGGTGCGCCAGCCGGGTTTGTGAGCGGGCCCAGCAGGTTGAACAGGGTACGTACCCCCATCTCCTTGCGCGGGCCGATGGCGTGCTTCATGGCGCTATGGTGTCTGGGCGCAAACAGGAAGCCGACACCGACCTTGTCCACACAGGCCGCCACCTGTTGCGCCGTCAGGTCGAGATTGACGCCAGCGGCTTCCAGCACGTCAGCGCTGCCACAACTCGATGACACGGAACGGTTGCCGTGCTTGGCCACGCGCGCGCCCGCTGCCGCCGTCACCATGGCGCTGGCGGTAGAAATATTGAAGGTCGAGGCACCGTCGCCGCCGGTACCGCAGGTATCCACCAGGTGGTCGCCACCCACCGGGACCGGCGTCGCCAGTTCGCGCATCACCGTCGCCGCCGCCGCAATCTCATCGACGCTTTCACCCTTCATGCGCAAGCCGATCAAAAACCCGCCAATCTGCGCCGGTGTCGCCTGTCCGGTCATCATCAATTGCATGACATCGTGCATTTCTTCCGGGCCTAAATCCTGCCGCTCGGTCACACGGCGAATCGCTGTCTGCATATCCATGACTCAGGTCTCCAGGAAATTCTTCAGCATCGCGTGGCCGTGCTCGGTCAGAATGGATTCGGGATGAAACTGCACGCCTTCGACGGGCAGTTCACGGTGCCGCACACCCATGATCTCGTCGATTTCACCCGCCGCACTGCCGGTCCAGGCCGTCACTTCAAGGCAATCCGGCAGACTCGCCCTGTCGATCACCAACGAGTGGTAGCGGGTGGCTTCCAGCGGATTGGAAAGGCCACGGAATACGCCTTCGTCACGGTGATGAATCATCGAGGTCTTGCCGTGCATAATTTCAGCGGCGTGTACAATTCGCCCACCGAACGCCTGACCGATACTCTGGTGGCCCAGGCAAACCCCGAGAATCGGTATGCGCCCGGCAAAAGCCTTGATGGTTTCCACTGACACACCCGCCTCATTCGGCGTACAGGGCCCGGGTGAAATCACAATTTTCTCCGGCGCCAGTTTTTCAATCCCCGCCACGCTGATCCGGTCATTCCGGTACACGCGCACGTCCGCGCCCAGCTCGCCGAAATACTGCACCAGGTTGTAGGTGAAGGAGTCGTAGTTATCGATCATCAACAACATCAGTCCTGCCCCCCTCGCAATGATTGCCGTCCAGCCCGGCTTCCGCCAACGCCACGGCGCGGAAAATCGCCCGGCCCTTGTTCATGGTCTCGGCCCATTCATTGGCCGGCACGGAATCCGCGACAATACCGGCGCCCGCCTGGATGTGCAGTACGTCATCCTTGATAACAGCCGTGCGAATCGCTATCGCGGTATCCATGTTGCCGGACCATGACAGGTAACCCACCGCGCCGGCGTAGAC
>CAYYAP010000029.1:2912-15489 GCA_964469575.1 uncultured Thiohalobacter sp.
GCATCGTTGCGGCCCAGGTCGATCAGCATCAGGTGCTCGGCCAGTTCCTTGGGGTCCGCCAGCAGTTCCTCTTCAAGCGCCTTGTCTTCGGCTTCATTGGCGCCACGCGGACGGGTACCGGCAATGGGGCGCACGGTGACCACGTCATCTTCGAGCCGTACCAGGATTTCCGGCGAAGAACCGACGATATGAAAATCCTCCAGGTCGAGGAAGAACATGTACGGTGACGGGTTCAGGCCGCGTAGCGCGCGGTACAGGTCCAGTGGCGGCGCATGAAACGGGATCGATAATCGCTGCGACAACACCACCTGCATGGCGTCGCCCTCGACGATGTAATCCTTAACGCACTGTACCGCGGATTCAAAACCTTGTTGCGTGAAACCCGACACAAAGTCGTCTTCGGACACCTCACGCGGTTGCGCCAGGGCGCCGGGAATCTGCACGGCCTGACACAGGCGCTTCATCAGGGCATCGAGCCGCCGCTGCGCATAGCTCCAGGCATCGTCGCGCGCGGTATCGGCATGCACGACCATCACCAGCTTGCCGGCCAGGTTGTCGAACACCACGACTTCATCGGACACCATGAGCAGAATATCCGGCGTTTGCAGGGTGTCCTCGTTCACGCCCTGTTTCAGCCGTGGCTCGATATAACGCACCGTGTCGTAACCGAAGTAACCCACCAGACCACCGCCAAAGCGTGGCAAACCTTCCAGGTCAGGCGCACGAAACCGTTGCTGGAAATCCTCGATCCATTGCAGCGGGTCGTCACAGTCGGTTTCTTCGACCAGTTCACCGTCGGTGCGCAACTCGATGCGCTGCCCGTACACGCGCAATACCGTGCGACACGGCAGGCCGATAATGGAGTAGCGCCCCCACTTCTCGCCGCCCTGCACGGACTCGAACAAATAGGAGTAAGGCCCGCTGGCGAGCTTCAGGTAAGTGCTTAAGGGGGTATCGAGGTCGGCCAGGACCTCGCGGGTCACCGGGATACGGTGGTATCCCTCGCTGGCCAGTTGTTCGAATTGTTCAGGCTTCATGGTCCTCACCATTGAGACAGTTTTGATACACGCGCGCAGTTACTGACAGTGGTTCAACGCCACCATCGTTCCTCCCGCTCATGCCGTGTTGTCTCTACGGTGATCATTACGCCGCCTGTTCGAGTTCGCCTTTCAGATGGGCGAGGGTTTCAATCACCACATCAGGTTCCGCCCTGCGGATGTCCTCGCCGTGGTTGTAGCCATACGGCAGGCAGGCAATCTGGAAGCCCGCCGCGCGTGCGGCCTTTACATCGCTGATCGAGTCGCCAACCATCAGCGACCGCTCAGGGCTTACCTTAAAGAATTCCGCCGCGTGCAGCAACGGGGCCGGGTGCGGTTTCTTGTGTTCCAGCGTATCGCCACTGACGACAATGCCGAAATACTCGTAAATCCCCAGGTCCTTCAGTAGCGGGAGGGTGAACTGCGCCGCCTTGTTGGTGACACAACCCAGCCGATAGCCAGCTGCCCTGAGGAAATCCAGGCCTTCCTTCACGCCGGGGTACAGCAGGGAACGCTTCGAGGTATTGTCTGCGTACAGGTCGAGAAAGACCGGGTAGGCCCTTTCAAATTCGGCCTCGTCCGGCTCGCCATCCAGTTGTCCGATCAGGGCGCGGCGCACCAGGCGCTCAACACCATTGCCCACCCAGTCGCGCACGCGAGTTTCACCCCAGGGTTCACGATCCAGCTGTTTCATCATTTCATCGACGCAAAATGCCAGATCCGGCACGCTGTCGACCAGCGTACCGTCCACGTCAATGAGGATCATCCCGGGCTTGCGAATCGTCATTCAGCCTACCTTCGCCAGCTCATCGCGCATGGCCTTGAGGACCGTGTCATACACATTCGCGTCACTGTCGCTGGCGGCACTGAAGATGGCAGAACCGGCCACAAATGTGTCCGCACCGGCTTCGGCGATTTCACGAATGTTGTCGACCTTGACGCCGCCATCGATCTCCAGGCGGATATCACGACCGGAAGCATCGATGATCTTGCGCGCCTCGCGCAGCTTGTCGAGCGTAGCGGGGATAAAACTCTGGCCGCCAAAACCCGGGTTAACGGACATCAGCAATACCATATCGACCTTGTCCATCACATAGGTGAGGTAGTCCAGGGGGGTGGCGGGGTTGAACACCAGCCCGGATTTACAGCCTTCGCCCTTGATCAACTGCAGTGTGCGATCAATATGTTCGCTGCCTTCCGGGTGGAAAGTAATGTAGCTGGCGCCGGCTTTGGCGAAATCCGGAATGATACGATCCACCGGCTTGACCATCAGGTGTACGTCAATCTCGGCGGTGACGCCGTGCTTGCGCAGGGCGTCGCAGACCAACGGGCCGATGGTGAGGTTGGGTACATAATGGTTATCCATCACGTCGAAATGGACAATGTCAGCCCCGGACTTGAGGACGTTATCCACTTCCTCGCCCAGGCGGGCGAAATCGGCTGACAAAATAGACGGTGCGATCTTGTAATCTGGCATAATCCGGACCTCATCAATGTATAGTGCGCGGGGAAATCAAGACCGCGCACTTTACCGGAAGCGCAGCACGATTTCAGCCTGTGTGTACGGGTCGGACATTAAACCCTGTAACCGAAAGGGGAACTATGGTGTATCACATACCCAAGCTGCTACTCCTGCTGGCCTTTTCCTTGTCACTGACAACACCCTGTCTTGCGGCGTCAGACCAGGCGAAAGAAAAACGCTGGGCCGATCAAATCACAGACAGCCTGATGGATGGCGAAGCCTGCCAACTGAAGGTCGGCGCTATGCCCTTCCTGGGGCTTTTTACCAAAGCCAGCGGACCTTCAACCGGTCGTGCTGTCATTATTGTCCACGGTATGGGCGCGCACCCGAACTGGGCCGAGGTCATTCGGCCACTGCGGGTTGGACTGGCCGAGCATGGCTGGTCAACCCTGTCCATCCAGATGCCCGTGTTACCCAACGAGGCCAGCCTCAAGGATTACCTCCCGCTGTTCAACGAAGTGACACCGCGCATCGATGCAGCGGTCGACATGCTAAAGAAACGCGGCAACAAGACCATTATTCTCATCGGCCACAGCCTGGGCGCTACCATGTCGGCCTGGTACCTCGCCAACAAGACAAAACCCGGGATCAAGGGCGCGGTTTTCATCGGGCTGGGCAGCTCGGATATCGACCCGAAAACCGACAACCTGCTGTCTTTAAGTAAAATCACCCTGCCTGTACTGGATATTTACGGCAGCCGCGACCTTGGCAGTGTACTGTCCACCCGCGAGGATCGAAAATCCGTCGCCTTGAGAGCGGGCAACAAATCCTATCGCCAGATTAAAATTGAAGGCGCCGACCATTTTTTCACCGGCATGCAGGATAGCCTGGTACGGCGTGTTTACGGCTGGCTTCGATCCAATTTCGTCAAAAAATAACGGTAACCCACTATGAACCTGCACAGCATCGCCATCAGTCTGCACATCCTCTCTGCCGTCCTTTGGGTCGGTGGCATGTTCTTCGCCCACCAGGTGCTGCGGCCGGTCGCCGTGCAACAATTCGAGCCACCGCAACGCCTGAAACTGTGGGCGCAGGTATTTCGGCGTTTCTTCCCCTGGGTGTGGCTGTGCGTCATCCTGCTGCCGTTAACGGGGTACTGGATGGTGTTCAGACTGTTCGGCGGCATGGGCGCCGTTGGCCTGCATATCCATCTCATGCAGGGACTGGGCTGGGTGATGATCCTGCTCTACATGCACTTGTACTTTTCACCCTTCCGGCGGCTGAAAGAGGCCGTGATTACCGAACAGTGGCCGGAAGCCGGAAAGCGCCTGAACCAGATCCGTCAGATCGTGGGCATCAACCTGCTGCTGGGTATTGTGGTGATTGTTGTGGCCGCTGGCGGACGGTTTTTATAGCCCGCGGGCTTTCCTGATGGTGTCGTAGGCGCTGCGGATTTCCTGACTCTTCTGCGTCGCCAGCCGGATCATTTCCTCCGGCAATCCCTTCGACACCAGCTTGTCGGGATGATGCTGGCTCATCAGGCGTCGGTAGGCTTTTTTAACCTCTGCGTCGGTGGCCGATGCTTCGACGCCGAGCACCTCATAGGCCTCACGCAATACATCGCGCGGCGCAGCGCCGCCACCACCTCCCGCACCGGCAAAATGCTGCGCATTACGCACCATGGCCTCGATGTGCTGAAACGCCTGCACCGAGAACCCGAGCACCTGGCGCACCTGTTCCAGCACCTGGCGCTCATCGGGGTGTATCTCGCCATCGGCGTACGCGGCGTGCATCAGAATTTCAACAAACATCTGCATCAGGTTGCGTCGACGCTGACACTCCTGGCGGAACTGGTAAAGCACATCTTCCAGCGGAAAATCCGCCTGCTTGCCCTGGTTGAACAGATTGATCGCAACCTTGCGGCGTTCATCATCGAGATTGAACTGCTGCATGATCCGGCGCGCCAGGTCGATCTCGCTTTGTGAAACCTTGCCATCCGCCTTGGCCAGGTACCCCATGACGGAAAATACGGTGGTAAAAAACACCGTCTGTACGCGTTCCTGCGCACCCGGGGAAAAATCACTGGCCATACGGCCCATGCCCCGGTCGAAGTTATGGCCGAAGGAGGCCCCGATCAGCGCGCCCAGCGGACCACCCAGCATGAAACCGAAGGCTCCACCCAGCAATTTACCCCACCAACCCATGATTTCCCCCTGTCAGCTTCACTGTGATCGGCGGAAATTCGGCACCCCGCTGCAACTGTCGGGCATCCATCACCACAATCTTCATGCGCATTATTCGCCCTCTACAAGCGTCAATTTTCTCTCGTTGCAAACCCGATTTTATGGGCCTATAAGGTAATCAGGGTTCTGGTCAAAAGGCCGTTCACTATTTGAGTTCAGCCCGACACAGCCCTTTGCAACATATCACCGCCCACGGGGCGCCAAGTATCAGCAGTTTGATCAAGGAGGTAAAGCGTCATGACACCACAACCTTCACCGCAGATCGGCGATTGGTACAAATCCACCGCAGGTGATGCATTCGAGGTCGTTGCCAGCGACGACGATGATGAAACGCTGGAGCTTCAGTATTACGACGGCACCATTGAGGAACTGGACCGGGAAACCTGGGAAGTCCTGCAACCGGAGCCGGTAGAACCCCCGGAAGACTGGAGCGGCTCGATGGATGTCTCACCGGAGGATGCTGCGCTCACTGAAATCTGCCCGGACAGCCAGGACTGGATGACCCAGGTTGAAATAATAGAACAAAGTCTCATTTGACAAGGTCAATGTGCAACTATACTGAATTCAGGGGTCTAATTTAGCAATAGCTGCATACCATCACCCCGAAGCGGGGCAGGAGGCACAACATGAGACGCAGGCTTTATTTTCTTCTACCCAGCGTGGCGCGCGCCCGGCAGACTGTCGATGAATTGCTTCTGGCGCGCATCGATGATCGCCATATTCACGTACTGGCCAAAGACTCCATCGCGCTCGGCGACATGCCACAGGCAAACCTGCTGCAACGTAGCGATTTTGTGCATGGCGCGGAACTCGGGTTCAGCCTGGGCGGCGCCACCGGTGTGTTGGCCGGCCTGCTTGCCATTACCTTCCCCCCTGGAGGCATAGCCCTTGGCGGCTGGACCGTGCTGGCGACTGCACTGGCGGGTGCTGCGATTGGCGCGTGGGTCTCCGGCATGATTGGTACCGATGCCCCCAACAGCCAGCTGAAGGAGTTTGAGCAGGCCATTGATCAGGGCCAGATACTCATGATGGTCGATGTACCCAAAAGCAAGGTGGACGCTGTTTCCCGCATGATCAAACGCCACCACCCCGAGGCGGATATGCACGGCATCGAGCCGACCATCCCCGCTTTCCCCTGACACAACGGGTATTCCTCCGGAACACGGCGCCCTGCGGGGCGCCTTTTTTGTCCGATAAGACCTTAACCCGCTGGATTTATGGATGAAATAATCCGGTTTAATGTTTGTAGCCCGGCGCCGATAGAATTTGTGAAGGCTGAATCATCAGCCCTATCACCGCAGGAGGTGGGTCATGGCGTACATCATGGATATGGCAAGCGGAACGATACACCCGGTTGAAGAACCGTCGATCAAACGCAGCTTCGGGATGGAACTCCAGGACGCAACCCCGCTGGAAGAAACCCCGCAACTCCAGCTTGCAATGGTCGAAGCATCGACCGAGACCACTACGCAGACACTGCACCCTGCCGCTATCGAAGCACTGCTCAAGACGCTGGAAGACTAAAACACTCCACCACTGGATCCCGGCATATGCCGGGATGACAGTATCTGCGTCACAGTATCTGTATCAATACTCCCGTACGACTCTGAACCCCAGGTTATCCAGCCGCACTTGCGCCTCCACCCGGTCACGACTGGCGCTGCGAAGCTGGTCTGACGGGCTGCTATAGGCACCGCCGCGCACAACTCTGTCGACACATCCCCCGACATCCACCGCACGGCCATCGTCCGGCGCACGGCTGTAATTCGGCACATAGCAATCCTGCACCCACTCACGCACATTACCCGTCATGTCATAGACGCCCCAGGCGTTCGCAGGGAAACTGCCCACGCGGGAGGTCTGTACACCACTATCGGTACTGCCACAGTCAAAACAATTGGCCCGGTTCTTAATCAGGTCTTCGCCCCACCAGTAACGTGTCCGTGTACCCGAACGCGCCACAAACTCCCATTCGGCTTCAATGGGCAGGCGGTAGTGGGCGCCGGTCTGCGCGGATAGCCACCGCGCATAGGCGCTGGCGTCCTCCCAGCTCACGTTGATCACAGGGCGTGCTCCACGTCCCCACCCCTGATCTGCAGGACGTCTGCGTCCTGTTGCGCGGGCAAACGCATCGTATTCATCAAAGGTGATTTCGTGGGCGGCGATTGCAAACCCGGCAAGCTGGACAGTGTGCTGGGGCCGCTCGTCAAACTGCTGTGAAACCTCACTGCTACCCATCAGGAAATGGTCAGCGCGAAAACGCACCATCGCCGGCCCCGACCCGTTATTGCCGAGGCGATCGCGGAAGCTTCCGGCCGGCTGTTCAACCGCCGGTTCACGGGGTTCGGGTACTGGCTCGACTGCCGGCCCTGATATCCCTGCGTCGGCATCCGCCTCCTGCACTGCCGGTATGGATGTTTTTTCGGCAACGGGCGAGACCGGTTTGTCCTCGCTCCCGGTTGTGCTGACGTCAGCACCCCGGGGAATATCCGGCATGCCCTTGGCGAGAGGAAATGCCCGGGATCTCTCTGACAGGGTCACCACACCCGATTTTGCGCCCACCGCTTCCGGCTTGTCACTGCCATGATCACTGGCGCGAGTCGCCATGACGACAGCCGGTTGACTTTGCACAGCAGGCTTATGCTCCGACATCCTTTTGGCCGGCGCCCTGGCCACCCTGGGGGTATCGGACAAGTGTTGTTGTACAGGCTTCGACGCCAAGCCCCTGCTGGCGGTATCCGCCTGCCACCAGAACACACCCGCGCCCGCCATTACACCAACGGCCAGCCCGACCAGCAGGCCTTTGATCAGGCCTGACTTTGGCGCCGCTATCTGCACCTGCTCCGGTATGTTGGCGATCTCATCGTCCAGTAACACGCCGGACTCAGGGTCATCGACCTCTTCATAGGCCGGGACATCAGGCAACATGGGATTGGAAGCATGGGGATCGTTATCATCCAGGGAGGGAATCATGCCTTCCACCGTGGCTGGCGCCGGGGTCTCAGTCGCATAACGCAACTGCTCCCTGAGTTGTTCCATTTCCTGCTTCAGCGCCTCCACCTGCGCTTCCGCCTGGGTCCGCAAGCGCACGGCCATCTCGACATTCTGCCTGGCCTGCTGCAAGGCTTCACTGTCAGTGGAATCGCCCCCCTCACCGGACAGCATGCCCTCGAGACCACGGTGGACTTCGGCCTCGGCACGCAACTGGTCGAGTTCGTTTTTCAGACTGTCCGTCGATGACAGTAACGCATCGCGTTCTGCCTGCACGCTATCCAGCCGGGCCTGCACCTCGTCCAGACGGCCGGCCGCATTTTCATGGCTTTCCTGTGCCTGTTTCGATTGCTGATAGGCCTCGCGCAGATCCTCAAGCTCCTGCTTGATGACCGTTATCGTTTCCTGATGGCTGTTACAGGCTTTTCCGGATTCTTCCAGCGCCTCACGCAGTCCCTGCTGTATCCCCTGTTCGGTATTGAGGCGGATTTCCATTTCCTCATTAGCCATACGTGTGGCTTCGACCAGTTGCTGTTCAGCCTCCTGTGCACTCTGCTGCGCCAGCTTCAGCTGCTGATCAAGCTGTTCGGCACGCGCCTGCGTATCCTCCAGCTGGGCGCTGCGCTCGCCGAGGCGGATTTCCAGGTCATCGCGTAAGCGGGCAGCTTCGCTGACCTGTCCCTGCAGTGCTTCCAGCTCTGCAGCCAGCGCTTCCGAGGAACCCTCTGCCGCTGATTTCATTTCCTTATGCAGTCGATGCACCTCGACCTCATGATCGTGACGTTCACGATCCAGCGTTTCCTCGGCTTTGCGGTTGCGATTGAGCAGGCGCTGTTGCTCACGTTTCAGGTTATCGACTTCAGTTTGCGCGCGAGACATGGCCTGACGCGCGCTGCCAAGGTCAGACTCATACTCACTCTCACGCGATGTCAGTTGCTGTTCAAGCTCGGCAACCCGCTGAGTCAGCTGATCTTCCCGCTCGGTATTTTCTCCGAGTTGAGCGTTGAGCGCTTCCCTCTCCCGCACCTGCTCTTCCAGTTGCTGCTGTGCCAGATCCCTGTCCCGACCGGCGTCTGCCAGCGCCCGATCACGTTCCTGTAACTGTGCAACAAGCTGATCCTGTCCGGCGACCGCCTCCCTGAGCGTCTCGATCTCTGCCAGAAGTGCATCCTGTTCCTTCTGTAACTCGGTGCGAATACGCTGCACATCGTCTTCAGCCTGCTGCCGGGTCTGCTCCAGTGATTCCCCGACTGACTGCTCGGCCGCCTGCGACTGAAGCAACTGCTGTTCGACATCTGCCAGCTTGCCGGCCAGCGCATCCCGTTCCCCGGATTGCTCCGCGAGTTTCTGCTCATCGTCCGCATGACTGTCCTGTAAGGACTGTAGTTGTTCTTCAAGTGCGGATTTATCCGCCAGGAAATTTTCCTGTAACTGTTTCTGCTGTTCACTGGCCTGTTGTTCTAACTGACTCAGTTGCGTAGCCAACGCGCTTTCACGATCTGACGCCTCAGCGGCAACTCTCTCCGCCTCGGCCAGCTCACCGGTACGTTCGTCCAGTTGCTTTTGCAGCGTACTGACTTGCTCACTGATCTCGCCCTGCTGGCTGTCAACACGGGCCTTCAGGTCTTCCAGTTCAGCACGGGCTTTCTCCAGTTCCCGACTGGCCGCATCGCGTTCACCGGCAACAGCGCTGGTGCGCTGTCCCAATTGCTGGTAATCATCACGCACACGGGCAAGCTCTGACTCCAGCTGCGCCCGCTGCTTTTCAATGTCTTCACCGGCTTCCGCCGCTGTATCGCCAAGCTGTTTCGTCTCTTCCAGCTGATCAAGCAGCGCATTGTGCTGCGACTTCGAATCCTGCAAGGCGCTTTCCAGGGATTCGACTTGTTGGCGCATTTTCTCTAGTTCAGACTGCTGCTCATCACGCGCCGTTTCACTGGCCCGCAGCTGTTCGTTCAGTTGTGATGTGGCGGCCCCGTCGTCATCCGCCGCACCCTCATTGTCAAAGGGAAGGATATCCGCATCATGGGCAGGGACATCCCCAGGCGACGATTCGGCGTCCCCGCTTAATGCCTCACCGGGGACATCCATCAGGCCGTTGATCAGGGTGTAGACATCAAGCCCACGCTGGCCGAGGATAAAAGCACCCGACGCACTACGGCGCCCGGTATCACAACACACGATATACCGCCCGTCACGATCCAGCGTATCCGCCTGTTCCCTGAGCGCCGACAGCGGAAGATTGCGGCTGCCCTTGATGTACTGGTTGCTGAATTCCCCCGGCAGGCGCACGTCCAGCCAGCTCGCACCCTCATCAACCAGCTGACTGGCCTGCGCGTAATCGACTTCATGCACCAGGGGCGCGCACAGCAGTTCACTGAAATCCTCTTTGGACAGACGCATCAACGATCCGTCTGTGAGCATGGTCACTGTGGCATTCCGGCGCGCACCCGACACCAGCGCCTCCTCACCAAAACAGGCCCCTTCTCCCAGTTCCGCCAGTAAAACGTCCTTGCCGCGTGCCGAAGCCTTGCGGCTAACCGCCATGCGGCCGGCTTTTACAATATAGAAATAGTCACCATCATCACCCTGCTTGACGACGACATCGCCAGCGCGAATATTGACCGGTTCCAGTCGCATCAAAAGCTGGTGGATATTTGACGGTGGAAGCTGCATAAAGGCTTGTGACTGCAACATGCGTGTCATCCAGTCACCACCATCTTCGGCGCCGATTTCAACCACGTCATAGCCTGACGATTCATCCCAGGTCAGCAACACATCAAGCAAGCCCGAATCCACTCGCACGACTGTGACACTGCCCGTAGCGCGAACGGAAACCTGGCGCGGCTGCTTGTGCGCCAACGGATGACTGGCTGCCTCTGAACCACCCACAAGCGTACCGACAACCTCGCGGTGGGCATCGACCAGTTCAACCTTACCTTCCAGCAAATAAACAGACTGATAATCCCGGTCACCCGCCTTGAACACGTAACGCCCGGAACGAACCGTTTCGATAATGGCTTTTCGGGAAATTTCGTCGAGATGTACGGCAGATAATGCGTTGAGAGGAACCAGCTCTTTTAACACCTTCTTGTCCAAGAGTTTTTTAGCCGCTCCCATGGTCTGTCCAGCATCCTGTCAGTCGTGTTTTATGGTATCCGGTCAGCATTTTTGCCTGGCCCGGGCGCAGTTTTCCGCGCACCCCTCTCTATCGGCATTCAGCATAGAAAACTTAGCTGCCAGGATGACGGAATTGCGTGCTCCGGGAGCAACAAAAATACGTCGATGTCGATGACACATGGGACGGGTTCATTGCGCGACATTGTCACCGAGGAGATCGTTGTAAACACCTCTGTTTTCTTTGCATCATGGGTGCCATATTCATTTGAGTCTGGAATAACAGGTATAAAATCATAAAAGGGCTTTCACTTTTTTTTCTTTGTGCTATGGTTGCGCCGTTAGTTCTCTGCCAACATTTTTATAGGAGCACATTGAATGGCCGTAAAGAAAAAAGCTGCCAAGAAAACCGCCAAGAAAAAGGCTGCTGCCAAGGCGGTAAAGAAACCTACGACGAAGGCTGAAACATTCACTTACATTGCAGATAAAACCGGCCTGACAAAGAAAGACGTTGGCGCCGTTTTCGAATCACTCACCGCACTGATCAAACGCGACATCAAGCGCAACGGCCCGGGCGTCTACACCGTACCCGGCCTCATGAAGATCAAGGTAGTCCGTAAACCTGCCACCAAGGCACGCAAGGGCGTTAACCCGTTCACCGGCGAAGCCATGACGTTCAAGGCCAAACCAGCCCGCAACGTGGTCAAGGTTCTCCCGCTGAAGGGCCTGAAAGATATGGTATAAACAGGGACTTACCTGAAATCCCAGCAGGAAGCGTCTCCGTATCCGACCTGGCAGGGCCGGATACGGAGGACGGAAAGGATTCAAAAAAGGCAGCCGACTGGCTGCCTTTTTATTGCCTGTCCTGTACCCGGTGCCGGGCGCGAATAAAATCCCGGTGTGGCACATAGAGCAGTTCGGCAATCTTGCGCACCAGCGCCTCTTCGTAGCGATCAATGCGCCCGTCAGCGAAGGCGACCTGCCATAACATTTCCACCACACGCACCTTCTCCTGAGGAGAAAAGCGCTGGTTGATCAGGCTGGTGAACTGGTGCAACGACACGGATTCTTCCGCTTCCTGGCGGGCAAGCTGTGCCAGTTCACACGTCTCCTCTGCGCTCAGGGCAAACGTCTCCTGCAATACCCGCTCCAGTACCACGCGCTCGTCTTCGTGTTCTTCAAAGTCCGCGCGCTGCATCTCAAACAGCAGCGCTGCCGTGGCGAGATGCAGACTGTGTTCATCGTGCCGGCCTGGCTCCGCACTGTTGACCTGATTGCGAAAGAAGTTCTGGATGGCGCGTAACATGGCTGCGCAGTTTAACGACTCCGCCGGGACAAACCAATAAAGCCCGCCATTAACCACAACGGCAGTAACGGGTCGAGCGCCCGGGTAGTAAGTTGTATCGCACAACCGCCACCACCACCGCCACTACTTTTGACGACACCACAACCCGCATTACCGGCCACCGAAGCCGGGTCAGCAGCACCCATGAGTGCTGCGTTGGCGTCCAGCAGGCCGGCGCCACACAGGCTTGTGTCACAACTGGAATCGGGGAATGGCCGGGCTGTCTTGCAAAGAATATCCTTGACCGAAGCAGGATTCAGCGCACCGTTTACGGCTCGCATCAGAGACGCCACAGCGGACACCTGGGCTGTGGTAAAACTGGTACCACTCGTCGTCGCCAGCGCATCAGTAGTCGCCGATGTCGTCCCATTATTCCAAAGAC
>CAYYAP010000029.1:15589-18155 GCA_964469575.1 uncultured Thiohalobacter sp.
TTCTGGTTAGGTGGCACACCCGTGACAGGCAGGCCTGCCGCCCAACGAATGGCATCGGCAATATCCGACACCAGCCCGCCACACTTGCCCAGCACGCGCACCGGCAGTACGCGCGCGTTAAAATCAATACCGGCGATATCGATATTTGTCTGGTTTGATGTCGCGGCAATGATGCCTGTGACTAACAGTCCGTGCCAGGAACTATCTCCATTCATCAACGGGTCACCGGGTCCACACTCACCTGCCAGTACGGCATCGCCCGGATCGGTCGGATCGCCATCGCGCCCGTCTCCATCGTTGGCCGATACAGTGTCCGAAATAAAATCATAGCCGGAAGCCGTCAGGATGCGCGCCGGATCCAGATCCCTGTGCGTTAAAATACCGGTGTCGAGTACGGCGATAACCTCGGAGGAAGAACCGGTACTCTGGTCCCAGGCCGCCGGCATGCGAATACCCGCCGTATCCTCAAACAGGTACCACTGATCCGTATAGTTTGTGTCGTTTGGCACCAGAGCAGGATACAGACGCTTATCGACCTGAGCGCTCTGAACCACATGATCCTGCACAAGCGTGGTCACCAGTGCATCAGCCTGTTCGAGGCTGACCGTTTCCGGTAACTGCACAACGATACTGCCGTCATCCAGGGAACGGACATACGTCAACTGCCGTCCATCCGGCAAGGTCAGGCCGGGCAACGGGGCTTTCGGCCTGACAGAAGCGGCATTGCGCGTGCCATCATCCTGCAAGCGAATAATCAGCTGTCGGGTTGCGGATCGCGCCGCCATCCCTTGCGCCTGCACGGCCACACACGCAAGGCACATCAGTCCTGCCAGTAAGGACACAAAAATATCTTTATGCATTATAGTGTTATTACCTGAAAGTAGGTTCCTATTGCGCCCGAAGCAAAAATTGCTGCCCCTGCAGGGAAAGCACGACGCCTTCAGCTGTTATGGCGTCCACTACCGGCCCTTCCTGTAATTGTTCACCCTCGTGGTATTTTTGCAGGTTGATGAGCACGAAGCGATCCCGGGGGTTTTCACTGTACACATGCACATCCAGCCTCAGGTTTCCGTGCAATTGTTCAAAAATGTGCGTGGACACCTGGGGCCAGACGGGTAAAGCTTTCGTATGCGGCACTGGCACGGGTGGAGCGGAGGGTGCTGACCGTACCTGTGGCGGCACGGGTGCCACTGTGGGTGGTGTGACAGGCAAAAATCTGGCAGGTTCCGGGCCTGGCGTCGGGACGCTGTGCGGGACTGGCGCAGTTTGAACGGGCGGCGAAGCGACAGACGCGGCGTCCTCAGCCAGGGTACTTTCGTGCCGGGGCTGCAGCACCTTTCCCGGTATCGAGCCCTGTGGTACCACGGCGGCGTTTCCCCTGTACCGCCTGTCAGGCGCAGAGCGGGTACGGGTTGCAGGTGAAACCTTGGCAGCGGAGGACACCGGTTCCTGCAGGTCCACCACTGGACTGTCCGGCCAGAACAGCGCCAGCAACAAGCCGGCGTTAACCAGCAGGACCAGTACAACAATCACCCCCCAACGGGACGATAACCCGGCTGCCGCAGGTTCGTGTTCGCTGTCAATACGCGGCACCTGCCCGATCTCGCGCTGGTGTTCTGCCTTTTTCAGTGCCTCAAGTATGTACGACATGGCTTCTACTGTACCGCCTCGACCAGGCGCGGCACGGTGGATGGCCGGGACAGATTATTCAGGTGGATAAACGTTCTGGCCCCGACGACGCCGTCAGCGCTCAGCTCGCGGCTGCGTTGAAAGTCCTGCACCAGCGTTTTCAGCCCTTCGTCGAACAACAGCGGGTCGGGCGCAATGGATGACAGCCCGGTGGCCTGCTTAAGTCTCTCACGCAGCCATTGCACATCCGTGCTGCGATCACCCGGCCTCAGTACGGCACTGCCTCCGGGCGGGGTCTTCCACAGCAAGCGATACTCACCGAACCAGTGCCGCTCCATCACCTCGGCCGGAACCTCCACGCGCTGATCGCCAATCTGCAACACGGCGAGATTGCCACGGATCTTGCGCAGCAGCACTGGCACCCTGCGCCCGCCGGACCCCACCAGCAGTAACACCGCCGGCCGGTCATAATACTGCAATATCCTCCGGCTACCGCCACCTTGCAGGCAGCGCAGACCCGACAAGGGCGCAACATCACAGGCCTGCGCATCGGTGATCGCACGGGTTTGCACGCCCCACAGGCTGAACAGCCCGGACCAGGCCCAGGCGGCGGCATCAGACCCGGCTGCATCGAGCTTTTGCTGGAATTCACTGGTCGCGGATGCCGGCGACTGGGCCGCATCAATAGCCGCCACATCCGTTGTTGTATCCGCTGCTGCATCCATCGGCAAGCTTGCTTGCCTCTCTGCGTCAACGGCAGCAATGACCGCCGGTGCCGCAGGAACAGGCTTCACGGGTTCGCGGCTCGCAACGCCAGCTTCTTCCTCCGCCGCAGGCGTTGAAACAGGCGCACCCGTTTCCGCCAACGTTACCTTCGACGCGGGTGCGCGCCAGTAACCAATGACAAACGCCGCAACAAATACCGCGCCTGCAGCAC
>CAYYAP010000029.1:18255-22660 GCA_964469575.1 uncultured Thiohalobacter sp.
GGTGCGCGCCAGTAACCAATGACAAACGCCGCAACAAATACCGCGCCTGCAGCACCCACCAGCCAGGGCCACCATCGCCGGGTCGGTGCATTCAACCCCTCTTCCGGCAACACTTCACGCGCGGCGCGGATCACGATCGCGACATCGACCTTGTGTTTGTTTTCCACGTAGGCGCCCAGCATGGCGCGGTCACACATCACATTGATCAGGCGCGGCACACCACCGGAGAGTTTCTGCACCAGATCAATGGCTGCTTCGTTGAACAGGGCATCCGTGGCGCCGCAGACCTGTAGTCGATGGCGTATATAGGCCGCTGTCTCGCCACGCTGGATCGGTTCCAGATGATAACGTGCGGTGATACGCTGCGATAACTGGCGCAACTCCTCACGCGCCAGCAAGCTGCGCAATTCCGGCTGGCCGATAAGTACGATCTGAAGCAGCTTCTCGCGCGTGGTTTCCAGGTTGGTGAGCAGACGCACCTGCTCCAGCGCATCGGCGTCAAGATTCTGCGCCTCATCGATAATCAACACCGTACGTCGGCCACGCGCATGGGTTTCGAGCAAATGGGCATTCAACACATCGGTGAGCCGCTTGATACTGGTCGTATCCCGCGCGTATTCGATACCCAGCTCATCACACAGACTGGCCAGTAACTCCATCGCACTAACACGTGGATTGAGGATTAACGCCACATCGACATGATCCGGCACCTGCTCCAGCAGGCAACGGCAGATGGTGGTCTTGCCCGTACCGACCTCACCGGTCAGCTGCACAAAACCACCGCCTTCGCCGACGCCGTACAGCAGGTGCGCCAGCGCCTCACGATGCTGCTGACTCATATAGAGAAAGCGCGGATCGGGCGCGATAGAAAACGGGCGTTCTGTCAGTCCAAAATGTTGTTCGTACATAAGTATTTTTTTACCGCCAGGCTGGCGATTATGCCCTTTCTACACGTTCCCGTCCCCTGCCGGCAATCACCCGCGATGGGACAACGGGTTAAACCCCCGCCCCTCGGCTTGAGCTGCTCCCGTCTGACCCGACATCTGACAACTGCACTGACGTCCAACGTCGGTATTTTTGACGCTCCAGGTCAGTTTAGCTATATATTAAAAATATCCATATAAATCATACTGCTGTCATTAATTTGTCGGGTGCTATCGTCTGAAACGGCGTTGGTTTTCTTTACGGGAGAGTTGATATCCATCGAAGGGAATAACTCAGCAACTCCAGGCATCTTTGTTAATTCAAGGTATTACAACAAGTGGCACGTCACTTGCTCGGTTTATGACGTAAAACAACAATAGCGGTGGAATATGAACGCGAAAGTTGAAAAAAAAATCAATGGTGTCAGGGTCAGCGCCAACCCGGTATTCAAGGGCGGCTATCTGCCCGCTTACTGGTCATGCAGTATTGACGAACGCATTATCCCCAAGACCTTCAGTTCAGCATCAGAAGTCTTTCGGTTTGCACAGAATAGCGAGCAGCATTGACGCTGCTGCGGACGACGCACTAAGCCTGGCCTGACGGCGCTGCGCGTAACACAATATCGCGCAGCCTGTTCAGCTGCCCGTGAAAGAAATGGCCCGCCCCCTCGACATGCGCTGTATCAGGTGACAGTCCCTGATGATCGATCCACGACGCAAGCTCTGGCCAGGGCACAATGTCGTCTGCATCCCCGTGAATCAACAGCCAGCGGATGCCTTTCAGCGCAACCGGCTGATCAGGAAAGTAGTTAACGGCCGGCGCCACCGTCACCAGCCAGTCCGGATGCAGCCGTTGCGCAACTTCCAGAGCAATGTATCCACCAAAAGAAAACCCTGCCAGCCACAACGGCAACCCGGGCCAGCGTTGCCTGGCCCACTCGACGACCGCCAGCAGATCATCCCGCTCACCGCGGCCCTGATCATATGCCCCCTCACTCCTGCCCACGCCGCGGAAATTAAAACGCACGCTGGCTGCCCCCAACGCAACAAAACTTTTTGCCAACTGGTGAACGATCTTGTTGTCCAGCGTACCACCGTGCAGGGGGTGGGGGTGGCAGATAATGGCGAGCGCCTGCGGTGCGGTTTCCGGTACGGTTTCCAGCACCTGGATATCACCGGCCGGGCCGGCGATAAACGAAGGTTTGCGTGTGGCAGACAAGGGACATCCGCCATCAGGCGGCTGATATCAGGCCGCAGCAGCCGTCACAAATGCTTGCCGGAATCGCGCCGGGTACGTCGCGTACGGCGCCGTTCAAACCCCGGTGAGTGCAGCGTGAGATCCAGTAAATACCAGCTATCAATATCAACCATCTGACGTTTGCCGTTGATATTCTCCAACACCACACGTTTTTGTTCATTCCCTTCGTGCAGCACCACACGCACCTGCTGCAACTGACCGAGGGCATTGGTGTACCAGTAACCCGGAATGGCTTGATGTACGAGCATATGTTTTCTCAGAAGATAGTCTTTATCCAGAAAATTCATTGTCAGGTTTACTCCACTGACCTCATCCACACTTGGACTCACCGCAGTTCAGACAGGTCAGACACCCGTCCATCTGAATCGCCGCCTTGGTATTACATTTCACACACAGCTGGGCGCCTTCCGGGAAATCACCCGAATCAGCTGGCTGGCTGGCTTTGTTGGCCTGCTCAAACTGCTCACGCTTTTCCGCCAGAATTTTTTTCTGGTGTTCATCCAGGCCATCGTCCTTGAGCATCCCGATCATGCGCAGGTGACATTCAATGGCATCGCCGATCTCCGCCACCAGCGAGGGCATGTACCGGCCACCCTTTTTGAAATAGCCGCCGCGCGGATCAAATACCGAGTGCAGTTCCTCGACCAGAAACGTGACATCGCCACCCTTGCGGAACACCGCTGAAATAATCCGCGTAAGCGCCACAATCCACTGGAAATGGTCCATGTTTTTCGAGTTGATAAAAATCTCGAAAGGACGACGCAATTCGTGCGGCGTACCCGGGTTGAGGAGCATGTCATTGATGGTGATATACAACGCATGCTCCGATAGCGGGGTCTTTACCTTATAAGTCGACCCCAGCAACATCTCCGGGCGTTCCAGCTTTTCGTGCAGGTGCACAACAACCTTGTCTTCTTCCTTAACCGGCTCAACAACCGCTTCCGGCTCGTCACAGACGTCGTCTTTCAGTACTTCGTAGTCGACAATTTTGTGTTCAATTTTCCTGACCATAATATAAACTCCTCTGACGCCTTCGCTTCGCCTAGAACTTGCCGTAGTAGCCTTCTTTCAAGGCATCGTACAGGTTGGCGGCGGTATGAATTTCTCCGTCGTATTCAACTTCCTCGTTACCCTTCAGTTGCACGATGCTGCCGTCATCGAGAGTAAACTGGTAGGTGGTATTTTCCAGGTCCTTTTCCTTGACCAGCACACCCTGGAACGCTTCCGGATTAAAGCGGAAAGTCGTGCAGCCCTTCAGACCCTGCTCATAGGCGTACAGGTAAATATCCTTGAACTCATCGAAGGGATAATCGGTTGGCACATTGGCGGTCTTGGAAATGGATGAATCGATCCATTTTTGTGCAGCGGCCTGGATATCGACGTGCTGCCTGGGCGTGACATCGTCTGCAGAAATAAAGTACTCCGGTAATTTTTGCGACGCCTCATCGCTGCCCGGTTCGGCCTGTTGATTCACCAGCGAGCGATAGGCCAGCAGCTCAAACGAGAACACGTTGACTTTTTCCTTGGTCTTGCGGCCTTCACGGATCACGTTACGGAAATAGTGATGCGCAAAACTCGGTTCGATACCGTTGCTGGCGTTGTTTGCCAGGGACAGGGAGATCGTACCGGTCGGGGCAATCGAGGAATGGTGCGTAAAGCGTGCGCCGGTCTCGGCCAGACGATCCACCAGGTCCGGGGCGATCTCGCTGACCTGCTGCATATAACGGCTGTACCGGGCGTGCAATAGTTTGCCCTTGATACGATCGCCAATTTCATAACCGTCGAGCTTCATCTCGGGGCGTTTGCGCAGCATCTCGGCCGTAACTTCAAAGTCCTCTTCGAGAATCGGCGCCGGACCTTTTTCCTCGGCCAGTTCCAGCGCGGTCTGCCAACCGGTCAGCGCCAGTTCGCGACTGACCTTTTCCGTGAACGCCACTGAATCCTGTTCACCATACTTCATGCGTAACATGGTGGTCGTGGAACCCAGACCCAGGAAACCCATGCCGTGACGGCGCTTGCGCATAATTTCATCACGCTGCTGTTGCAGCGGCAGACCGTTGATCTCCACCACGTTGTCGAGCATGCGGGTAAAGATGGAAACCACCTTGCGGAATTCTTCCCAGTCGAAGTGTGCGTTTTCGGTGAACGGCTCACGCACAAACTTGGTCAGGTTGATGGAACCCAGCAGGCAGGAACCATAGGGGGGCAATGGCTGTTCACCACA
>CAYYAP010000030.1:0-4332 GCA_964469575.1 uncultured Thiohalobacter sp.
TCAGCTGACCATTGAAGGCGCCATTGGTCCCGCTACCGATGACTATATCGGGCGAGCCATCGAAACTGCTGCCCGGCGGCATGCTGAACTGGTGGTGATCCGTATGGATACCCCGGGTGGTCTGGACGCCGCCATGCGCGGCATCATCAAGAGCATCACCAATTCCGCCGTACCGGTCGCGAGCTACGTGGCGCCGACCGGCGCGCGTGCAGCCAGTGCCGGTACCTACATCCTTTATGCCAGTCATATTGCCGCCATGGCGCCGGGAACCAATGTCGGTGCTGCCACACCAATCCGGATCGGCGGCGTGCCACAGCCAGACAGTAAGGGAAAAAATGAGCAGGGAAAGCCGGCTGATACGGTATCTCCAGATGCCGGCAGGAAGAAAATGATCAACGATGCTGTGGCTTACCTGCGCAGCCTGGCGGAATTGCGTGGGCGCAACCCGGAGTGGGCGGAAAAAGCTGTACGTGAAGCAGCCAGTGTGCCGGCGAGTGAAGCCCTGCAGCTGGGCGTTATCGACATAGTTGCGACCAGCATGGCCGACTTGATGAAACAAGTGGATGGTCGCGAAGTCACAGTACTGGGACAGAAACGCACTTTGCAGACTATGGGTTCAGTTATCGATCAACTCGCCCCGGACTGGCGCAGCCGTTTTCTCAGCGTCATCACCAATCCCAATGTCGCTTATATCCTGATGCTCATCGGGATCTATGGACTGATACTGGAGTTTTCCAACCCTGGAACTATTGCTCCCGGAGTCGTCGGCGCCATTTGTCTGCTGTTGGCGCTGTATGCATTTCAGCTGCTTCCGATTAACTATACCGGTATGGGGTTAATACTGCTGGGTGTGGCGTTGATGGTCGGTGAAGCTTTCCAGCCCAGTTTCGGCGTACTCGGTATCGGCGGTCTCATCGCGTTTGTGATGGGGTCCATTTTTCTGATGGATACTGATGTGCCCGGTTTCGGCATTGATATTTCAGTGATTGTCACCTTTGCTATCATCAGTGCACTGCTTTTTATTGTCGTCATTGGTATGGCAATCAAGGCACGTCGTCAACCGGTAGTGAGCGGACTGGAAGAGCTGGTCGGTGGCGTGGCTACTGTGCTTGCTGACTTTGATCATCAGGGCAGGGTTTCAATTCACAGCGAGAGCTGGCGGGCGCTCAGTCGCGTGCCATTGCACAAGGGTCAACAGGTAAAGGTTTCCGGTATCGACGGCCTGACTCTGCAGGTGGAGCCGTTGGAACCATCAACACAGGAGGAAGGCTCATGACAGCATATGCCCTATACACAGTTCTGGTGCTGGTGGTGCTGTTCCTGACCGCTGCCATTAGAATTCTGCGCGAATATCAACGTGGCGTCATCTTTTTTCTTGGGCGTTTCTGGAAAGTCAAGGGACCCGGGTTCATTATTATGATTCCGCTTGTCCAGCAAATGGTCAAGGTCGACCTGCGTACTATCGTCATGGATGTACCCACCCAGGACGTGATCTCCCGTGATAACGTCTCGGTGAAAGTGAATGCGGTGGTCTATTTCCGCGTCATAGATCCTGAGAAGGCCATTATCCAGGTTGAGGATTTCTATGTGGCAACCAGTCAACTGGCCCAGACGACCTTGCGCTCCGTGCTGGGGCAACACGAGCTGGATGAGATGTTGTCGGAACGCGAACGTCTCAACACCGATATTCAGGCTTCACTCGATCAACAGACAGATGCCTGGGGCATCAAGGTCAGCAATGTTGAAATCAAACATGTCGATCTTGACGAAAGTATGGTGCGCGCCATTGCCAAGCAGGCCGAGGCCGAACGCACCCGGCGTGCCAAGGTTATCCATGCAGAGGGGGAAATGCAGGCTGCACAAAAGCTGCTGGAAGCCGCGATGACACTTTCGAAGCAACCCCAGGCATTGCAGTTGCGTTACCTGCAGACATTAACAGAAATTGCCGGTGAGCGGTCCAACACCATTGTTTTTCCCCTGCCGATGGACCTGGTAGAAGCGTTATTAAACAGGACGGGGAAGTCCTGACCTGCTCGCTGCCGGTTTCTAGATGCGGATATAGGTCCAGCCTTCGGTAAGACGCTCTATCAGGTGGTCAGCCGCAGGTTCATGGGCATCCACGCCATCGATGACCGTTGCGTCCAGGCCGAGTTTCCTTAACTTGCCCAGGCCCCTTGAACAGGCAATAAAGCGTACGTTGTGATGCTCTGAAATCATGCGTTTTATGCTATCGATGTGTTTCGAGGATGCTGTGCGCATAAAGTCCAGTCCTCCCGCGTTGGCGACGACTTCAACCTGTACGCCGGTGTTTCCGTATTGACGAAGCAACTGGTCAGTACGTTCCAGGACTTTGTTAAAACGGCTTTCATCAGAATCACTGATGTGCAGAATGACGTGCGGTGTTACCGTATTGGCCGACCCCCCCGCCAGTGCTGAATGGTTCACGTTTTCAGTTAGTGAATGCCCGGACCAGCCGGCGCCGAAGGCAATCAGGAGTATCACCAGGGACGCAGCGATATAGAAGGGTGAGGTATGGCGGAGGCGCCACTGTAATCCCGGTAGTGTACGCGTCCTGGCGGATTCTCCCTCGAAGGAGAATTTTATCCATTCCTTGGTGCGTTGAAGTTCACAGGCGCGCGCACGGATGCGCTGGTCATTTTCCAGTTGTATCAGCAGGCGGCTTTTTGCCTGCGGCTCGAGTTCATTATCGACATAAGCATGCAATATGCGTTCGGTTTTAAAGTCCATTTTTTTCACCTCACACTTCGTAGATATCCGGTTGAGACAGTCTGTGGCGCACGGAAATTGGAGAGCACTTTTTGCAGGGACTGCCTGGAAGTGTACAAACGGCTCATCACTGTGCCAATGGGAATATCCAGAATATCAGCGACTTCAGAGTAGCTGAAGCCGGCAAGATCAACCAGTGTGATGGCCTGTCGCTGTCCGTTGGGCAAGCGTAGAATTGCGCGTCGGACATGATCGACGATTTCCTGCTTGCTGCTGCCAAGCTCTGCATCATCATCACAGCTGATATCCACGTCATCGATGTTGACCGTTGGGCGCATCCGTCGCAGGTACTGTTTCCAGCAATTACTCAGAATCGTGTACATCCAGGCATTGAGTCGCTCCTGTTCGCGCAACTGCTGGATACGCTGAAGGGCGATCATCAGGGTTTCCTGTACCAGGTCATCAGCGACACTTGGCTCACCGGACCAGGCAAGCGCAACCTTGTACAGCCGGTCACGGTTACCTGCAATCTTGCGACGCAGGCAGCGCGCATCCAGCAATCGATCGATGATTTCCATAGTGGCTAGATGCACTAGCTGTTGGGTTTATTCAATTCTGTTTTATATTCTTTATTTAGTACTACCTGTCACAAAGTTAATCTGAATAAATCGGCCGCCCGGCTTCTCATTACCCTCAGGAGCGGCCAAATCCTGTCCCGCCTACCTGTGCATATAAGCACTATTGTTGACTAAAAACCTATTGTGAGGAGCTGAACACGATGAAAATAACGAAACCACTCACGAGCCTGGCCTACGGGCTGGGTCTCGCCATGTTTGCGGGCGGAGCCGGCGCACATGGACTTAACGAGGTAGGGCAGCCAGCCTGTCTGGAGGCCAACTTCATGATGGCGGACGCCATGAACGCACCATTTGCAGCGGCCAATGGTCCAGGCCAGGTGCTGGAAGTGAATATTGTTACAGGCGCTCGCGGTATCACTGTAGCTAACCCGTTTGGCCCTTCTGCTGATCCGACTGGCCCGGTGTGTGAAAACGGCAGTGGTAATCTTGAATGTCCCGGTCCGTTCAAGCCAACCGGTGTATTGTCCGGCGGTCTGAATGGCCACGCTTTCATCACCAGTGCCGCCCAACAGGCACTGACCCAGTTCCATCGTAACGGTGTGCCGATCAAGACCGTTTCTTATCGTCCGTTGCTGGGCAACCCCACGGGTCCTGCCGGTCGTGGAAGTCTGCCGCGTCCACTGGGCACACAGATGATGCCGAACGGCAATATTGTGCAGGCGATTTGCGATGCCAACTTCTTCAATGCGAAGAACTCCGATTCGGTCAGCCCGCTGGGTAATACGCACCCTAGTGGTAACGCCTCCAACCTGTTCTTCCCGCCTGTCTATTCAACACCTGCGCGTGCCGCCAACAGCCGCATACTGGTGATCGACCAGGAAACCATGCAGGTCATCGATGAATACAGCCAGCCAGCCGATCAGGATCCGCGCTGGGGTTGCATGGCCGGTATCGCCTTCACTGAAGAAGGTATGGGGCTCAGTATGTTTCATGGCGCCGCCATTGCAATGGTTGACTGGAAGGCCGG
>CAYYAP010000030.1:4432-20990 GCA_964469575.1 uncultured Thiohalobacter sp.
TGGGGCTCAGTATGTTTCATGGCGCCGCCATTGCAATGGTTGACTGGAAGGCCGGTGTTGAGGATACCAGTTGTGGTGTTGGTTGTAACAAGGGCAGCACCAAAAAAGATGGCCACGATATGGATGATTCCGACAACGATGACATCTTCAAACTCGGAAAACCAAAGAACCGTGCTGTCGTAACCCGCTGGATTGATTTGCGTCCTGGCAAGCCAGCTGACGATCCATCACGTCGTGATTCACTGCGTGCCTGGGGCCTGGACGAAGATGGCACCATTTACGTAACCGACCGTATGCGTTCGCGCGATTGTCTTGAGGGAGAAGTCGGACCGGGTGGTTGTAACCCGAGTGTGTTCCGCCAGCGGGTCGATGTTGTTGACTACGGTGACAGCTTCCCGACCCGTACTATTGGTCTGGATCCGGGTGTCAATGTTATTGCCGGTATTCGCCCCAATCGCATGTCAGCAGTTGCCTGTAACAACATCGGTGGTCCAGGTGCGAATGGTACGGCCTGTGACGTGGAAACCCTGTTGATTGCGTCATCCGCCTTCAATCCCGGTTGTGCGATTACCAGTTCTGTTGTTCCACCGGCTGAATGTTTTGTCCAGGGAGGCGGTGTTGGTGAGTACTCAATCCTGCCGTCAGACGCGGATGCACAGGATGGAACCTGTACCGGTGAGCAGACCGGTGCGCAAAGCACTTATGGTCCCGGTGGTGTGAACTCCGGATGTGCGCAGCCTATTGCGACATTCCTGGGGCGTAACAATGTCACCGGCTACACGGACTTTGTTGATCCGCGCATGCTGATGGTTATTCACGAAGCGTTCGTACAGTAGAGACAGATACACAGTAAGAAGGAGGTGTTTCCGGTGGACCTTGTCTGCCTCACAGGCAGACAAGGTCCACCGGGAATGTTGAATGGTAGATGACATGGTTTAAAACCAACAAAATAGAGGAAATGGAGAAATGAAAAAACTTAAAATGACGACACTCACGATAGCGCTGCTGGGCATTGTGTCCACGGCGGCAATGGCGGGTTCCAACAAAGCCATTGACGACTTTATGAGCCGGAGAGCGCCCGGTTCCACCAGCGGTAGTGGAGATACTGTAGAAGCCGACTGTGCGCCTGATCCCGGCGGTAGTGCCTGGCAAGGGGCTACTGCTTCACTTGAGATCAAGCAGAAAGGCGGCAACAGCAAAGTAGAAATCGAAGTGGAGGGTGCGGTTCCCAATACCCTGTTCACCGTCTGGCTGCGTATCAAAGGTAAAAATGGCCTGAATAGTGCCGGTAGCCCATTAACCGGTGGTGGCGCAACGCCGTTGGCGCCTGGATCTGCGCTGGATGCGCTGAATGCCATCAGTCCATGGGTGAATCCCGCTGGCGCACTAGGTTCGGCTAATTCATTCACCACCGATGCGAATGGCGATGCCGTATTTGAAACCAACCTGGACTTCCCGGTTGTCAGGGGTGCCTATCCGTTCCAGATGACAGCAACTTCCAGACCCGGGCATGAAGCCCATGCGAACGTCGCTACCGCGATTGCCGATCCCAGAGAACCGGGTCAGGGGAGTACGCCCTTCCTGATTCGCGTGGTTTCCCACTGCACGGATAATATGAGTCACGGTCTGTCCCCGGCAACCCGTGAAGCCTGGTTCCAGTTCCCCTGAGCTTTTCAGGGTAAACATCTGATAAATTCGTTATTGCGAGCCCGTAGGTTGGTGCTGAGCGCAGCGAAGCCCAACGTTTCGGAGCCGTTGGGCTTCCTTCGTCAGCCCAACCTACGGGATCGCAATGACGGCAGATCAGAAGTCCCGGAGGTAATTGAATGCACCGTCTGATCGTTATTTTGTTTTTTATCGTACTTGCGAGCTGTAATCAGACTGCGAGTAACACGGAGGCAGACAATCATGCTGCCACTGGAAGTATGGATGTTGCCGCAATGTCAGTCCGTCAACCTGAAGGTATCCGCTCACACATTTTCCAGTTCGGACTCTACAAGGCGGTCAGAAAAGGTCAGCTCAGGAAAAGTGCCGCAACAGATACCGGCAAGGTCATCAGCAGGCCGAAGCTTGAACATGTTTCAATGACAGACCGTATCCCGCTGGTCAAGGAAACCTACTTTGGTTACCAGTACCGGTTATTTAATTTACCCGCCGAGATACTGGGCAAACCGGTTGTCAAACTGCGGAAAGTCCTGATTCACCCTCCAATGACCTTGCCAGATGGTTCCACAACAACCGGTTGGGACCAGACTTTCAAGGGCAGGGTGGAGAGCGAGCAGGTACTGGGTTTTGACGGTTATGCGTTTAATGAAGACTATGAACTGGTCGAAGGCGACTGGATCTTCCAGGTCTGGTACAAGGGCCGGAAACTTGTCGAACGTAAATTTATCGCCGTCCCGCCCGGACAGAAACAGGCGGTAGCGACAACTGAATAAGGAATAAAACCGGTTGGAGAAGCATCACAAACGGTAGAACATAAAATAAAACGGTTGAATTTATCCCAATCCGGTATGGCAGGCACTCCGACAGACACACACGCAGCGATTGAGGTCATATCGCTGCGCAAGGATTTTGGCCGTTTTACTGCTGTCAGGGATATTTCCTTTGACGTCCGTACCGGCGAAGTGCTGGGATTCCTCGGCCCCAATGGTGCGGGCAAATCCACCACCATGAAAATGATTACCGGGTTCCTGACGCCCACACGGGGCCGGAGTCGGGTGGCCGGTTTTGACGTCAGCCGACAGCCCATCGAGGCCAAACGGCGTATGGGCTATTTACCCGAGGGCGCCCCGGCATACGGTGATATGACCGTAACGGCCTTCCTGGACTTTATTGCCAGTATCCGTGGTTACCGTGGCCGGGAAATGCGCCGGCGTGTGGCTACGGCGATTGAGAAAGCCAACCTGGGCAGCGTGGTGCACAAACCTGTCGAAACCCTGTCCAAGGGTTTCAAGCGACGCGTCGGCCTGGCGCAGGCGATACTGCACGATCCCCCCATCCTGATCATGGACGAACCGACCGACGGGCTAGACCCCAACCAGAAACACGAAGTGCGTGAATTGATCCGGGAGATGGCCAGTGACAAGGCCATCCTCATTTCCACCCATATTCTTGAAGAGGTCGATGCGATCTGTGATCGCGCTATTATTATTGCGCAGGGCAGCCTGTTATTTGATGGTACACCGCAACAGCTGGTGGCTATGTCAAACCTGCACAATGCGGTGAAGCTGTGTTTTGAAGATAAAATCCCCGAAGGGGCCGAGGCCTGTCTGCGTGGACTGGATAAAGTCATCGAAGTGGTTTCTGACGCCGCGATACATCGTCTGACGGTATTTCCCGCCAACGGCAAATCCATTGTGGGGCAGGTGACACAGCAGGTGCGTGATGAAGGCTGGCGGGTCGAGGAGATTTTCGTCGAAAACGGACAACTCGACGAGGTGTTCCGCCGTATCACCAGCCGTGATAGCTCCGTACAGGGGCCGGGTGTATTGTGAGCGTAACGGGCGCCATCCTGAAACGTGAGCTGGGTAATTATTTTGCCACCCCGGTCGCCTATGTGTTTATCGTGATCTTTCTGGTTCTGTCGGGTGTGTTTACCTTCTACCTGGGCGGACTGTACGAGCGCGGTCAGGCCGACCTGCAGCCATTTTTTACTTTTCATCCCTGGTTATACCTGTTCCTGATTCCCGCGCTGTCGATGCGCCTGTGGGCCGAGGAGCGCCGGGCCGGGACCCTCGAACTGTTGATGACACTGCCGGTCTCGGTGGGCGAGGCGGTACTGGGCAAGTTCCTGGCCGCCTGGGTTTTTACGGGTATTGCGCTGGCCCTGACTTTCCCGGTGTGGATCACCATCAACTATCTCGGTGATGCTGATAACCCGGTTATCCTGTTGAGTTACCTCGGCAGTTTTCTCATGGCGGGGGCCTATCTTGCCGTGGGTGCCTGTGTGTCGGCTTTCACGCGCAACCAGGTCATTGCTTTTGTCATGTCGTTCGTGATCTGTTTTATCTTTGTCCTGGCGGGTTTTCCCATGGTCATGGACCTGTTTCAAGGCTGGGCGCCACAGGCGCTGATCAACGCGATCAGTCGTATGAGCTTCCTGAGCCACTTCGAATCCATTACCCGGGGTGTTATCGATCTCAGGGATCTGATTTTCTTCTTTTCGTTTATCGGTGCCTGGCTGCTGGCCAATGGCATTGGCGTGGAAATGAGGAAGTCGGACTGATGCGGCTAATGGGACGGACAGGGTATTCCCTGACAGGGTTACTGGTGGTCGCCGTATTATTGGTGGCAATCAACCTGTTGGCGGATTTACAGGTCAAGGGTGTCAGGTTCGACATGACCGCGAACCGGCTTTATACCCTGTCGGATGGCACGCGTCATATCCTTGCCGGACTCGATGAGCCACTGACCCTGCGTTTCTACTTCTCGGAAAAACAGTTCAGTGAAATGCCCGAGATCGCCACCTACGGGCAACGTGTGCGTGAACTCCTGGAGGAATATGCGGCTGTGAGCAACGGCAAGCTGCGCCTGATGATCGAAGCGCCCGAACCGTTTTCGGATGCCGAAGAACAGGCGGCGCGCTACGGCATGCAGGGCGTGCCGGTGGATACTTCCGGCAGCTATGCCTATTTCGGCCTGGTCGGTAGCAATGCGGTCGGCGATATCCGACGGATTCCTTTCTTTCAGCCGGATCAGGAAGATGCGCTGGAATACACTGTCACCAAGCTGGTCTACAGCCTGGCGAACCCGCAAAAGCCTGTGGTGGGACTGATGTCCGGTCTGCCCCTCTCGGCCGGTTCACGGGCGGATGATCCACTGCACGGCGAGCAACAACGTGACTGGTTCGTGCTCACCCGCATGAAGCAGTCTTTCGACGTGCGGGAACTGGCGACAGACAGTGAACGTATCCCCGACAAGGTCGATGTGTTGATGGTCGTCTATCCACAGAAGCTGCCGGAAAAAACACTGTTCGCCATCGACCAGTATGTGCTCGGCGGCGGCCGCGCCCTGGTTTTCCTTGACGGGTTTTCGGAAGCTGACCGGTCCATGCCGAAAGTGACCAGTCCGGACCAGGGTTACGTTGAGGCGGTTCGCAGTTCGAACCTGAAACCCCTGTTGGGTGCCTGGGGTCTCCAGCTGGCGCCGGATTATATTGCCGTAGATCGCCGTACCGCCACCAGTGTGATGACGAGCCGTGGCACGCCGGTGGATTATGTGGTGTGGCTGACCCTCGGAAAGAAGCATTTTAATGACAAGGACTTTGTCACGGCAGACCTGCAGTCGCTGGTCATGGCGAGTTCAGGCTATCTGTTGAAACGGCCGGATGCCACGACGCAGATTTCCCCACTGATCCAGACCAGCGACCAGGCCATGCAGATGGAAGCGGGCTATGTGAAATATGGCACTAAGCCCACCGACTTGTTACAGACCTACCGGCCAGGCGGTACGCCACTGACACTGGCAGCGCATATCCGCGGTGAGGTCAAATCCGCTTTCCCACAAGGTATCCAGGGTGCAAAAACGACGGATCGGTTGACCCACTCACGTGAATCGGTGAATCTCATTGTGGTTGCAGACACCGATATGCTCGACGACCGTTTCTGGGTTGATTTCCGGGATTTTTATGGCCGGCGTGTCGCCGTCCCCCGCGTCGATAACGGGGCTTTCCTGATCAATGCGCTGGAAAACCTGAGCGGCAGCAATGATCTGATCAGTCTACGCAGTCGTGGTCGTTCAGCGCGCCCGTTTATAAAAGTTGCTGCGCTGAAGGAAAATGCCGAAAAACAATTCCGCGCCAGGGAACGTGCGCTACAGGTTCAGCTGAGTGAGACACAGCAAAAAATACGCGATCTCCAGCAGAAAAAAGACGGGGACAGTATACGCATTATGAGTGCGGAACAGCAGGACGCGTTACGAAAATTCCAGACAGAGCAGATCAGCACCCGCAAGGCGCTGCGCAACGTACAGCATGATCTGAACAGGGACATCAATACACTCGGTATGTGGCTGAAAGTCATTAATATCGGCTTGGTGCCGTTGCTGGTTATCCTGCTTGCGATAGTACTCGGCTTGTTGCGCATGTGGCGTATGCGCCGCACATTCACACCATAATGAAAAATAAATTTCTGGTTATTATTCTGTCTGTCCTGGCGCTGATAGCGGCCATCGGGTTGTCTATGAGGGGAAAGACACTTCCCCCTGAAGAGGCGGTCAGCGCCCAGCGCCTGTTTCCGGGGCTGGAACAAAAGCTGGACAACATTACCCGCATCCGTGTTGAACATCACGGTGTTGTTTATGATGTCGCGAAAAGCGGCGATCACTGGCAGTTGCCGGACAAGGGCGGTTACCCGGTGCTGTTTGAACGGGTCAAACCCCTGTTACTCGGTATGGCGCTGCTGGAAAAAGTCGAGCCCAAAACCGACAGGCCGAAAAACTATGTGCGACTGGGTGTCGAGGAACCGTCTATGAATACCGGTAATACCCGCATCGCCTTGTACACAACGGGAGACAAGCCTGTCGCATCACTCATTATCGGTGTAATTCAGGCGGGCCTGATCGCCGGCGGCAGGGACGGGATTTATGCCCGTGTGTCGGGTCAGCAACGGTCATGGTTGATGGCCGGCCACCTGGATTTGCCGCAAAGACCGGTTGACTGGATCGACAGGCAGTTTATCCATATCAAGCCGAAGCGGGTGAAACGCGTCACCATAATACAACCGGATGGCGGTCGTCTGGTGGTGGAGAAATTACGCCAGGGTGCAGCAAATTACCGTGTCATGAATCTCCCCGAGGGTGCTGCCCTGAAACAGGGCGTACAGGTAAACCCGTTGGCAAGGGGGCTGTCCGCATTAAAAATGGATGATGTTTTTGTTCATAAGACCGTCCATTTGCCTGAATCTACAGCGGTAAGCGCCATCTATGACACATGGGACGGCCTTGAGATCACGGCACATACGGTCGAGCATGACAGGAAAATGCTGGTCTGGTTCGATCTGGGTACAACTTCAGGTGATGGGGCCGCAGTATTATCCGACCTGCATGCCAGGCTGGATGGCTGGGTTTACCAGATCCCGCATTCCCGTGCGGACAGACTACGGAAACGATTTGATGATCTGGTTGCACTGCCTGTTGGCGAATAGCCTCGATACCTGTGAGCGAGTGTGGCGGTATTGGTAATACCTTGCCCATAGGCTAGACTTTGGTGACTCGCCAGGCAGACAGGGATTGGCACCAAACTCATGGTCGACAAGCTGATCACCCGATGGCGTACGCTGGTACAGTCGCTGGTATTTCTGAGTGGCCTGATGGCCCTGTCTGGCTACACCGATGCCTCACCGCAGGAGACGCTTGCATTATCTGACCAGGAAAAACGCTGGCTCGTGGCGCATCCGGTTGTCCGTGTGGGCGTTGACGGTGGCTATGCGCCCTATTCCTTTTTTGATAAGCAAGGCCGGTTTCAGGGGGTTGCCGCTGAATTCAGCACACGGGTCGCCGACCTGTTAGGAATACGCCTTGAAGTGGTGCCGGGACTCTCCTGGCCACAGATACTTAATGCCGCACGCTCACACCGGATCGACCTGATCCCCACGATAGTCAGGCTGCCCGAACGCGAGGCTTATCTGAGTTTCAGCGAAATCTATATTCCCACACCACTGGTTATCGTGACCCGTAACGAGACTCCGGGATTGGCCCGCCCCGAGAACCTTGCGCAGATGCAAGTGGCGCTGGTGAAGCAGTATTCATCCTCACAACAGGCCCTGCAACGCTACCCGGCGATTAAACCGTACTTTGTGGCAACAGCCATCGAGGGCCTTCGTGCCGTGGCCAGCGGGAAGGCTGAGGCCTATATCGGCGTGCTGGGTATCAGCACCTATTTGATGAGCCTGCATGGTCTCGGTAACCTCAAAATCAACGCGGCGTTTGACATGGAACAAAATGGGCAGCGCTTCGCCGTACGTAAAGACTGGGCGATACTGGCGAGGTTAGTGGACAAGGCGTTGCGAGCCATTCCCCCTGTGGAAAAACAGGCGATTTTTAACCGCTGGTTGCCGGTGCGCGCCGAGCAGATACCCTACCTGGGGGTACGCCTTAGTACCGCAGATCGGCACTGGCTGGCCAGTCACCGGCGGGTGCGCGTTGGCGTGCAGCGCAACAATGCTCCATTCGATTTTATTGATAGCAATGGGCAGCACGCTGGCATTGCAGCCGACTATCTTGAGTTGATTGAAAAAAATACAGCACTGACATTTGAGCGGGTTGCGGCTGATGATCAGGCGCAGTTGCTGAAAATGTTGCATGACGGCAAAGTCGACCTGGTGGCTGCTGTGGCAAGCAGTCGTCAACATTCAAACGGTATTGTACTGAGCCAGCCCTATCATCATACCTCACTGTTGATGTTTTCCCGTAATGAAGCACATTATTCCGGCAGCATGGATGAGCTGGACGAAAAAGTCATCGCCGTGCGGCGTGGTGGTCTTGCGCCGCTGCACCTGGATGTCCGGCACCATGATCGCCTGCTTGGCGTCGACAACTTTCAACAGGCTCTGCAGGCTGTCGTAGACCGGCGCGCCGATGTGGCGCTGCTGGCAGCCACGCCTGCGCTTAATGAGCTGGAATCCGGAGGCTTGAACGGTGTTCGGGCGGCGGCGCTACTGTCCGATTCCCATATATCCTTACAGTTTGCGGCGCGTGCCGAATGGTCAGGTTTGATCGATATCATCAACCACCTGCTGACAACGGTAACCGTTGAGCAGAACAGTCTAATCCTGCGTAAGTGGCTGATGCGTTCACCCGTGGAGGTGCTGGACCGTACGGTCGTCATGCGTTGGGTGCTCGGTACAGGTATTGTTATTGCACTGCTGTACCTTGCCATTCTGTTCTGGAATCAGCAGTTACGCCGCAAAATAGCGCGCCGTACCCATGAAGTGGAAAAACTGCTGGAAGAGCGTGAAAGTGCATTTGCAACACTTCAGGAGAGTAAGGAACGTCTAAAGGAGGCGCATACCGGCCTGGAACTCCGGGTCGAGGAGCGCACGGCGGAACTCCAGGCGGCTAACCGGGAGCTGGAGACGTTTAGTTATTCTGTTTCACACGATCTGCGCGCGCCGCTACGAGCGATTTCCGGCTTCAGCGAAACCCTGAAAGAAGAATACGGCAAAACACTGGATGCATCAGCCAAGGACTATATCCATCGTATCCAGAACGGCTGCCGTCGCATGACAGAAATGATCGAGGGTCTGCTGAAACTCTCGCGCAGCTCGCGCGGCATGCTGGAACGCACAAATATCGATTTATCCGGCCTCGCCGCCGAAGTCGTTGATGAGTTGCGTGTCACCGATCCTGCGCACCAGCCGTCTGTGACTATTCAGGCCGGTATTACCGCGAATGGTGATATCTCCCTGCTTGAGTCTGTACTTGAAAACCTGCTGGGTAATGCCTGGAAATACACCGTCGGGTGTGCGCAGCCACGTATCAGTTTTTTCTGCAAACCCCAGGGGGAGGGCTGGATTTACATTGTCGAGGATAACGGGCCGGGATTCGATATGGCTTATGCCGATCAATTGTTCGCCCCTTTTCAGCGACTGCATTCACAGGAGGCCTACCCCGGTATCGGTATCGGCCTGGCGACGGTGCAGCGGATAATCCGTCGTCATGGTGGCGAAATAAGAGCGCATAGCCGGCCGGGAGAGGGCGCCCGTTTTTGTTTTACCCTGCGGCCTGGAATATTTGAGGCATCGTAAAAAGCCGAACCCGGCAAAATATTATACCTGGCCCGCTTGACTCCGTACCACGGTACGGCTGATAGAGTCCAAAGTCTGTACTGTTCCCGAGAAAATGGTTGTGCCTGTCATACAAGCGTTGCTCGGCGATGGTGGGGCAAACAACCGAACTGGAATCTGCTCCATCGTTGAGACGTTCACTGGACGCGAGATGTAACGATGGCGAATGAAACAACGACGACAAAAACCGATAATCGATCGATAATCGCTGCTGTGATAGCCGCCGTTGGCGCTTCGGTCTGTTGTGTCGGCCCCCTGCTATTACTGGCGCTGGGTATCGGCGGAACCTGGATTAGTAGCCTGACGGCGCTGGAACCCTACCGACCTGTTTTTATCGGTATCACCCTGGTGTTTCTGTTTCTGGCCTTCCGCAAACTCTATCTGCTGCCGGCCGCGTGCGCACCCGGTGATGCCTGTGCTGTGCCCGCCACACGGCGTAACCAGCGCCTTATTTTCTGGGTGGTTACCGGACTGCTGATTGCGCTACTGACCTTTCCCTATTACGGCACCTTGTTTTTTACCTGAGCCGTTTCTAACACACCCTACAGGAGTCGCAAGATGATTCGTGCATTATTGTTCTCACTGGTTGTCGCCATTGCAGCGATTACGTCACCGATTTCACCGACGGTGCAGGCAGCCGAAACAAGGACCGTTACGCTGGATATACCGGGCATGACCTGTGGTACGTGTCCGATTACCGTTAAGTATTCACTAAAAAAAGTTCCCGGCGTCATTCAGGCCAGTGCAGATTTTTCCAGCAAAACCGCGACAGTAACCTTTGACCCCGACAAAGTCGGTGTCGAGGCATTAACTGCCGCCACGGCGAACGCCGGTTATCCATCGACAGCCAGAAAACCATGACAACACTTCAACTGCGAATCACCGGCATGACCTGTGACCATTGCGTGAAAAGCGCCGGTGAGGTGGACCCGGGCCAGTTGCTCAAGGCTGTTGAATCAAAGGCTATGGCGCCAGCCTGCTGGACGATGAGGGTAAAGTCATGAGCGGCGGTAATGGCGATGGATTGAAAGTTGCCATCGTCGGCACCGGTTCCGGCGCTTTCGCTGCGGCCATCAAGGCGGTTGAGGGCGGTGCCCAGGTCACCATTATCGAAGGTGGCGAGGTCATCGGCGGCACCTGCGTGAACATCGGTTGCGTCCCGTCCAAGATCATGATCCGCGGGGCGCATATTGCACACCTGCAGGCGCACCACGACTTTGAGGGTATCCCGCTACACCAGCCGAACATTGATCGCGCTACGCTGGTCAAGCAGCAGCAGGCCCGCGTCGAGGAACTGCGCCATGCGAAATATGAAAGCATTCTGGAATCCAGTCCGGGGATCAATCTGCTGCGTGGCTGGGCGCGTTTCCAGGATGCACACACCCTGATTGTCAGCCAGTCTGACGGGTCGGAAAAAACCGTGACGGCGGATCGTATTCTGCTGGCTACCGGCGCACGGCCCGCAATTCCGGCTATTCCGGGTCTCAAGGACACCCCGTACTGGACTTCGACTGAAGCCCTGATTGCGGAACAGGTCCCGGAGCACCTGGTGGTGATTGGCGCTTCGGTGGTCGCTTTGGAACTGGCACAGGCTTTCCTGCGACTTGGCGCCAAAGTCACCCTCATGGCGCGCAGTGTGTTTCTGTCGAAAGAAGACCCTGCTATCGGCGAAGGACTGGTCAAGGTCTTCGAGGAAGAGGGTGCACGCGTGTTACTGCACACCTTGCCCGACTCGGTGGCGCACGACGGCAATCAATTCATCCTGCCGTCGAAAGCCGGTGAGATTCGCTGCGACCAGCTGCTGGTAGCCACCGGTCGTCAGTCGAACACCGATCAACTGGAGCTGGACAAGGCCGGCGTCACAACCGGACGGAGTGGCGCTATCACCATTGACGATCACATGCGCACCTCGGTGGAGCATATCTACGCAGCCGGTGATTGCACCGATCAGCCGCAGTATGTGTATGTGGCCGCCGCCGCAGGTACCCGCGCGGCCATCAACATGACCGGTGGCGACGCCGTGCTCGATCTGACCGCCATGCCGGCCGTGGTGTTCACCGAACCGGCAGTAGGCACCGTGGGACTAACAGAACAACAGGCCAATGATCAGGGTATCGAAACGGATTCACGCACCCTGGATCTGGAAAACGTCCCGCGCGCGCTGGCCAATTTCGACACCCGTGGTTTTATCAAGCTGGTGACGGAAAAAGACAGCAGCCGCCTGATCGGCGCGCAGGTACTCGCCGCCGAGGCGGGTGAAATTATCCAGACAGCCGTGCTGGCCATCCGCAACCGTATGACGGTCGAAGATCTCGCCGGCCAGTTGTTCCCTTACCTGACCATGGTTGAGGGTCTGAAGCTGTGCGCCCAGACGTTCAACAAGGACGTCAAGCAACTGTCCTGTTGTGCGGGTTGAATGCTATTGTGTGAGGTGCGTAAGGAGATGCTATGAAAGATTTTTTTAAACAGTTTGCCGGACTGATTGGCGCCGGTGTGGCGGCAGCCTGTTGCCTGGGGCTGCCCGTGGTCCTGACCATGCTGGGCGCAGCCGGACTCGGCTTTCTGGTCCATGATGCCTACCTGTTCCCCCTGTTTGTCGGGTTTGTCGGTTTCAGCCTGTTTATGTTGTACCGCTCGGCACGGGCGCACGGCCAGCTTGCGCCTTTCTGGCTGAGTCTGACCGGCGGCATCATTGGCAGCGCGGCCCTGTGGTTTATGGTGACAGGTTTACATCCAATGCCCTGGCTGGTGTATGTCGGACTCGGCATCCTGGTGGCCGGCAGTCTCTGGGATGTGATTAACGGCAGGCGTACCGGTGTCTGCGCAACGGAAAGCAGCGAAGCACCGGCTGACAAGAATAAGGACGTCGATCTCGGTCGGCGGGCCGCAACCGGCGCCGCGCTGAGCGCAGGTGCGGCGGCGGCATTTTACGGCATGTATAAATCTGTCGATGTCTTCGTACAGACAGCCGAAGGCGACGAGATCGCCTGCTGGGGTATAAACGAATGCAAAGGCACCACGGCCTGCACCACGGCCTTTAATGCCTGTACCGGCGCTAACGAGTGTCGAGGGCGTGGTTACATCTACGTACCCAAAAAAGAATGCTACGCCAGGGGTGGCGTACCGCTAAAGGGTTCGGAAGCCGACCCGGCTAACGGCTGATGTCGCACACAACTTCCGGTTGCCAGCCCGGCATGCTGAACGACTCCGCTAACCGGGGGCGCCGGTTTTTGTTTTACCTCGCAGCCGCTATATGCCTGCCATCACCGCCTTGCTGTCGCATTTTCTGATTTCGGCAAGAACTTCTTCCGAGGTAACAGCTTCCGGATTGTATGCCACAACCAGGGCATGAGGATGCTCTGCCTCACTGAAGTGCACAGACACCACACCGTCATGCGCGCGAAGATCCCGCTCGACCTTCTCCCTGTTGTCACAGGAAGTGTCTGGATGGAGATGAACGATAATATCTGCAATGTATGCTTCTTTGTTCATGATAGCCTCCTCTGCTGGTATTGCCAGCAACAACCGGTGCAGCCGGACGACTGCACATTTACGTCAGGCTCCGGAACACGTCGTGTGTGCGAACCCCGGCAACCCGGCCATCGTTTATTACTCTAAATCATGCGGCATATTAATCAATAGAACTCTTGATTAAGAGATTAGCTCATTATGGAGCACTGTCAAGACGAGCCTTGATCACTTCAAAAAGCTTGACATGGAGTTGACTCCAGGGGCCAGGCTTTAAAGTCATAAACGCTTTAACTACCTGGAGAGTCACCATGCTACGAGGTTTATTGATAATGGGGGCGGAAGCGAGGTCGGTTCACCTCAAGTTATATCTGCGGTAACCATGAACCAACCCGCTTCATCGGCAGGAGAAAAAATTGCAGAGCGGGTTGATAAGCTGCAGTTCAAGATCGGCCATGAGTGCAAGGCACTTGAAGACGTGTGAGGCGCTTCCCACCGAGGTTATTCCAGCCCGGGTACAGATTTTTTATCGGGGTGCCGATACCGTGATATAAAGGGAACTCAATAAATCACGGGAAGTAAAAATGACAATTGATGATGCTGTAGCCTCAGCCTACCAGGTTCTGAATAGCGCTGTGCTAAAGCATAAGGGCCGCCCGGTCGGTACCGCAGCGGCGGTGGACGATACGGTTGAGGCGTCCAATTACGAAGAGTGTTTTGTCCGTGATTTTGTGCCGAGCGCGTTTGTTTTCCTTATGGACGGCAAGGGCGAGATCGTCCGTGACTTTCTGCAACTGGTTGTCGAGTTGTGCGGCCAGCAAAGTGTCATGGCCGGTCATAGCTGCGCCCTGGGTTTGATGCCAGCCAGTTTCCGTATTCCCCGGCATGACGCCAAAGCCACTGCGGATTTCGGTGATCGCGCCATCGGCCGGGTAGCGCCAGTCGATTCCGCCATGTGGTGGATGCTGTTGTTGCGCTCTTATGTCGTAACCACCGGTGATCTGGATTTTGCCCACCAGCCGGAAATGCAGAAGACCATGCGTCTGGCACTGGAACTGTATATGCAGGAGAGCTTTGAAACCTCTCCGGCCATGCTGGTTCCTGATGCCTCGTTTATGATTGACCGCCGCATGGGCGTTTACGGCCATCCCCTGGAAATACAGTCCCTGTTCTACGGTATGCTGTACACAGCCCAGGAACTGCTGGTACCGGTGGCCGACAATGAAGAACTGTTATCCAACGTCAAGAGCCGCCTGCAGACACTGCGTTCCTACGTACGGATGTATTACTGGCTGGACCGCTACCGGCTCAACGAAATTCACCGTTTCCGCTCTGAAGAATTCGGTGTGGACGCCATCAACCTGCTGAATATCTTCCCCGAATCGATCCCCACCTGGATCGATGGCTGGGTACCGGAAAATTCAGGGTATTTTGTCGGTAACCTGGGACCCGGCCGTATGGATTTCCGCTATTTTGCGTTTGGAAACCTGTTGGCCATTCTGTTTGGACTGGCGACCGACGAGCAATCGCAACAAATCATGAACCTGTACGAAGAACGCTGGGATGACCTGGTGGGGGCCACACCCGTAATCATCTGTTACCCGGCAACGAGCGGGGAAAAATGGGCGTATACCACGGGGAGTGATCCCAAAAATGTTCCCTGGTCCTATCACAACGGTGGGCATTGGCCGTGTCTGTTGTGGGCCTTTGTCGGCGCCGCGATTCGCACAGGCCGACATGCGCTGGCAAGAAGAACGCTGGATATGGCACTTGAAAAGTTACCGCATGATGACTGGCCGGAATACTATGATGGTTGTCAGGGAACCCTGATCGGGCGGCGGGCGAACCTCAAACAGACCTGGACGGCCAGCGCCTTGATCGTGGCGCACCGCTTGCTGGAAGACCCGGACAGCCTGCCAGTATTTGAATCGATGAATTTTTAACCCGGCATCGCTGGAACAACGTGCTGTAGAGAGCCGAAATTGAACGTCAATATCGACCAGCTGGAACTCCCCAGGGCCTCGGCCTATGCCGTACAGGCCCTGGAGATTATCACCAGCCCGGAACCCGACAGCAAAAAACTGGAACAGGCGATCCTGTGCGATCCAATCCTCGCATCCACCCTGCTGCGTTATGCCAATTCACCGTTAAACCGGCGTCGCCAGCAAATCACCAATGTTCCAACCGCGTTACGTCTGCTTGGCCTAAAGAGCGTACACAGCGCGATTATTACCGCAACCATGCATTCACTGCTGCCGGATGACAGTAGCCTGGGAAAGCAGATCCTTGATCATCTGCTTGCGACCTCGTTAATGTGCAAGTTGATTGCGCGCCACTGCTGCCGCACATCGGCCGATGATCTTGAGTTCCTGGGCCTGATTCATGATGTCGGTATGTTGGTGCTGGCATCCAATTTTTCCACGGCTTACCGAAACATTATTGCCACCGCAGTGAGCGAAGGGACCGAGATCGACCGCCTGGAACAGGCTGAATTCGGCCTCAGCCATGACAGTGTCAGCGCACGTGTGGCGCACGACTTCCGGTTGCCGGAACGGCATGTTGAATTACTCCGGTCTTTTCATCAGCGCGATGCGATCAGCGAGGTAAACGGTGACAGCGCGCGTGATATCTGTGTACTGGCCCTGGCGCATCGCTTGTTAAATGAATGCAGCGAGGACAGCCAGCAGCTTCCCGAGACCATTCACGAAAGCAGCGATCAATTGAAGCAGGCGCTGGCCTTGTCTGATCAGATGATTGAGGCGATAGTAGAGGAGTATTCAGCGCTTACTGCGGACGATAACGAGTAAGGATAGATCGTGTATCGGGTCTTTGTCATATTCTTTTTCCTCCATGAAACACTCGAACACTGTAATTACATACAGCATAAGGACGGATATCAATTCAGGGCAGAGAAATAATTTGCCGGTATATTGTGAGCTGTATCCATGCATATCCGGGTTTATCGTTATTTTTCATTCTGTTACGGCGCTGCTTTTGTGCATTGAAAATGGGTGTGTATAGGGCGTAGGCCACCTATCCATCGAGAAACCAGATATCACAGCACTCGCTGCTTATTCCAGGTCCTTGCAAGTCGTGAGTAAGTTGTATACAAAGAACAACAGGTTGGGTGAGGCGCATATGTTCAGGCAAGTCGTGATAGAAGGCGAGCACCATCTATCTACCGGAATGAGTCTGCTATGCGGCGTGCGCTGTGAATTATTGTATATACGGCGAAAGCCGTCCAATAGTAGTTGAACTAAACCGCTGTCGCGGTAGCTACATTATCCCCTGATCTTCCTGTTGAT
>CAYYAP010000031.1:0-20822 GCA_964469575.1 uncultured Thiohalobacter sp.
AGCGAGCGTTCCTGGATGCGTGGGACAAACACGCATCTGCCCGATACGGTCGCAATCACCTGGGCGCGACCGGTCGAGGAGGATTTTCACGCGCGCTTTTCCGCCGAGGCGCGCCGTTATCGCTATGTAATTTTCCATCGCAATGTGCCGAGCGCGCTGTTGCGTCGGCGGGTGACCTGGACCTACGACACTCTGGACGCCGGGCGCATGCAGGCCGGTGCGTGTCACCTGCTTGGCGAACACGATTTTTCCGCTTACCGCGCCACGGCTTGCCAGGCTAAAAGCCCGGTGCGCACCGTACACCGGCTGGATATCAGCCAGCAGGGTGACTTTATTTACCTGGATATCGAGGCCAATGCGTTCCTGCACCACATGGTGCGCAATATTGCCGGGGTGCTGATGGCCGTCGGTCGTGGCGAGCAGGAGCCGGTGTGGGTGCGCGAACTCCTTGATCATCGTGACCGCGCGCGCGGCGGGGTCACCGCGCCGCCTGACGGCCTGTACCTGGTCGGGGTGCGTTACCCGCAGCGCTTCGACCTGCCGGCATGCGGGATGTTGCCGGTGTTTGGCTGAACGCCCGGGAAACCCTGTCAAAATCCGCCGAAATCCCCGAAACATCCGCATTTCTGATAGGATACGCGGCTTGTTGTGACGTGCCGGATGAAGCGCATGCGAACCCGTGTCAAAATCTGTGGGATTACCCGGCCGCAAGACGGGCGGGCGGCGGCGCAGGCCGGTGCGGATGCGATCGGGCTGGTGTTCTACGAGCGCAGTCCACGTTATGTCGAGGTGGCGCAGGCAGCAGAAATCTGCGCTGCGCTGCCGCCTTTTGTCAGTGTGGTCGGGTTGTTTGTCAATGCGCCGCGCGAGCAGGTCGCCTTGCTGCTACAACAGTTACCCATTGACCTGTTGCAGTTCCACGGCGCCGAGCCAGCCGACCAGTGCGAAGGTTTTGGTCGGCCGTATATCAAGGCGATCGGCATGAAGGATGACGTTGACGTCACCGGGGTGGTGGGAGCGCATTCTCGTGCGAGCGGTTTTTTGTTCGACGCCTGGCAGCCGGACATTCACGGTGGTGGCGGTGTGGCGTTTGACTGGAACACCCTGCCTGCCCTGGGTGACCGTCCGGTAATACTGGCGGGTGGTCTGGCGCCCGACAATGTCGAGCAGGCGGTACGCCGGACCCGGCCCTGGGCGGTCGATGTCAGCAGTGGCGTCGAGCAGGACAAGGGCATCAAGTCGGCGGAAAAAATTGAAGCATTTATACGAGGTGTAGACCGTGGCGACACAATGCAGTGAGTTATCCGCTTTGCCGGATGCAGAAGGGCATTTCGGGCCTTATGGCGGGCGCTTTGTCGCCGAGACCTTGATGGGGCCGCTCGAAGAACTCCGGCAGGCCTACGAGAAATACTGCGTCGATGCCGATTTTCAGCGTGAGCTGGACGAGGACCTGGCGCACTTTGTCGGCCGTCCGTCGCCGCTCTACCACGCCGAGCGCTGGAGTAAGCAACTGGGCGGCGCGCAGATTTATCTCAAACGCGAAGACCTGAACCATACCGGCGCGCACAAGATCAACAACACGGTCGGCCAGGCCTTACTGGCGAAACGTATGGGCAAGCAACGCGTGATTGCCGAAACCGGGGCCGGCCAGCACGGGGTGGCGACAGCCACCGTGGCGGCGCGTTTCGGTATGCAGTGTGTCGTCTACATGGGTGCCGAGGATATCAAGCGCCAGGCCATCAACGTCTACCGTATGCGCCTGCTGGGCGCCGAGGTGGTGTCTGTCGAATCCGGTTCGAAGACGTTGAAAGATGCGCTGAACGAAGCCATGCGCGACTGGGTCACCCAGGTCGATGATACCTTCTACATTATTGGCACGGTGGCGGGTCCGCACCCCTACCCGGCGATGGTGCGTGATTTTCAGGCGATTATCGGTCGTGAGGCGCGCGCGCAGATGCTGGAACAGGTCGGACGCCTGCCGGATGCGCTGATTGCCTGTGTGGGTGGCGGTTCCAACGCCATGGGGCTGTTCTACCCGTTCCTCGACGACGCAGACGTCGCCATGCACGGCGTGGAAGGCGGTGGCGACGGCATTGATAGCGGCCGTCACGCGGCGCCCCTGTGCGCCGGCAGTCCCGGCGTGCTGCACGGCAACCGTACCTACCTGATGGAAGACCCGGACGGCCAGATTATTGAAACCCATTCGGTTTCGGCGGGGCTGGATTATCCGGGCGTCGGCCCCGAACACGCCTGGCTGAAGGACTGCGGGCGTGCGCAGTATGTGGCTGCCACCGACGCGCAGGCGCTGGAGGCTTTCCACGACCTGACGCGCATCGAGGGCATTATGCCCGCGCTGGAGTCCAGCCACGCGCTGGCCTATGCCAAACAGCTGGCGCCGACGCTGGATAAAGACCAGATCCTGCTGGTGAACCTGTCCGGGCGTGGCGACAAGGACATACACACTGTGGCCGGGCTGGAAGGGATCAAGGTATGAGTCGTATCGCTGCCCGTTTCGATGCCCTGCGCGCAGATGGCCGCAAGGCGCTGATCCCCTACATTACCGCTGGCGATCCACAGCCGGACGTGGCGGTACCCTTAATGCACGCGTTGGTGGAAGCCGGCGCGGACCTGCTGGAACTCGGCGTACCCTTTTCCGACCCGATGGCGGACGGCCCGGTGATCCAGGCCGCCTGTGAGCGGGCGCTGAAGCACCACGTCAGCCTGCACCATGTGCTGGATATGGTGCGGGAGTTCCGCCGTCGCGATAACGATACCCCGGTGATCCTGATGGGGTACCTGAACCCGATCGAGGTCATGGGTTACACCGCCTTTGCCGAAGCCGCCCAGGCCGCCGGCGTGGACGGTGCGCTGACTGTCGATCTGCCGCCGGAGGAGGGTTGCGAACTGGTCGCCGCGCTCAAATCACACCAGATCGACCCGATTTTCCTCGCGGCGCCGACCAGCAGCGACGAACGTATCCGGCTGATGGCGAAAAACGGCAGCGGTTTCCTTTATTATGTCTCTTTCAAAGGTGTGACAGGTGCCAACCGGCTGGACGTGGGATCGGTGCGGGACAAGCTGGAACAGATTCGCAGCAACACCGATCTGCCGGTGGGTGTAGGCTTCGGGATACGCGATGCCGCATCGGCGGCGCAGGTCGCCGCGGTGGCGGACGCCGTGGTGGTTGGCAGCGCGCTGGTTAACCGTATCGCGGCGCTGGCGGATGAGCCTGCGCGGATTGCCGCCGAAGCGCCGCAGGTAATTGCCGAAATGCGCGCCGCGATGGATACAGGAACTGACCAATGAGCTGGTTTGAAAAACTGATGCCCTCGCGCATCAGAACCGAGAACAAGGACAAACGTACCGTGCCGGAAGGCCTGTGGTCCAAGTGCCCGGCCTGTGATGCGGTCCTGTACCGTTCCGAACTGGAGCGTAACCAGGACGTCTGCCCCAAGTGTGATCACCACATGCGTATTGGCGCGCGACGCCGTCTCGAGCTGTTTCTTGACCCGGAACCGCGTGAGGAAATCGGCGCCGACGTGTTGCCGGCTGACCCGCTCAAATTCCGTGACAGCAAGAAATACATCGACCGCCTGAAGGCGGCGCAGAAAGCCACCGGGGAAACCGACGCGCTGCTGGCCATGCGCGGTCAGGTAGAAGGTATCCCGCTGGTTGCCACGGCCTTTGAATTCAGTTTCATGGGCGGTTCCATGGGTTCGGTGGTTGGCGAGCGTTTTGTCCGCGCCGTGAACAGCAGTCTTGACCACAATATCCCGCTGGTATGTTTTTCCGCCAGCGGCGGTGCGCGTATGCAGGAAGCATTGTTCTCACTGATGCAGATGGCCAAGACCAGCGCCGCGCTGGGGCGTCTTTCGAGAGCCGGCATACCCTTCATTTCCATCATGACCGACCCCACCATGGGCGGTGTCTCGGCCAGCCTTGCCATGCTGGGTGACATCAATATTGCCGAGCCAAAGGCGTTGATCGGTTTTGCCGGCCCGCGCGTCATCGAACAGACCGTGCGCGAAACCCTGCCGGAAGGTTTCCAGCGCAGTGAATTCCTGCTTGAACACGGCACGGTGGATTTGATTGTCGATCGTCGCGAGATGCGTGAACGGGTCGCCTCGATGTTATCGATCCTGACCCACCACGCGCCGATTAATTAATAGTTTTTACAGCCTGGCCCCCGTCCCGTGGCCCGTTTCAATACACTTTCTGACTGGCTGGCCTGGCAGGAGACGCTGCACCCGGTCGCGATCGACCTGGGCCTGGAGCGTGTGGCGGCGGTCGCCGGCAAGCTCGATTGCCTGCAACCCGCGCCGGTCGTTATCACGGTTGCTGGCACCAATGGCAAGGGTTCTACCCTGGCCATGCTGGAAGCCGTGCTGCGCCGCGCCGGCTATCGCACCGGGTGTTATACCTCGCCTCACCTGTTTCGCTATAACGAACGCCTGCGCATCGACGGCAAGCAGGTTGATGATTGGCCCTGGTGTGAGGTGTTTGCGCGGATCGATGACCTGCGTGGCGAAACCTCGCTGACCTACTTTGAATTCGGCACGCTGGCGGCGCTGGATATCATGCGTCGCGAGTCAGTGGACGTGGCGCTACTGGAAGTCGGGCTGGGTGGTCGCCTGGACGCCGTGAATATCGTCGATGCGGATGTGGCGGTGGTGACCACGATTGGCCTCGACCACACCGACTGGCTGGGTGACACGCGCGAGGCTATCGGTTTCGAAAAAGCCGGTATTTTCCGCGCCGGGCAGCCGGCCATTTGTGGCGATGCCTTTCCCCCCGACAGTTTGCTGGGCAGGGCGGCCGATATCGGCGCGCCGTTACAGGTGCTGGGGCGTGACTTTCATGTGCGTCACAGCGGCAAGCGCTGGCACTGGCAGGGCGCTGGCAGCCAGTACCAGGACTTGCCCTGGCCGGCGCTGCCGGGCGTTCACCAGCTGGCTAATGCCGCCTGTGTGCTGGCGGCGCTGGATCGCCTGGGCAGTCGCCTGCCGGTGAGTGAGGCGGCGGTGGTTGCCGGGCTGAAGTGGGTCGAATTGCCCGGGCGCGTACAGCTTGTGCCGGGTAAGGTGGAACAGGTGCTGGATGTGTCACATAATGCCCAGGCGGCACAGGCGCTGGTGGATGCGCTACGGCACCGACCCTTGTCCGGCGCCACGCACGCCGTGATCGGTATGATGGGCGACAAGGACGTTGATGCATTTATTGGCGCCCTGAACGCCCGCGTGAATCACTGGTATCCGGTCGGTCTTGATAGTGACCGGGCCCTGTCGACGCAGCAGTTGGCGGAACACCTTGCGCAACGGAAAGTCTCAGGGTCGGTGACTGTTTGCCCGTCCGTCGCCGGGGCGCAGACGGTGCTGACCGGTCGGGTGCGGGGCGGTGATCGGGTGCTGGTGTGCGGCTCTTTTTATACGGTAGCGGAATGGTCCACACTTGATGTGAACTTCGACTGACAGTGCAACCGCAATGGAGGTTCTTTTGAAGCAAAGACTGGTAGGCGCCATCGTACTGGTGGCACTGGGTGTGATCTTCATTCCCATGTTGCTGGAAGGGCCGAACCGGACGCTGGTGCCGGAGATGGACGAAATGCCCACGCCGGAAGCGCTGGCGCCGGAACTGCCGCTGAAGCCCTTTCCGCCCGCCGCCGAACCGGTTGAAGCGCAGCGTGCCGTGGTGACCGACGCCACTGGGGAGAAAGCCCCGGAGAAGCCGGCGCCATCGACGCCATCCTCACAGCCACCCGCCGCGAAACCTGCGCCGCCTCCTGCGGCGGCCTCGCCAAAGCCTGCCAGGGCACCGGAAACACCGGTGCTGGGGGAAAGCCCTGCAACGACTAGGCCGAAAGACAGCTGGGTCGTGCAGGTGGTCAGTCTGTCGAACAAGGCCAATGCCCTGGCTCTGCGCGACAGGTTGCGCAAGGGCGGCTTCGCAACCCAGGTCGAGCGGGTGACGGTAGGCGGCAAGACACGCTACCGGGTGCGTGTCGGTCCTTTTCTGCAACGCACTGAGGCAGAGCGTGTCCGCAAGCAGATTGCCGGCCATTTCTCACAGAACGGCCGGGTGATGTCATACCCGTAATTAATCGTTCGCCTTCACTGTCGTCCTTCGAGTAAAATACTACGGTCAACGCCATCGGCCTGAGGGCCCCGGGAAATACATGCAGGTTTTCGCTTGATCTGGGTCGATTATTTCATTCTTGCGATCATTGGGATTTCTGCGCTGTTGAGTCTGTGGCGTGGTTTCTTCAAGGAAGCGTTGTCATTGATCAGCTGGCTGGCGGCCCTGTGGGTTGCCATGCTGTATTTCGATGAGCTTGGCCGTTACCTGGCGCGGTGGATTGATACCCCGTCTGTGCGCGGAGCCGTGGCGTTCGTGATGCTGTTTGTTGGCACGGTCATGGTTGGCGGCGTGGTGAGTTTTCTGGTCGGCAAGCTGGTGGAAAAGTCCGGGCTGACCGCGACTGACCGGGCGCTGGGTGTCGTGTTCGGTGTGGCGCGCGGTGTGGTGATTGTCGCGGTGCTGGTGATGTTGGCCGGGCTGACGTCGGTACCGCAGGATCCCTGGTGGCATGAGTCGCTGCTGCTGGGGCATTTCCAGGACATGGCGATGTGGCTGCGCAGTTTCCTGCCCGCCAACATGGCTGAAAACATTCAATTCAAGTGAACGAAGGTCGGGCTTGTGTGTGGCATAGTCGGTATAGTTTCCAACGACGCAGTTAATCAATCGATTTACGATGCGTTGACCATTCTGCAGCATCGCGGACAGGATGCCGCCGGCATCATGACCTGCGAGGGCAGCCAGCTGTATCTGCGTAAAAACAACGGGCTGGTGCGTGATGTATTCCATACCCGTCATATGCTGCGGCTGCGGGGCAAAATGGGCATAGGGCATGTTCGCTATCCCACGGCGGGTTGTGAAAGTTCGGCTGAAGCGCAGCCCTTTTATGTCAATTCACCCTACGGCATAACGCTGGCGCACAATGGCAACCTGGTGAACAGCGAGGCGCTGAAGCAGAACCTGTTCCGCGAAGACCTGCGCCATATCAATACCGATTCTGACTCCGAAGTGTTGCTGAACGTGTTTGCCCACGAATTGCAGCAACACGGCAAGCTGCGTATCAATGCGGATGATGTGTTTGCCGCCGTGTCCGGCGTGCATCGCCGTTGCAAGGGCGCTTATGCGGCGGTGGCGATGATTACCGGCTTCGGAGTCGCTGCATTCCGTGATCCCTATGGCGTGCGGCCGCTGGTGTACGGGCGGCGTAAAAATGCTGAAGGCTATGATTACATGGTGGCCTCGGAGAGCGTTGCGCTCGATTCGCTGGGCTTCGAACTGATCGACGACGTGCGTCCCGGCGAAGCGGTGTTCCTCGGTTACGATGGCAGTATCGCTACCCACCAGTGCGCCGAGCAGCCGCACTATGCGCCATGCATATTCGAGCACGTCTACCTTGCGCGTCCGGACTCCATTATCGATAACGTGTCGGTCTACAAGGCGCGCCTGCGCATGGGCGAGGCGCTGGCGGAAAGAATTATACGTGAGCGCCCGGAACACGATATCGATGTGGTGATTCCTATCCCGGACACCAGCCGCACAGCCGCCTTGCAGCTGGCCAATACGCTGGGTATCAAGTATCGCGAGGGGTTTATCAAGAATCGCTACATTGGTCGTACCTTTATCATGCCCGGTCAGCAGCAGCGCAGGAAGTCAGTGCGGCAGAAACTCAATGCCATCGACCTGGAATTCCGCGACAAGAATGTGATGCTGGTGGACGACTCCATTGTGCGCGGTACCACCTCGCAACAGATTATCCAGATGGCGCGCGACGCCGGTGCAAGGCGCGTCTATTTTGCTTCGGCCGCACCGCCGGTGCGTTATCCCAATGTCTACGGTATTGATATGCCGACCAAGGACGAGTTGATTGCGCATGATCGTACGGTAGAGCAGGTGGCCGAGGAAATCGGCGCCGACTGGCTGGTGTACCAGGAACTCGATGACCTGATCGAAGCCGTGCGCAAGGGGAATCCAGAGATTGACGGTTTCGATTGTTCGGTGTTTACCGGTGAATATGTTACTGGCGGCGTGGATGCAGGTTACCTGGATCACATCGAGCAATTGCGCAGTGATGCCGCCAAGCAGGAACGCCGGTTGGCGGATCAAGAGGTTATCGAGCTTCACAATAATGTCTGACAACACACACAAATCACCGGGACTGGAAACGCTGGCGGTACGCGCCGGACAGCACCGTACGCCCGAAGGCGAACACGCCGAGCCGATCTTCCCGACATCGAGCTATGTTTTCGATTCGGCGGCGGCCGCGGCGGCGCGTTTCTCCGGGGAAGAGCCCGGTAATATCTATTCCCGGTTTACCAACCCGACAGTGCGCACCTTCGAGGAACGGCTGGCGGCGATGGAAGGCGGGGAGCGTTGCGTGGCAACCGCGTCCGGCATGTCGGCCATCTATGCGACCTGTGCGGGCTTGCTGAAAACAGGCGACCACATTGTGTCGTCGCGCAGTATTTTCGGCAGCACCACCGTGTTGTTCACCAGCTTCCTGCAAAAGTTCGGTATTGAAACGACGTTTGTTGCCCAGGATGATGTGGATGACTGGGCGCAGGCAATTCGCCCGGAAACGCGATTGCTGTTCCTGGAAACCCCGTCCAATCCCTTGACAGCGATTGCGGATATTCGTGCGCTGGCAGATCTTGCGCACGCCCACGATTGCCTGCTGGTCGTGGATAACTGCTTCTGTACGCCGGTGCTGCAACGCCCGCTGGCACTTGGCGCGGATATCGTGATTCATTCCGCGACCAAGTATATCGACGGGCAGGGCCGTTGCATCGGCGGTGCTGTAGTAGGTTCACAGGATGTAGTCGGTGAAGGCGTGTATGGGTTTCTGCGCACCTGTGGGCCGAGCATGAGTCCGTTCAATGCCTGGGTGTTTCTTAAAGGGCTTGAAACCCTGTCGTTGCGCATGAAGGCGCATTGCGCTTCGGCGCAGGCGCTGGCGGAATGGTTGCAGGAACAGCCGGCGGTTGGACGGGTGTTTTATCCCGGCCTGGCCTCACACCCGCAGCATGCGCTGGCCGGCGCCCAGCAGTCAGGCTATGGCGGTATTGTTTCGTTTGAGGTGAAGGGCGGGCAGTCGGCTGCGTGGAAGGTCATCGACAGTACGCAGATCTGTTCTATCACCGCTAATCTTGGCGACGCCAAGACCACCGTGACACATCCGGCGACAACCACGCACGGTCGCCTGACGCCGGAGCAGCGTGCCGAGGCCGGTATTTCGGACGGCCTGATCCGTGTGGCGGTGGGACTGGAGACACTGGATGACCTGGTCGATGACCTGCAGCGCGGTTTTTGATACAGGAGCCTGACGAGCATGGATAAACGGATGGTGTTGTACGCTTTCCCGCTGTTGCTGGCCTCGCTGTGGAGCATGGCGGCGCACTCGGCCGCCGCGCCGCAAGTCAAGCCGGACTTACTGTTGTGTATACAGGCTGATCTTGCCCACGCCCCAGCGCAGAAAGTCATCGAAAGACAGCTTGGCCTTGTCTGACAGGTCAACGCCGGCAGGCACGCGGGCAATATTCACGGTACAGGTGCTGGACACAGCGCGGTCAATCTTGTCGCCATTGTAGTGCGGCATGACAATGAACTGCTCCACGGTCTCGTTCTCGAACTCAAACGGGCTGGAAATCTGCAAGAGATAATACTGTTCGCGGGCGGGACCGGGGATCACGGCAAGTCCTTCGGCCGTGACCGGGTTCTGACCCGTGTACTCGTAGGGTTCGTAGATTTCGAGGACATGTTGCTGTGTCATGGAATTGCCCATCAATGCCAAGGTTTTGAGCATGCCCAATACCGCCGGGGCTGTCAAAATTAATACTGTGAAAAGCTTGTGTGATACGGCATGAATTTATGGCAAGTCAATGGTCTTAAAAGGTTTTAATCCAAGGCTTCTATTACTGGAACTTGTGCGGGATATGCTCGCGACCCTACGCGGAGACCGTCTGGTGCGTGCGGCCGTTGCGCAGGGACCGGACTGGCCTGGCGTGGAGGTGCTGGCGATCGGCAAGGCGGCAGCCGCCATGCTGGAGGGTGCGCGGGATGGCCTGGGTTCACGCCTGAAACGGGCCTTGCTCATTACTCGCGCTGACCACCTTACGCCCTCAGTGCAGGAAGACGCACGGATCGAGGTGCTGACGTCGGGGCACCCCCTGCCGACGGCTGACAGTCTGGCGGCGGGCCAGCACATGCTGGGCTGGTTGCAGGCCTCCACAGCGCCGCTGCTGGTGTTGTTGTCCGGCGGGGCCTCGAGTCTTGTCGAGGTGCCGGCGCCGGGTATCAGCCTGGATGACCTGCAAGCGGTCAATCGCTGGTTGCTCGGCAGTGGCCTGGATATCCACCGGATGAATGCCCTTCGCAAGCGACTGTCACGCATCAAGGGCGGGCAGCTGCTGGCGTATCTGGGTGGGCGAAGCGTGCAGGTGTGGATGATTTCTGATGTGCGTGGTGATGATCCTGCCGTGATCGGTTCCGGTTTATTCTGTCCGGCTGAAGTGGACTGGGCGGACAGGGGCGATCTGCCGGAAGCATTGCAGAAGCTGATGAAAGACACGCCGGTAATGACCGGCCCGCCGTCTGTGGCAGTGCCGGAACATCGCCTGCTGGCGAACCTGCAAACCGCCTGTTCCGCATTGGTCGAGGCGGCCGCTGAACGGGATCTGTCCATGCAGGTGCATGACACTGAGCTGGAGGGGGATGCCGCCGAAACTGGCCGGTGTCTGGCCGGGGAACTGGCGCAGCTTCCCCCAGGTCTGCACCTCTGGGCGGGTGAGACCACGGTAAAGTTGCCGGCACAGCCCGGCCGCGGCGGACGCAATCAGCAACTGGCGCTGGCGGCGGCCATAGCTCTGTCAGGCCGGACAGACAGCTACCTGCTGGCGATGGGTAGCGACGGCGTGGATGGATCGACGACCGATGCCGGCGCACTGGTGGATGGCGGCAGTATCGCCCGCGGTGAGCTGGCGGGCCTGGATGCCGGCGCATCCCTGCGGGCGGCTGACGCCGGTGTTTTTCTGCAAGCCAGTGGAGACCTGGTATCAACCGGGCCAACCGGTACCAATGTGCGTGACATCGTGATGGCGTTAAAGACTGAATGAAGCCGATAAGTCCGCAACCGGAGATGGTGACATGACCGACAGCCTGTTTGACTGCGCCAAACGTTGTCTCGACAGTGACGACCCGGTGGAAAAAGTGGCGTTAACGGCGCAGGTATTTAACGCATGGCTGGCCGGGGCGTTACACCTGGAATCTGATGTGGCGCCCTTGCCGTTTGCTGATGCCGGTCGCCCCGCCCGCCCGGTGCTGGTGCCGCCGCGCAAACTGCCGCGACGTAGTCTGGCGAGCCAGGAAGGGCGTATCGCCCTGCTGCACGCGATTGCGCATATCGAATTCAATGCCATCAATCTGGCGTGGGATGCGGTGTACCGTTTCCGGGGGCTGCCGCCCGCTTACTACCGTGACTGGGCGCGGGTCGCCGCCGAAGAAGCGTATCACTATCGGCTCCTTGCTGATCGACTTGCCGAGCTGGACTCGGCTTATGGTGAGCTGGATGCGCACGATGGCCTGTGGGCTGCGGCGGCACGAACCGCACATGACCCCCTGGTGCGCATGGCGCTGGTGCCGCGTGTGCTGGAGGCGCGAGGTCTGGACGTGACGCCCGGTATGATTGAGCGCTTGCGACAAGTTGGTGACAATGCGTCTATCGCACTGCTGGATATTATTCTGCGTGATGAAATCGGCCACGTGGAAATCGGTACGCGCTGGTTTCACTATTTGTGCGCGCAACGCCGGCTCGAACCCGAGCAGACCTTTGTAGCATTGCTCGAAGAATATATGCAGGGACAGGTACGGCCGCCATTCCACTACGAAGCGCGTCGCCGGGCCGGTTTCAGTCACAGTGAAATGCATCGCCTTGAGGCGATGGCGAAAAAGGACAGGCCAGCCAAATGATTCGAGTTGCGTTACTACTGACCGGGCTTCTGTATACCGCGTTACCGCTGATGGCGGAAACCCGCGCCACCGTACTCTGGTATCTCGAACAGGAAGCCGGTAACGAGCCCTGGAAGGTGCGCTATATTATTACCGATCGCTACCTGCGCTCTGACCAGGGTGATGACAGCGTGGATTTTGTCTTGCTGGACCGACGTAAGAAGCAGATTTACAACGTCGTTGAGGAGAGCCGGACAATTCTTGATATTGATGGTAAAGGCGAAATTGGCAAGCGTCCAGAGAATCTCGCTATCGAGGTGCGACGTAGTCACGACAGCAAGGCGCCCACACTGGAAGGCAGGGACCCGTTGACACTGGAACTTCGCGCTGACGGTGCAGTCTGTAATTCCAGCGTGGTGGTGGAAGGGATACTGAATGATGCGCGCAAGGCCTTTGAAACATTCGCGGATGTGCTCGCCGTCCAGCAGCAACGGTCGAAAGATAATACCCCGGCGGAATATGTCACACCCTGCTTTCAGGCGCGTTACCTGTATGCGGCGGATTTTGATGTTGCCATCGGGTTACCTGTGCTGACCTGGCGGCCGGATGGCGCACGACGCCAGTTGCTCCATTACCAGCGCGATGTGCCGGTTGATGAAGCATTGTTTCAACTTCCTGAAAGCTATGAACATTACCAGCCCCTGGCGCCCTGACGAGGTATTCCTGTATCGCATCAAGGATATCCGGGCCGCCGCCGACATTACAATAAACGGGACGGGAAAGAAGCGGGATGACGTCAGAACAACAGGATCAGCCTGTGCCGCCAATAGATGATGACGGCCGCTACGAGGCTCTGGCCCGGATTGTCCCGGTGGGGATCTACCGGACCGACCAGTCCGGCAACTGTATTTTCGTCAATCAGCGCTGGTGCGATGCGGCCGGGCTCACTGCCGAACAGGCCATGGGGACAGGCTGGGCAAAAGCCCTGCACCCGGATGATCGTGAGCGCGTCTTTTCCGAGTGGCATAAGGCGGCTGAGTCACAGCGTACCTTTCATACTATCTGCCGTTTCCTTCATGCGGATGGCAAGGTGGTGTGGATACAGGCCGATGCCACTGTTGAGCCGGACGGGCATGGTTATGTGGGGACAGTTACCGATATCAGTTCCCAGAAATTGACGGAATCCGCCGTGAAACATATCGCGGCGGGTGTGGCGGCGGAAATGGGTGACCGCTTCTTTCAAACCCTGTTGGCCAAACTGGCCGAGTTATTTGACAGCGCTTATGCCTTCATCGGGCTGTTGGACCCCAACGATTTGAGTTATGTCGAGACCTATGCCGCGTTTGCCCACGGGGCTATCGTGGATAACTTTCGCTATTTCCTGCCGGGTACGCCCTGCGAGAATGTTGTTGGACAACATACCTGCTGGCATTCCAGCGGTGTGGCGCAGGAGTTTCCTGATGACCAGCTGCTGAGTGATATGGGAGTTGAAAGCTATATCGGCAGCCCGATGTACACGGTGCAGGGTGAACCGCTGGGGTTGATTGTTGTACTCGATAGCAAACCGATGATGAAGGCCTGGGAATTGAAACCGGTGCTGGAGATTTTCGCCGCGCGGGCGGGTGCGGAACTTGAACGTATGCGGGCCAACCGGGCGCTGACGCGGTCTGTTTCAGAGTGGAAGCAGGCGCTGGATCATTTCAGTGACAGCGTATCACTGATTGATCTCGAAGGACGGTTTATCCGGGCCAACAAGGCATTTTATGAAGAAACCGGACTGTCCCCCGGAGATATCACGGGTCGTGACGTAACCCGGCTCATGCACCCGGATGGTGCTGTGTCGGGGTGTCTGGTTTGCAAGGCGCGGCTGGCGCAGCAAGATGCGTTAATCACGATGGAAAGTGACGATTTTTACAATCCCTTTGATCACCCGGTCGAGGTTGCCGTCAAGGTGATCCGTGATGCTGAAGGAAAGGCGCAGAGCATTATGATTGTGGATCATGACCTGAGAAGACAACGTGCAGTGGAAGATGAACTGCGCGCACACCGTGACCACCTGGAAGACCTGGTATCTGACCGGACCCGTGAACTGGAAGTGGCCAACAAGGAACTGGAGTCTTTCGCCTATTCCGTATCGCATGATTTGCGTGCGCCGTTACGCGCGATCGACGGGTTTTCACAGGTGCTGCAGGAAGACTATGGACAGAGCCTGGATGAAACAGCCAGGCGCCATCTTGACCGTGTGAGGGCGGCCAGTCAGCGTATGGGCGCGCTTATTGATGATATTCTGAAATTATCGCGTGTGACCCGTGTCAGTATGGCGCGTGGCAGCGTGGACCTCAGCGCGCTTGCCGCCATGGTGGTGGCTCGCCTGCGTGAACTTGATGCTGAACGTCAGGTCGAGGTTCGGATTGAGCCGGGATTACACGCGCCGGGCGATGCGGCGTTGCTGGAAGTGGTGCTGGAAAACCTGATCGGGAATGCCTGGAAATACAGTAGTCATGAAACGGAGGCGCGGATTGAATTCGGTGTTTTCGGGGAGCCGGGCAAGCCGGTTTATTATGTGCGGGACAATGGCGTGGGCTTTGATATGCGCTATGCCAACAAGCTGTTCGGTCTGTTCCAGCGTTTACATCGTACAGAGGAATTTGAAGGTACGGGGGTAGGGCTGGCGACGGTGCAACGTGTTGTGCAGCGCCATCAGGGTTGTGTGTGGGCAGAGAGTGCACTGGGTGAGGGTGCAGGTTTTTACTTCACGCTTGGCCATGTTCCCGAGGAGCGGATATCTGCACAGCGGGCGATACCGGAATTGTAGGACCTTTGTAGGAGCGGGCTTGCCCGCGAACCCGACATGGTATGTGTTGTTCGCGGGCAAGCCCGCTCCTACAGGGGGGGGAGTTCGTGTAATTCAATGCCCTTGTCGTCAATCAGCAGCACGTGGCCGTGCCGATACCAGTCTCCGAGTACGATGCGTTGTGTGGTATGCCCGGAATCTTCCTGTGTGTGAATGCCCGGTCGGTGGGTGTGCCCGTGAATCAGCAGGTCTGCCTGGTATGTCTGCATATAGTGCGCGACGGTCTGTGGGTTCACATCCATGATGTTATCGCTTTTGCCGAGCATGGATAATTGACTCTGTTCACGGGCCTGCCGCGCCATGTCCCGTCGCCGGCTGACCGGGTGGGCCAGTACCTGTTCCTGCCATAAGGGATCACGAACCTGTTGGCGCAGTGACTGGTATTCCGTGTCATCGCTGCACAGCAGGTCGCCGTGCATCAGCAAAATACGTTGTCCGTACAGATTGATAAGCGTCGGGTCGTCGATAAGCCGGCAAGCGCTGTCGTGCAGGAAGTGTTCTCCCAGAAGAAAATCCCGGTTGCCATGCATGAGAAAGACGGGTGTGCCGGCATCGACACAGTGGGACATCGCCTGTATGACCTGCTGCCAGAGGGGTTCCGGGTCATCGTCACCGATCCAGGCTTCAAACAGATCGCCGAGGATATACAGGGATTCTGCTTTTCCGGCCTGCCGTTTCAGGAGTTGTAGAAAACACGCAACGATAGCCGGGCGTGACGGGTCGAGGTGAAGATCGGAAATGAAGAGCGTGGACAAGGCGGGTATACCTCCCCTTGCGGGGAGGACTGTGTTGTCAGTCTTCGACGCTGACTTTCTCGATCACAACATCTTCGACAGGGACATCCTGGTGACCGCCGTTATTGCCGGTTGCCACCTTTTCAATCTCCTGCACCACGTCCAGGCCTTCTGTCACCTTGCCAAATACACAGTACCCCCAGCCTTGCGAATTTGGGGCGGTATGGTCCAGAAAACCATTGTCCTTGGCGTTGATGAAAAACTGTGCCGTGGCGGAATCCGGGTCCGGGGTGCGCGCCATGGCGATGGTGCCAAGATCATTTTTCAGTCCGTTGTCGGCCTCGTTTTTGATCGGGTCGCGCACCGGCTTTTGTGTCATGCCGGGTTCAAAGCCGCCGCCCTGGACCATGAAACCGGGAATGACGCGGTGGAAAATAGTGCCGTCATAAAAACCGGACTTTGCGTATTCGACAAAATTGGCCACGGTCAGCGGCGCTTTTTCTTCATCGAGTTCGAGCACGATGGTGCCCTTGCTGGTTTGTATCTGGACGTTCATTGATTGTCTCCTGAATAATCCGGGTGAGCCTGATGCCTTTATTTGTCGATGGTTACCTTTTCGATAACGACATCCTTGATCGGCACATCGCCGTACATGCCGTGCCGGCCCCTGGGTGTTGTTTCAATCGCCTTGACGACGTCCATGCCCTCGATGACTTTTCCGAATACGCAGTAGCCACCCTGCGACGGGTAGTCCAGCGCCTTGTTGTCGTTGGTGTTGATGAAAAACTGTGCGGTGGCGGAGTCCGGGTTACGGGTACGCGCCATGGCAATTGTCCCAACGGTGTTGTGCAGCCCGTTGCGGGACTCGTTCTTGATCGGTGCGCGGGCCTGTTTTTTGACCATGCCGGGTTTGAAGCCGCCACCCTGGATCATGAAACCGGGGATGACGCGGTGGAAAATGGTGCCGTCATAGAAACCGGATTTTGCATATTCGACAAAGTTGTTGACGGTAACCGGGGCCTTGCGCCGGTCCAGTTCCAGCACAATTTCCCCCTGGCTGGTTTGCATGTGGACCGTGACGGTAGCGTCGGCGCTGGCGGCTTTCTCCGCAGCGTCAGCCTGAACGAAGGTACAGAACAACAAGGTCCCGAGAAAGATTTTCACAAAACGTGTCATGGCGGAGGCTCCTTTTTGAAGCGCGTATCATAGCGGTTTCCGCGCGCCTGACCAATTTTTGTTAACATGCCCGCCGGTCACGCCCGGGCTTCGGGCGGCCTGTAACAGCCTGCCGGGATGAGGAGATTGCCCGGTGGCGCCTACGGAGCGTTAGTGAATGCTGAAACTGTTCAATACCGAAACCCGCCGAAAAGAAGACTTTGTGCCGATCGAGCCGGGCAAGGTGCGCATGTACGTGTGCGGTATGACGGTGTACGACCTGTGCCATCTCGGCCACGCGCGTGTGCTGGTGGTGTTCGATGTCATTGTCCGCCACCTGCGCAGTCTTGGCTACGAAGTGACCTACGTACGGAATATCACCGATATTGACGACAAGATTATCCGTCGCGCACAGGAAAACGGTGAAACCATCCAGTCGCTGACCGAGCGTTTTATTGCGGCCATGCACGAGGATGCCGATGCACTCGGGGTGTTGCGGCCTGATTTCGAGCCGCGCGCCACCGAGTCCATGGATGACATTCTGTCCATGATCGGGGCGTTGATGGAGAAGGGCTATGCCTACCAGGGCGGCAATGGCGACATTTACTATTCGGTCAGTCACTTCGAACGCTACGGGCAACTTTCCGGCAAGAAGCTGGAAGACCTGCGGGCGGGCGCACGTGTGGATGTCGATGAGGACAAGCGCGATTCGCTGGATTTTGTGCTGTGGAAATCCGCCAAGCCGGGCGAGCCAAGCTGGCCATCACCGTGGGGCGAGGGCAGGCCCGGCTGGCATATCGAGTGCTCGGCCATGTCGACCGAGTGTCTCGGTGCGCACTTTGATATTCACGGCGGCGGCATGGATTTGCAGTTCCCCCATCACGAAAACGAGATCGCCCAGTCCGAGGCGGCGACCGGCGAGCACTTTGTGAATTACTGGATACACAATGGTTTTGTGCAGGTGGACGAGGAAAAAATGTCCAAATCGCTGGGTAATTTTTTTACCGTGCGCGAAATACTGGCTGTTTATCAACCGGAAGAGGTGCGTTACTTCATTCTTGCCAGCCACTACCGCAGCCCGCTGAACTACAGCGACGACAACCTGGACAAGGCGCGTGGCGCCCTGCAACGGCTGTATACGGCGCTGCGTGACACCGACACCGATACCCGGGCCGAGCCGCTTGTCGAGTACATTGAGCGTTTCGACTCGGCCATGAACGATGATTTCAACACCCCGGAAGCGCTGGCAGTGTTATTTGAACTGGCGCGCGCCATCAATCGTGGTCGTGATACACATGACGACCGGCTTGCCGGGCTGGTGGTCACCTTGCGTCGATTGGCGGAGCGACTTGGCCTGTTGCAGTCAGATCCCGAAGTCTACCTGCGGGGCGAAACCGTGCAGGGTGAGATGGCCGATGATGCGCTGATCGACGATCTCGTCGTACAGCGCCAGGCGGCCCGTGAGCGGCGCGACTGGGCCGAGGCGGACCGCTTGCGCGAGCAGTTGACGGAGATGGGGGTAGAGCTGGAGGATGCGGCTGACGGCACCCGCTGGCGTCGGCACTGAATTTGCTAAAGATCAGGCCCGCCTGGCCGATTCCAGGTCGGGGAGTACCCGCACATTTTTTCCGGCTGGCGCAGGCGAAATATGACTCCAGGACACACTCAGGATTTCCGTACCCTGCCGGTTCGGGTAACCGGTATTGTCTTCTGGGGTATGGCGGTTATCGGTGTGATGACTGTGCTGGTCATGCTCAACGGCCGCGAGGAGCAGATTCTCCAGCGCCAGCAGGCGGTGGTGGATCGTTTCATGTCGGGCCTTTACCAGGAATTTCTTGAACAGCCGGAGCCGGTGAATGATATTCACTCATTTGGCGTGCTGGCCGAGCGCGTGATGGGGCGTTCCGGGCTTATCGAGGGGTTACGCGTCAAGGTTGGGACGCAGGAACGGGTGTACGGACAGACACCTGAGCAGGCTGTGTGGTACACACGCCCGGTGTGGCTGTCCGGGTCTGTCCATCCTGCCCGGACACAGGCCAGTGTCACCCTGTATCTCCCTTCGGTTGAAGGTCAGGTGGCGGAAAGCCGTAAGCGGTTGCTGCTGGGTATGGGCGGGCTGTTTCTGTTGTTCGGGGTCATTCTTCAGCGAGTGCTGGATCTGGTGCTGAGCAAACCTTTCAGGAAAATGACGAATACCGCGCAGGAATTTTCGGCCGGTGACGAGCAGGTGCGATTTGATGAAACACGTAACGACGAGTTTGGTTACCTGGGACGGTTTATTAACGAAGCCCTCGACTACTCACTCAGGCAGAAACAGGAATTACACCAGGCGCTGACGCGTGCGGTGGAATCCGAGCAGGCGTTGCAGCGGGAGAAGGACCAGGCCGAGGTGACACTGCACTCTATCGGTGATGCTGTTATTACCACGGATCGTACCGGGCGTATCGAGTACATGAACCCCATTGCTGAAGACTTGCTCGGCTGTGCCCTCGACGAGATCCGCGGGACCCCGCTGGGCAAGATTATGCGCCTGATCGATGAAGACAGTGGCGCCATGCTGACGAACCCGGTGGAGCTGTGTCTGGAGAGTGGCGAGCGTATTGTCGAGGGGAGTCACAAGTTGCTGCAGCGGCATGATGGTGCGCAGGTGGCTATTGCCGATTCTGCCGCGCCAATCCGCAGCCGGGATGACGAGTTGACCGGTGTTGTGATGGTGTTCCACGATGTTGGGCAGGCACGCAAGCTGGCAAGGCAGTTGTCGTTCCAGGCATGCCATGATCCCCTGACCGGTCTGTTCAATCGTCGCGAGTTCGAGGTCCATCTGGAACGCTTGCTGGAGGGGGCCAGGAATACTGACCTTCAGCATGCCCTGTGTTATATCGATCTTGATCAGTTCAAGGTTGTCAATGATGTCTGTGGACACAGCGCCGGTGATGAATTGCTGCGCCAGCTATCGGCACTGTTACAGTGTCAGGTTCGCGAAGCGGATGTGCTGGCGCGTCTTGGCGGGGATGAATTTGGTGTGTTGCTGACGCATTGCAGTGCCGACCAGGCGGTTCGTATTGCCGAGAATATTCGCACGACGGTACGGGATTTTCGTTTCCTGTACGGCGAACGAAGTTTCGAAATCGGCGCCAGTATCGGCGTGGTTGCCATCACGGCGCAAAGTCGTTCGGTTTCCGAACTGATGAGCGCCTCCGATATGGCCTGTTATGCCGCCAAGGATGGCGGGCGCAATCGTGTGCACCTGTTTGAGCATAGCGATGCGGAGCTTAACGAGCGCCGTGGCGAGATGGACTGGGTCTCGGAAATTCGTCATGCTCTCGACGAGCAGCGTTTTTACATGGTGTGTCAACCCATTGTTGCCTTATGCAAAGACGGTGACGGGCTGCCTGCACAGTATGAATTCCTGTTGCGGATGAGGGACAGGGAGGGTGGCGAGGTGTTGCCGATGGCATTTCTTCCCGCCGCCGAACGCTACCATCTCATGGTGCGTATCGATAGCTGGGTTGTCGATGCGGTGATGAAACTGCTGGGAGCATTCAGTCAGCTGCCGGGAGACAGTGGTATTGTAATCAATCTGGGTGGCACGTCGCTGGCTGATCCAGGCTTTGTTGATTTCCTTGAACGCCGGCTGGCGTCGGCGGCTATCCCGGCAAACCGGATTTGCTTTGAGATTACCGAAACATCGGCAATCTCCAATCTGCGCACCATCCGTGGCGCCGTCAGGCGTCTGCACACCCTCGGTTGCCGGTTTGCGCTGGATGATTTTGGCAGTGGCCTCAGCGCCTTCGGTTACCTCAAGGAACTGGAAATCGATTACATCAAGATCGATGGCAGCATCGTACGGAATATGGCCACCAGTGAACTGGATGCCGCCATGGTGCGGGCGATCAATGATATCGGGCATGCGGTTGGCGTCCGCACCATTGCCGAGTTTGTCGAAACCCCGGAAGTGCGCGAGCGGCTGGTTGCGCTGTGTGTGGATTACGGGCAGGGATACTGCATTGCCAGGCCGCGCCCGGTTGAGGAATTGCTCGCGTCGTATCAGCCGCGGCTTGACCTGG
>CAYYAP010000032.1:0-1071 GCA_964469575.1 uncultured Thiohalobacter sp.
TGTGTATCTGGCAAATCGCCGTGTAGTAACACGTGAATTTGCCTTGTATCCTGCACCACCCCATCCTGGCGCGCGCTTCTTCTTACCTGCGAAACTACGCCTGTATTCCTTGCTTTTCAAGCCAATAGATGTACCACAACCTTTCTAAACATGAAAACCAGACCAAATCTGTTTGTAGATATACCTCATATTGCGATATATCCTCGCCTTGCACTTTCAAACAAGGTCATTATACTGTTTATCCATACAGTCTATGAAGGGATCTGTATTATGACCAGGCGTTGAAAATCATTGATAGTTGCCTGCATCAGAATGCCAGAAGTAAAATAACAGTGTATTCTTCCCAGGCAGCCATTTATCACGGACGAGGAAACTATGAATAATATATTTTGCAAACGGAAACCCCTTCTCATAGCCATACTTACCACCACCCTGTTCAGCAATGCCAATGCCGGTGAAGTAAAAATCCTCGCCGCAGATTTCAACCGCGATAGTAACAACCAGTGGTCAGTCAGCGTTACCCTGAAACACCACGATACCGGCTGGGACCACTATGCAGACGACTGGCGTGTGGTGGATGACAAGGGTAATGTGCTGGGTAACCGGGTGCTCTATCATCCCCATGTTTCGGAGCAGCCTTTTACACGCAGCCTCAGCGGCGTGAAGATCCCGCCAGGGGTGACACAGGTTTACATCGAAGCCCACGACAAGGTACATGGCTGGACGCCGGATCGTTTGGCCGTTGATCTTCGCAAGGCCAGCAAGGGTGAGTTACGGGTTGAAGCAAAACAGGGGGCATCACAATGAAAGCCATCTGGAAGGACACTATCATTGCAGAGAGCAACGATACCGTCGTTGTTGAAGGCAACCACTATTTCCCGCCGGACGCTGTGAATATGGCGTACATGCTGCCCAGTGATACGCAGACCGGCTGTCCCTGGAAGGGTACCGCAAGCTACTACTCTGTCCGGGTTGGCAATGACACCAACGAGGATGCTGCCTGGTACTACCCCGAGCCAAGTGACGCGGCAAAAAATATCAAGGGGCGCATTGCATTCTGGCGTGGCGTCA
>CAYYAP010000032.1:1171-5968 GCA_964469575.1 uncultured Thiohalobacter sp.
CCAAGTGACGCGGCAAAAAATATCAAGGGGCGCATTGCATTCTGGCGTGGCGTCAAGGTAAGCGAGTAGTTGTCCGCTTCTTACTTACGCCGAGGGCCGGCATTGAAGGTATTCAGTCTGCTTGACTCAGGCGGTCCAGCCGCAAGCGCAAACGGTCATCAAACAGTCGCCGAACACCGAAATGTAACGCGGCCAGTGTCCCGAACCCTGCACCGCCCGAGATCAGGAACATGATCATGATCTGGTACTTCACCGCTTCGACCGGTGCGGCGCCGGCGAGTATCTGCCCGGTCATCATACCCGGCAGACTGACGATGCCGGCGGCGGCCATGGCGTTGATAATGGGTATCAGACCGGTACGAAACACCTGTTGACGGATGTCGGCGATGGCTTCCTGTTGACTGTAACCCAACATCAGGCGCGCCTCGATCACCTCGCGCTGTTCACTGGCGCTACTGGTCAGACGATCCAGCGCCAGCGCAATGCCATTCATGGTGTTGCCGAGCAGCATACCCAGCAACGGAATCGCGTACTGTGGCTCGTACCACGGCTGGTTACCGATCACGATGACAAGTGCAAACAGGGCCACTGAAAAAGAAGAGATAAACATCGAAACCACGCCAATGCCATAGCCCCACCAGCCGCTGAAACGCCGATGTTGTCGCGCCATGACTTCACGGCCTGCAACGGCGAGCATGAACAATGACAACAGCGCCACCCAGAGGATATGGCTGTTGGCAAACAACACCTTCAGTACCAGGCCGATCAGTGTCAGCTGAATAGCCGTACGTACTGCGGCAATAGCCAGCTGCCCGGCGATCACCGGGTAGATGCGCAGTGAACTCAACGCCAGCGCAACAACCAGCAGGGCCGCCAGCGTTAAATCAAACAGGCTGAGGGTAATCAAGCCGCCTCCACCCGCGCGAGGCGGCTGTTTTCAAGGACCAGGCGCCGCCGGGCTATACGCCGGATTTGTTCAGCGGCATGCGTCACCCACAGACAGGCGGCACGTGTCTCGGCAATATAATCGTGGATCAGGGTTTCCACACGTTCGATATTTTCCGCATCCAGGTTGGCCGTGGGTTCATCGAGTAACAACACCCTCGGGCGATTTTCCAGCAGGCGCAGCACGGCAAGCCGCTGGCGTTCGCCACTGGATAAGCGATCGACTTTCCAGTCGATGACTTCACGGCCAAAGCCCAGCCGTTCAAACGCCACAGTGCTAGGGTCACGAAAGTGCTCGCCAACCTTAGCCGCCCACCAGCGGCTTTCCGCCGGCAGGTAACCGACCTTGCGCCGCCAGCGCTGCGGCTCGATGGCTTCACGTGTTACACCATCGAGCCTGACGGTACCGGTATTCAGGTCCAGATCAGCAATCGCGCGCAGCAGGCGGGTTTTACCGGAACCGCTGGCACCGGACAGGCTCACCGGTTCAGCATCTTCCAGCACCAGGGAAATGTCCTGCAATACGGTGCAGGAAAGATGTTCGATCGTGAGCAATGCGCGGCCTCGAATCAGGTGGAGTGACATTGTACCTGTCATGACGTCGATCATAAACGCCATAAAAAAACGGGCGCCGAAGCGCCCGTTGTATCGACTGTCCTTCAGGACAGTCAGTGCGGCCTGACAAATCAGGGTTACAGGATGTAACCGCGTTCGTCGTGTTGAGAAATATCGAGCCCTTCGGACTCATCCTCTTCGTTGACCCGCAAGCCGACAATCGCGTCGATAACCTTGAGGATAATCAAGGTCGCAATAGCCGTGTAGATCACGGTAGCACCCACACCAATCGCCTGGGCAGTGACCTGCTCGCCAATGCTGTTGTGACCCTCGGCCAGACCGGAGCCTCCCAGGCTGGTAGCAGAGAACACACCGGTCAACAGTGCGCCGACAATGCCGCCGATACCATGCACCCCGAAAGCGTCGAGCGAATCATCGTAACCCATTGCACGCTTGAGACTGGTTGCACCCCAGTAGCAGATCGCGCCTGCCGCCAGACCAATAACCAGTGCGCCCATGGGGCCGACCGAACCGGAAGCCGGGGTAATCGCCACCAGGCCGGCTACGGCACCGGAGATGATACCCAGTACGCTGGGCTTGCCGTGCACCATCCACTCAGCCAGCATCCACGCCAGCGCTGCGGTACCGGTCGCAATCTGCGTCACCGCCATCGCCATACCGGCGGTACCGTCTGCGGCAAGCTCACTGCCGGCATTGAAACCGAACCAGCCGACCCACAGCATACCCGCGCCCACCACGGACAAGGCCAGGTTATGCGGCGGCATGGCCGTGGTCGGGAAGCCCTTGCGCTTGCCCATCACCAGTGCAGCCATCAGACCCGCGACACCGGCGTTGATATGCACCACGGTGCCACCGGCAAAATCCAGCACACCGTAATCACTCAACCAGCCACCGCCCCACACCCAATGGCAGATCGGTGCATAGACGAAACTGACCCACAAAACGGTGAAAAGCAGCAAAGCGGAAAACTTCATACGCTCGGCAAAGGCGCCGACAATCAGTGCCGGTGTGATAATAGCGAAAGTCATCTGGAAGATGACAAACACGGTTTCGGGAATGGTACCCGACAGGGTATCGACACCGATACCGGAAAGAAATGCCTTACCGAACCCGCCCCAGTAAGCATTCATCGAACCACCATCACCAAACGCCAGGCTGTAGCCGTACAATGTCCATAACACGGTCACGACACCGGTGATGGCAAAACATTGCATCATCACCGACAGCACGTTCTTGCTGCGCACCATGCCGGCATAAAACAGCGAAAGGCCCGGAACGGTCATGAACAGCACCAGCGCAGTGGCTGTCAGCATCCACGCTGTATCGCCCGCACTGAGCACATCGTCGGCCATCGCCAGGGAAGGCAGCATCGCCAGCAGGCCCGCAAACCACAACGCTGGATGCTTGAAAAATCTGTTAACTGTCATGTTCTCTCTCCACTTGACCGCTACAGGGCTTCGGGTCCGCTTTCGCCGGTGCGAATGCGGATCGTCTGCTCCATAGGGAATACAAAGATTTTGCCGTCACCGATTTTGCCAGTGTTGGCCGCTTTGGAAATCGCTTCGATTACCTGCTCGGTCATGTCGCTGCTGACAGCAACTTCAATCTTGACCTTGGGCAGGAAATCCACCACATATTCCGCGCCGCGGTACAACTCCGTGTGTCCTTTCTGGCGTCCAAATCCCTTGACTTCAGTGACCGTGATGCCCGTTACGCCAATCTCGGACAACGACTCGCGTACGTCGTCGAGCTTGAAGGGCTTGATGATTGCAGTTACCAGCTTCATCAGAAGGTCTCCCAGGTTAATGCCCGCCCCGAAGGACGGGTCTTACGGTTAAATAAATAAATGAACGAAAAAGGCTTAGAAGTCTTTTGACCAGCCCAGCCAGATCTTGGCGCTATCGTCTGTCGCAATGACATTGGCAGCATTTCCACCGCCGTCGTTCTGCTCATAGTTCATGCTCAGTGAACCGAAATCGCCAACATCCTTGCTGACCGAAGCACCCCAATAGGTGTAGTCATCAGCCTTGGAGTTAAAGTTGGCGCCGGCGATGAAGGCACCGAAGCTGAATTTCTCCGGCAGCGGAACATCAGCGCTGACGTTCCAGAAGTAGTCGCCATCGTCATTGACCTGAAAGCTGTTCCCGGTGCCTGTCACCTCACCCCAGACGTTGTAATTGAAGCTGGCGCTGAACATACCCATGCTGGCGCCAACGTAGAGCTCGGCATAGTCAAGATCGCCGCCCTGCATGTCGCCACCGGCTCCCGGGTAGGCGTAGTAGATAGCACCCAGGTCATAACTGGCGCCGGTGTCTCCGATATCACCACCGAAACCCGAATATAAATCTACCTCGGTGGATTCCTTGCCGCCAAAATCAACATTGGAACCCCACACACCAGCATATAAACCCGATTCCTGGCTGTAATCAAAACCACCCTGAACGGCGGCGCTGTCGGCAGTCTGGGTAATGCCGCGGAAATAGTAATTGGTCACTGCGCTCACATTGGCGGTGATTTCAGCCTGGGCTACACCGGCGGAAGCGATCAGTGCGGTCGCTATTACAGTTTTTGCAAATTTCATGTTTTGGACTCCTGTATCCATCAATATTGTCTTCGCTATCTAAAAGAACAATCTTTTCGCTCACCCTTGGTACCAATGAACGGCTTCGAGCGTAGCCATGCGATTGCAGTTCCTGTGCCAGCCTAAAATAGATAGTTAATTCAATGTGTTGTACGAATATGTATTTATTTTGCGACAGCAGTGCGCACCAAATCAGGGCTTGATCTCTGCACGCACCGCTTTGGCGCACTTTAATGGTGCATCGCTGACCGACGGCTGGACGTGGCATCCCTCCCTGGTTTAAGGTGCGCTCATGCTGGATCCCAAATTCCTCGACGACCTGACACGACGCCTGACAGACGCCATGCCGCCTGTCGCAAAGGCCATGCGCGCCGATGTGGAAAAAAACCTGCGCGCCACCGTGCAGGCTGCGCTGGCGAAGCTGGACCTGGTCACGCGTGAAGAGTTCGATGTACAGACCAAAGTGCTGGCCCGTACACGCGCCAGGATCGAGCAGCTGGAAAAACAGGTTGCAGCGCTCGAGAAACCGGGCGCTCCAAATTCGTAGGAGCGGGCTTGCCCGCGAACAAATCGCACAAACGGTTCGCGGGCAAGCCCGCTCCTACGACTCATGAATGGCATGGATGCCATTCCAGTAATAAACCACCAGGGATGGAGTCATGTCACTTGCTATTGTTTTCAGTCGCGCCCAACTG
>CAYYAP010000032.1:6068-10362 GCA_964469575.1 uncultured Thiohalobacter sp.
AACCACCAGGGATGGAGTCATGTCACTTGCTATTGTTTTCAGTCGCGCCCAACTGGGCGTCGATGCCCCGCTGGTCACCGTAGAAGTTCACCTTTCAAACGGACTACCTGCGCTTTCCATCGTTGGTCTGCCGGAAACCGCTGTACGCGAAAGCCGCGAGCGGGTACGCAGTGCGTTGCTGCACAGCGGTTTTGAATTTCCGGCGCGGCGCATCACGGTAAATCTTGCCCCCGCCGACCTGCCCAAGCAGGGCGGTCGCTATGACCTGGCGATTGCCATTGGCATTCTGGCCGCTTCCGGCCAGGTGCCCGACGATACACTCGCCGGGTACGAATTTGTTGCCGAACTGGCGCTGGGTGGTGGGCTACGTCCGGTGCGTGGCGTACTTCCCGGTGTACTGGCCAGCCGTCAGGCGCAACGCCGTTTGATCTGCGCGCGCGGCAATGCCGCCGAGGCCGTTTTGGCCGGTCGCCCGCATAGCCTGGTCGCTGACCATCTTCTCGAAATCTGTCAGCACCTGCGCAAACTGGAGCCACTGCAACAGCCGGACGCGCTGTCTATCCCTCATGAGGTCGACCCCAACCTGCCTGACCTGGTCGATGTGCGCGGACAGGCGCGGGCGCGTCGCGCCCTGGAGATCACCGCCGCAGGTGGCCATAACCTGTTGCTGATCGGACCGCCCGGTACCGGCAAAACCCTGCTGGCCAGCCGCCTGCCCGGACTGTTACCACCACTCAGCGAAGCCGAAGCACTGGAATCCGCCGCCGTATTATCCGTCTGCGGCAAGCCCGTCGATACCCGCCGCTGGCGTACGCGCCCGTTCCGCGCACCACACCACAATGCCTCTGCGGCGGCACTGGTCGGCGGTGGTTCCATGCCTCGGCCGGGGGAGATTTCGCTGGCGCATAATGGCGTGCTTTTCCTCGACGAACTACCGGAATTCCCGCGTCATGCGCTGGATATGCTGCGCGAACCGATGGAAACCGGCATGGTGACGGTTTCACGCGCCGCCATGCAGGCCGACTTCCCGGCGCGATTCCAGTTTATCGCCGCCATGAACCCCTGCCCGTGCGGGTATCACGGCGACAGTGAGCACGACTGCCGTTGCTCATTGCAACAAGTGCAGCGCTACCGCGCCAGAATCTCCGGTCCACTGCTGGACCGCATTGATTTGCGCGTGGACATGCCACGCCTGCCGTGGCGGCAACTCGAAACAGAGATTGGCGAAGACAGCGCGGCGGTACGCCAGCGTGTGATGGCCGCCCGCGTGCGGCAGCAGGCGCGCGGCTCGCTGAATGCCAGGCTACCGCTGTCTGATCTCGATGAAGTCTGCCGACTGGGGAAAACTGAAAAACAGTTACTCGACAAGGTGGCGACACATTTCCGGCTGTCGCCGCGCGCCATCCACCGAACCCTGCGCGTCGCGCGCTCCATTGCCGACCTGGATGACAGCTCTCGCGTATCCACATCACACCTTCAGGAAGCCTGCGGCTACCGTTGCCCCGACAACAACCTGGTTGACTGAGGGGGAACGCGGCCTTGCAGGCACGAACGCGCGTCATTTACAAGCTGACGCTTTGCGCGCGGACTCGATACAATCCCCTGCGTGCCTGACCTTAACCCCCAGCAAAAAGCCGCGATGCGCGAAACCGAAGCCCCGTTGCTGGTGCTGGCCGGCGCCGGCAGTGGCAAGACGCGCGTTATCACCCACAAAATCGCCTACCTGATCGGCCACTGCGGGGTGTCGGCAAAACATATCATCGCTGTAACCTTCACCAACAAGGCGGCGCGCGAAATGCGCGAACGCGTCAACCAGTTACTCACAAAAGATGCCGGCAAGGGCCTGATCGTTTCCACCTTTCATACCCTCGGCATGCGCATCCTGCGCCGCGAGGCCGGGCAACTCGGCTACAAAGCGAACTTCTCCATTTTTGACAGCCAGGACAGCCTGCACCTGATTGACGAACTGCTGCGCAAAAACCCCGCTGCCTACGACAATGACGCCTTGCGCAACCGCATTTCCGACTGGAAGAATGAACTGCTGCTCCCACCACAGGCGCTGAAACAGGCCAGCGATGAATTTGAACAGGCCGCCGCCGTTCTGTACGCCGAGTACCAGCGCAGCCTGAAAGCCTACAATGCCTTCGACTTCGACGACCTGATTATGCAACCGGTACTGGCCCTGCAGGAACACCCGGCCACGCGCGAACACTGGCAGGGACGTATCCGCCACCTGTTGATGGACGAATACCAGGATACCAATACCGCTCAGTACGAACTGGTACGGTTGCTGGTAGGCAAGACCACACCTTTTACTGCGGTGGGCGACGATGACCAGTCCATCTATGCCTGGCGCGGCGCCAACCCGGAAAACCTCAATCGCCTGAAAGACGATTTTCCACGCCTGAAAGTCGTCAAGCTGGAACAGAACTACCGCTCCGCCGGTTGTATCCTGAAATGCGCCAACACCCTGATTGCAAAAAACCCGCACGTGTTTGAAAAACAATTATGGAGCACACTGGGTTATGGCACGCCACTGAAGATTCTCGCCTGTCGCGATGCCGAGCACGAAGCCGAGCGCGTGGTATCGGAAATTCTTCACCACCAGTTCACGCATGCGGCACGACACAGCGACTACGCGATTTTGTATCGTGGTAATCACCAGTCGCGTAATTTTGAAAAAGTCTTGCGTGAACACAGCATCAGTTATCACCTCAGTGGCGGCACTTCGTTTTTCGAGTACCGCGAAGTGAAAGACCTGATTGCCTATCTGCGCCTGCTGGTTAACGATGCGGATGACCGCGCCTTCCTGCGCGTGGTCAACACCCCGCGCCGTGAACTGGGTGCGGCCACACTGGAAAAACTCAGCGCCTTTGCCTCACAGCAACAACTCAGCCTGCTGGAAGCCTGCTTCGAAGATGACTTGTCCACGGTACTGAATACACGCGCACTGAATCGACTGCGGGAATTTGCACAGTGGGTAGTAGACCTCGCCGACGAAGCGCAACGTGGCGAAGCCATGCCGGTCATTCACCGGTTAATACAGGATACCGACTACAACAGCTGGTTGTTCGACAGCGCCAAAGACCCCAATGAGGGCGAACGCCGCCTGCAGAATGTCAATGAACTGATTAGCTGGCTGGAACGCATGGGCGACAAAAGCGAAACCGACATGACACTCGCCGACCGGGTCAACCGCATCGCGCTGCTCGACCGGCTGGACCGTGACGACGAGGGTAACGAGAACTGTGTCCGCCTGATGACCCTGCACGCCGCCAAGGGACTGGAGTTCCCGCACGTGTTTATGGTCGGTATGGAAGAAAACCTGCTACCGCACCGCAGCGCCATCGAGGCGGACAACTTTGATGAAGAACGCCGACTGGCCTACGTGGGCATCACCCGTGCACAGAAAACACTCAGCCTGACCTACGCCGTCAAACGCCGTCGTGCCGGTGAATGGGAAAGCCGCGAGCCCAGCCGCTTTCTCCACGAACTTCCGCAGGACGATGTGCAATGGGACAAGCCCGGCACACATAAAAACCCGGAAGAACAAAAACAGCGTGGGCAAGCACACCTGGCGCAACTGCGCGGCATGCTTTCCTGAAAACCTACAGACCAGCCTGTTTCAGCATATACTCGATGGCGCCTTTCAGCTCATCATCCGAACAGTCTGCGCAGGTTCCCCTCGGCGGCATCGCATTCAGGCCATGGATGGCGTTCTTCAGCAGGCCATCGACACCCTTGCTGGCGCGTGGACTCCAGGCCGCCTTGTCGCCCAGCCTGGGGGCGCCCGCCACGCCGGTGCCGTGACAGGCCACACAGGTGCTGCTGACAATATCATTGCCCGAACGCGGCGCGGCCGCAGCAACCGGCGCAGCTGCCGCAGGAACAGAACCGATATTGAGCTGACCCACCGGCTTGATATTTTCCAGAATCTTGGCCTCAAGGCGTGTTTCGGGGGCCGCGTCACCCGCGTATGCGGGAATCGCCGCCAGGGTAAAGCCGAGGGTGATCATGGCCACAGCTGAAACTTGTTTAATCACATTAATTCTCCTGAAATACAGTTAATTAGCGCAACTCTGATTAATCCGGGCTGGCAGTATAGCGATAACCGTCTGTTCCTGAAACAAATGCCCCTGTAAACCGTAAAGGTTTCAGACAAATGGCCGCTAGCCTACCCGAGGGAACGCTAACGGCGGGCGGAGCGCCCCGAGGTAACCGCCATGAATGTTGACGCGCAGTTTCAGCAACCCTTTGCTACCGAGTCATACCCGCAGCGCCCGCTCGACAAACC
>CAYYAP010000032.1:10462-15115 GCA_964469575.1 uncultured Thiohalobacter sp.
TGTATACCCGGTTTCTGTTGCCCGACACTGCCGTCGGCTTTCGGGTAGACCTGTTGCTGGGCGGAGAAAACGCATTCGATACCGAAGTAGCGTTTTGTGTTGCGGGAGAAACTGTGCCTGGCGCGCAGCTCGGCGCGCACCTTGGCCGCCAGCGGGTCGTTGAAGGTTCGTGACAGATCACGAACCTGTATCTGCGTGGGGTCGTTAAGCCCGCCGCCGGCGCCGGTGGTAATGACCGGCATTTTGTTACGCTTGCAGTGATAGATCAGCGCGGCCTTGAAACGGATGCTGTCGATTGCATCAATGACATAATCAAAGGGTTTATCCGGTGGCAGGTATTCGAACAGGTTACGGTCGGTAATAAAATCATCAATGATCGTCACCCTGCATTGCGGATTGATATCACGGATGCGCCTGTCCATCGCCTGGGTTTTCTTTTCGCCAACGCCGCTTTCCAGCGCATGCACCTGGCGGTTGATGTTGCTCAGGCAGATTTCGTCGTAGTCGATCAGCGTCAGGTCGCCAACGCCACTACGCGCCAGGGCCTCCACCGCCCAGGAGCCGACACCGCCCATACCAATGACGCACACTCGCATAGCGGCGATCCACTGTGCCGGCTCCTTGCCATATAAACGGGCGATGCCCGCAAAACGTTGATCATCCCGGCTCATGACAAACCAAACACAGCCCGTGCGTTGGAGGTTGTCTGTTGTGCAATTTCTGCCTGTGGCAGATCCCGCACTTCGGACAGCGCCTGTAAACAATAGACGAGATATTCCGGGCTATTCCGCTCACCGGCGTGTTGCGCCACCACCATATCCGGCGCATCGGTCTCAAGCACGATGGCGTCCATCGGCAGGCTGCGCGCCAGTGCGCGGATTTTTCGTGAACGCTCCCAGGTCAGGGTGCCGCCAAAACCCAGTTTGAAGCCCCTGTCGATATACTGCATGGCCTGCTGTTCACTACCGTTGAAGGCATGCACGGTTCCGCCGTGGACCGGGGTTTTCTTCAGGCAGGACAACACCTCGTCGTGCGCCTTGCGCACATGCAGCACGACCGGCAGTTTTGCGTCACGCGCCACCGCAAGCTGTGCTTCGAACAACTGCCGCTGCCTGTCACGGTCCAGTTCATGTACGAAGTAATCCAGGCCAATCTCACCAATGGCCAGTAACCGGTGTGACGCGACATACTGTTCCAGCTGTGCAATATCGTCCCACTGGTGGTTTTCCAGAAACATCGGGTGCAATCCCAGCGCCGGGTACAAACCAGGTTGCGTATCACAAAGCGCCAGTACACCGTCCCAATGAGCGGCATCGATCGCGGGTACCAGTATTGTCCTGACGCCTTGCGCCTGTGCGCGCTGCCATACCTGCATGCGATCCTTGTCGAACGCGGCAACATCGAGGTGGCAGTGGGTATCAAACAACTCCATTCAGTGACTCCCGCACCACCGAAGGAACGGGTATCGCACGGGCGTTTTTGTGGTCATACCATACAATGGCCCCGTGTCCGATGGCGCACAGCGTGTTGCCGTCATCCCGGTTACGCAACAAATAATAGCTGTCCATACTGTGCTTGCCCGCAGGGCCGCCATACAACTCCACCTCAATGGTCGCCGGAAATTTCAACGGATGCAAAAAGGTGCATGAGACATTCGCCAGCACCAGATCGTGTGTTATCCCAAGCGCAACCAGCCAGTCCACACGCACCTGCTCAAAATAGGTGAAGTACATGGCGTTATTCAGGTGGCCAAAGGCGTCCATATCGCCCCAGCGCATTACATAGCGCGAGCGATGCAGCAACCTTGCCGATTTCGGTAGCGTGCGAACATAAGTCGCCTTGTCATTTGTCTCGTTTGTCGTCATAGCCTTACTCTAGCTCACCCCGCTTGCCGCGCGTACCCCCGCCCATAACAGGGCCAGCTGTTGCCGGTAATGACTGGCCACCCGCTGCGGGTCATGAGAAAGCAGTGTCATTGGCACCCCCAGCAGTATTGTCAGCAGACTGGCCAGTGTGAGCGGGACCAGTGTATTGGGGGGCAATTCGGCATCCGTTATCGCCGCCTCAAGGTGTTCCAGCAACCAGGCATCAAGGCCCCTGACCGGCGTGTCGCCGATCCCGTCCAGATCCGGGAAAGCCAGTTGCTTTTCCACCGGGCCAAGGCTGATATTCGGGTCAAGACTGCCGCCACGCGCCATCCACACCAGCAGTTCACGAAACACCCCCGTCCGGCGTTCACAGGTGTTCGCGACCTGTGAAAACAGCTTTTCGATGACGTCCAGTCCGCGCAGACTGACTGCGGCAGACTGGACATGCCAGCCCAGTTCCAGCAACCACAGGTGCGCGAGGTATGCCATCAGGTCCTGCTTGCGGGCAAAGTAATTGAAAAACGTTGCCTCGGACACCTCGGCTTCGGCGCAAATCGCCTTAACGCGTATGTCTGCGAGGTGATGGTCAGCCAGGGCGCCGGAAAGGGCGCGCGCAAGCGCCAGGCGGGTTCGTGCAGCTTTTCGGGTTCTCAGGTCGGTCATATTTTAGATTGCACTCTATATTTAAATACTACAATAATTATATAGCAGTCCCTGAATGGATATATAACGGGGCTGTGTGTTGTAAATAATAGTAGACTCTATATTTCTAGCCAACTATTTTTTATTAAATATTGATGTGATAAGTCGCACCTTTAGCGGGTTGGCCAGAATGCCCCGAGGTCATGTATGGTGTGACAGGTACAAGGTAATTCAACTGGAACATCAGGCTTATCCAGGCGTCATTTCCTTGACATATTATGAATTTGGGAATATAGTCCCACTATGGCCGAGAACCTTCAACAGACCCTGTCCCGCGCTATCCTGACCCTGCTCAGGCCGCTGGTCAGAATTCTCATCCGTAATGGTATCGCTTACGGGAGCTTTGCCGAGCTTGCCAAAAAAATCTACGTAGATGTCGCCTTCGAGGATTTTGCGCCTGAGTGCAAGAAGCAAACCATCTCGCGCGTGTCCGCGCTCACCGGCCTGACGCGCAAGGAAACCCGCCGCCTGCATGAACTCGAGGATGCCGAATCGGGCGCCAACGAGCAGCGCTATAACCGTGCCGTCCGGGTGATCTCCGGCTGGGTCAACGACCCGCACTTTCAGGATGATACCGGTCACCCCGCCTTACTGGAGATTGAGGGCGACGGCCATACGTTTGCCGAACTGGTCCGGGAATACAGTGGCGACATGACGACACAGTCCATGCTGACGGTGCTCACTACCGCAGGGAGTGTTGAGAAACAGGACCACCAGGTCAGTCTGGTGCAAAAAGCTTACCTGCCAGGCAATGACCCCACCGAAAAACTGAACATTCTCGGCAAGGACAGCGCCGAACTGATCGCCACCATCGACCACAACCTGACGGCGCCCGAAGACCGGCTGAGATTTCAACGTAAGGTGTCCAGTTATCGTGTGCGCCCGGATGCCGTAGACTCTTTCAAAACCCTGGCAGCAGAAAAATCCCAGCTGCTGCTGGAAGAATTTGACGCCTGGCTGACTGAACATGAAGTCAGCGAGGACGAATCCGATGCCGGATGCTATGTCAGCGTCGGTATCTATTACTACGAACCAGACTCAGGAAGGGAGAAGCCGTAATGCGCGCTTTCCAAAGATTACTGCAATCCACATTCATTGCACTGGCTGTCTTACTGACAGGTTGTGGTGGCGGTTCTGGCGGTGGTTCAGTTGCCAGCGGTGGCATTGGCGGCACAGGCCAGATAGCCAGTGGCACAATCACGGCGTTTGGCAGTATTTTCGTGAACGGGATTGAGTTTAAGAATATTAGTGCGGCGAACTGTGTCATTGACGGGATTAACACTACCGGCAGTGCCTGTCAGTCAACCCTGCAACTCGGCATGGTTGTTGAAGTCAACGGCACATTCAACAGCGCTGCCGGCACCGGCTCCGCAACACAGATTGTATACAATGATGATGTCAGCGGGCCGATTAGTGGATCCACGCCTGCCGGCCCGGGTGCAGTCACACGAACCTTCACTGTGCTTAATACTATGGTGAAAATTGACTCGGCCTCGACAACGTTTGTTAACGGAGCAGGCTTCAACACACTGACCGACAATGATGTTATCGAGGTAAGCGGTTTCTTCGACAGCACTGGTTTACTTAATGCCACCTATGTCGACAAAAAGCTTGGCCTGTTTGTGGACGACTCCACCCTGGTCGAGGTAAAGGGCAATGTATCGTCAACAATGCCACTGCTTGGGGCGAGCATGGCTGGTGATACCTTTGTTGTCACGGGGATGAATAACACCTTGGTGAATATCAAACTTGGAAGCAACCCGAACCTGAATGATATGCCCGGTGGGATGGTGTTAAATAACACCTCTGTCGAAGTCCAGGGAACCTACAATAGCACTTCTAACACCATAACCGCAGACCGCGTACAACCGGATGACACTGTTATCGGTAGTGATGGTGACGAAGTGAGTGTCGAGGGATTGATCACCCAGTTTGTCGATAAAAGCAACTTCCTGGTTGGTGGGCAGCCTGTGAATGCCAGTACTGCAACCCTCAACCCGTCCACGCTGCAGCTTGCGGACGGACTCAGGGTCGAGGTTGAAGGCACGATCAGTGGCTCGACTATCATTGCCAGTGACATAGA
>CAYYAP010000032.1:15215-20705 GCA_964469575.1 uncultured Thiohalobacter sp.
GCGTGCTTGGCGCGGTACATGGCTTTATCGGCGCGTTCGAAACACTGGTCTGCTGTATCATCGTCCCGGTAGGCGGTCAGACCGCAGGATGCCGTGATAGTCACACGCTGGTCACGAAAGTGAAAACCGGTTGCTTCTATTGCGCTACGCAGTTTTTCAATAACGGGCAAACACTCTTCGAGTGAAGAACCTGTCATCAGCTGGATAAACTCCTCGCCACCGTAACGGGCGACAAAGTCGGTTTCCCGTACATTGTCCGCCAGCACATGCGCAATGGTGCGCAGTACCTTGTCACCCGCCTTGTGTCCAAAGCGGTCGTTAATGCGCTTGAAGTGGTCCACATCCCACATCACCAGCACCAGCGGTGTGGTAAAACGTTTCCAGCGTGCAATTTCCTGCTCCAGGCGTTCTTCCCACGCCAGCCGGTTGGGTATGCCGGTCAGCGCGTCGGTCTTTGCCTGCGAACGTTCGTCGTCGATACGCGAGCGCAATGACTCGGTCTCGGACTCCATGTCTTTCATGCGCACGCTCATGGCGGTGATTTCTTGCTTGGCATCGTCATAGCGTTGCTGTTCCGCTTCGCGGTGCCCCGCCATGTGTGTGAGTATGGCGTCGATATGCGTCTGCACAACCTGTTTGAGCTGACCGAGGTCAGTCGCGTCGCGCACGCTGTCGCCGATACCGGAAATTTCCTGCTGCACACGGCTATCGAGTTGCTGCCCTGCATCCAGCGTATCGTCGTAATAACTTTCGCTTTGTGCAAGCTGACGATCGACTTCCTGCAAACGTTCGCCAAGTTGTTTGAGAAATTCTTCGATACCCTGCTTTTCTTTTTGCGACTGGACACGTATGGCCTGTACCAGGTCCGCGATCTCTCCCAGCACGCTGTCCCAGTGTTCACCATCAGCCATTTTCAGAATATGCGTGCGGATGTGATCGACGCGCTGCGAAAATTCTTCAGGGAGTGTCAGGCGTTCCAGTAACTGGACAAGAATATCGCGCACGCTTTCGCTGGAAGCGGGATCGCTATCAGGATTGGCGCTGACCGAAGCAGCATCACTGGATATGGGTGACGGTTTCCGTGTTGAACCAAACAGCCGTTTCAGAAACCCGCCGGAGTCGTCCGAAGGAGCAGGCGCAGACACCGGTGTATCTATCGTGTCCTCGCGTTGTTTTCCAGCCTGGTCCAGACGTACCAGGGTTTTCGACATATCATCGATGTGACCGTGTAGCTGCAAGGTGCTGCTGTGATCACGAATCGCGTTACGCAGATCACGCAATTGTTTATCGAGTGTATCGTCAAGCCCGTCGGCGGCCAGTGTCAGGCGCGAGATAGTTTTACGCAGCAGTTCATCATTGTCCTTCCACTGCTTTTCTTTTCGTTCGCTTTCTTCCAGGTAGTCGAGGTACTTCTTTTTCCACTGCTCGACTTCCTGTGCCTGGTCGTCGTTCTCCATGCCTAGTCCCGGTCGCCACTGAGCTTGACGGTTTCCGGTAATACAATTTCCATACTCACCGGCAGATGATCAGACAGGGGATAGTCCAGTACTTCGGCGCGCTCGACCTGTACCGTGGGCGTCACCAGGATATGATCGATGTTGCGCTTCGGGCGCCAGCTCGGGAAGGTATTCATGCCGTGCAGCGGTTCGGTCATGAGTGTGCGGTCAATCAAGCGTTCGATTTCTTCGCTATTTGAGCGGCAATTCATGTCGCCCATCAACACCACGTGCCGGTACTGGTTGACCAGGTCGCCCAGGTAATCCAGCTGGTTCATTCGGCCGCGCTGGCTGAGCGCAAGGTGTACGATCACAATCACCAGCGACTCTTCGCCTTCACCAAATCGCACCGCCATGGCGCCACGCCCCGGAATGCGCCCCGGCAGGCGGTGTTCGGTGATACCGCTGGGCTTGTAACGACTCAGCACACCGAGGCTATGTTGTGCAAAGCGACCAATACGCCGGTTGGTCTGGTCGTCCCAGTGGGGAAAACCGCCCGCATTGGCAAGGTACTGGGTAATATTGACGAAACCGCTGCGCGCACTGCCGGCGTCCGCCTCCTGGATGCCGACAACATCGTACTGGCTCATCAGTGCCGCAATGCGGTCGAGGTTATCGAAGCGTTGCGGGTGGTTCAGTACGTGTTTCCAGCTGTGCGTCAGGTATTGTCCGTAACGCCGCGTGTGAATGCCAATCTGAATGTTGTAGCTGAGCAACCGCAAGGTGCGTCCGGGCGCGGGGTGGAGGGTTTCAGCATTGGCGGTCGGTGACATATCAGTATCAAATGGGGCAAACCAGGTTGCCTAACTGCTCGGTTAATTTCAGGTTTTCACTATAATCGACAGGGCAGTCGATTATACTTAAGGTCGGCTGCGCCAGCGCTTCCTTGAGTATACGCTGTAACTGGTCAGGTGCCTCTACACGGTAGCCGTTGGCGCCAAATGATTCGGCATATTTGACAAAATCCGGGTTATTGAAGCTCACATGCGATGGACGCTGGAACTGGTGCATCTGCTTCCACTCGATCAGGCCATAACCGCTGTCATTCCAGACCAGGATCACGATCGGCGCTTCAATGCGTATCGCCGTCTCGATTTCCTGTGAATTCATCAGGAAACCTGCATCACCGGTCACGGCGACCACCGCGCGGTCGGGGGAAACCAGTTTGGCGGCCACCGCGCCCGGCACGGCGATGCCCATGCTGGCGAAACCGTTGGAAATGATGCAGGTGTTCGGTTCCTCGCAACGGAACATGCGCGCCATCCACATCTTGTGCGCGCCCACGTCGCACACCACGATATCATCGAGTTCCAGCACGGTGCGCAAATCCCAGATGATTTTCTGCGGCTTGACCGGAAAGCCGGTGTCGTCGCGGTGCCGGTTCATTTCCTCGATGAGCGCTTCGCGCAATGGACGCATCAGGTGGCCCTGGTGTGGCGTTGTCAGTTCGGCAATACGCATCAAGCTGTGCTTGATGTCACCCAGCACACCGACGGTGACGTTGTAATGCTCGTCCACTTCGGCCTGGGTGCGATCAATATGGATAATGGTTCGATCACGTGTCGGGTGCCACAGGTAAGGATGGTACTCCACCAGGTCGTAACCGATACAGATAATCACGTCGGCGCGGCTGAACCCGCAGCTGATGTAATCGTTGGCCTGCAGACCGGCGCTTGCCAGCGTGGTGCGATTGCGAAACGGCGTCACGCCCTTGGCCATGAAGGTATTCGCCACCGGGATGTTCAGCTGTTCGGCGAAGTCGGCCAGGTGTCTCCAGGCACCGGCCCGCACCACGCCGTTGCCTGCCAGGATCATCGGGTTACGCGCTTTGGAGATCAGTGTTGCGGCGCGCTCCACCTGTTGCTGCGGCGGCTCCGGCGGAAACGGCGAATTGACCTGTAAAGGTTTTGCCACGGCGGGCAGTTTGGCGATGTCTTCGGGAAATTCAATAAACACCGCGCCGGTCTTTTCCGACTGCGCCACCTTGAAGGCCTTGCGTATCACCTCCGGTATCACCTCCGGCGCCAGTACGCGCGAGGTGTACTTGGTAATCGGCCGGAAAATATTTTCCAGGTCGAGCACCTGGTGCGATTCCTTGTGCAGTCGGTTAGTGCTCGCCTGCCCGGCAATCGCCACGACCGGTGCGTGGTCCATATTGGCGTCCGCCACGCCGGTGACCAGGTTGGTCGCGCCCGGCCCCAGTGTCGACAGGCAAACGCCGGCCCGGCCGGTCAGGCGCCCGTAGACATCAGCCATAAACGCCGCGCCCTGTTCGTGGCGCGTGGTAACAAAGCGGATGCTCGAATCCAGCAGGGCATCCATCAGGTCGAGGTTTTCCTCACCCGGCACGCCGAAGATATATTCGACGCCTTCGTTCTCCAGGCATTTTACGAAGAGCTGTGCAGCGTTCATGTCAGCATTCCCGTTGAACAACAGCCTGCGCTGCCGGATGAGCCATGGCGATTATTTTTTAACCGCGGTCCCTGCAGATGCCTTGCGTTCCTTTTCAATCAGGTAATCGACAACCTGGAGCATCTTGTCGTTACCGCCGGCCAGGGTGGCGCTGGTGCGGTATTTTCCATTGACGATCAGGGTTGGAACACCGCTGATGCCATACATGTCACGCGCGCGCTTTGCCCGGTTGGTCCTGGTCACCACCGCAAAAGAATTCCAGGCCTTGTTAAAATCATTGACGGGAATGCCCTGCTCGACGAAAACCGCCCTGACGTCATCGACCGTGCGTAACTGTTTACGATCCTTGTGAATACGTTCAAAGATCGGCTCGTGTACCTTGTCCACCACGCCGAGCACCTGGGCGGTATAGTAGGCATGTCCCAGCAGTTCCCAGCTCGGGCCGAGTATCGCCGGCATGCGCACAAAGGCGACATCATCGGGTTTGTGCTTGAGCCATTCGCGTAACGCGGGTTCCAGGTGATAACAGTGCGGGCAGCCGTACCAGAACAACTCGCGCACTTCGATACGATCCCCGCTATCCGTCGGTTGTGGGGCACTCAGCCTTTCGTAGTTAACCCCTTCTTCCCAGGCCGCCAGTGCGACAGGGGCAAACATCATCAAAATCAACAGTCGAAATACGTTTTTCATTGTGCTCTCCATCTTAAAGCCGATTAACGCCGGGAAGGGTAATCCCGCGCAGCCGTGTGTATTCTAGCAATAAAAAAGGCGGCCCGAGGGCCGCCTTTCAACGTGTATGCCGATATAAACGGCTCAGTGCAGACCCTGCACGTAAGCGGCGACGGCCTTGATTTCCTTCTCGCTCAATTTTCCGGCAATGTTGCGCATCATCTTGCCGGCATCGTTCTTGCGTTGACCGGCCTTGAAGGCGTTCAGCTGGTTCTCGACATACTTGGCATGCTGACCACTGAGCGCCGGGAAGTTGGCCGCAGGATTACCGCTGCCGGTCGGGCCATGGCAACCGATACAGGCGGCAACGCCGGTTGCCAGGTTACCGCCGCGGTAGATCTTCTCTCCGGCCGCCGCCAGGGATTTATCCGCAGCGCCCACCTTGCGCGGCAGACTGGAGAAAAAGGCGGCGAGATCAGCCATGTCCTGTTTGCTCAACGCAGCAACCATACCCGCCATAGTGGCATTGCTACGGTCCTTGCCCACCTTGAAATCGGTAAGCTGTTTGGCGATGTATTTCGCGTGTTGCCCGGCCAGGTTCGGCCATTCGGGATTGACGCTGCCACCATCCGCCCCGTGACACCCGGCGCAGGTTGCAGATTTTGTCTTGCCCGCGGTGGCGTCGCCTGCCGCCGCTGTAGCGGTCGCAGTCGCGGTCGCCAGTGAAATCGTTGCTGCCAATACAAGCCACTTGTTCATGTCGTTACATTCTCCAGAAACGCGATGGAAGGAGCGTCATCCGCCAGTGGCGGATCACCACCCAAAAAAGAGGCCAACTGTATACCAGCGGGCTTGTTTCGGGTCAACCGGAAACGCAGCCCCGAGAAACGACGCAGAGCTCTTGCATCCCGCT
>CAYYAP010000033.1:0-1942 GCA_964469575.1 uncultured Thiohalobacter sp.
GGTGACTTCTCCGCGCAGCGGGCCATTGCCAATGATGTTCAGTTTATCCATTCAGGACGAATTTTTCACTGTGGCGAAGGCCTCGATAATCCGGTCAATCTGTTCAGGGCTGTGCGCCGCACTGACACTGCAGCGCAGCAGGCTGTCGTCTGTCGGTGAAGCGGGCGGCATCACCAGGTTGACGTAGGCGCCGAGTTGCAACAGTCGGTTCCACCAGTCGATGGCCTGGTTACGATCCTTGATGGTGACGGCCACCACCGGGCTGACCTCGGGGCTGACCTGTAGTCCAAGCGCTTTCAGCCCCTCGTAGAGACGCCGGGCGTTGTCCCACAGTTGTTCACGTAAATACGGGCGTTCCTGCATCAGGCGCAGCGCCGCGCGTGTCGAGGCGATGACTGACGGCGATGGGGATGCCGTGAAAATGTACGAACGGATCGCGAAGCGGATCGCATTCAGCGCATCGTGGTTGCTGACGCAGTAGCCACCAATGGCGCCGAGGCTTTTACTGAAAGTGCCGACGACGAAATCCACATCCTCTTCCACGCCGGCGGCTTCGGCGACACCCCGGCCATGGTCGCCGAGCATGCCCAGCGAATGCGCCTCGTCGACCAGCAGCAGGCCACCGTACTTGCGTTTGACCTCGGCGATTTCGGCCAGCGGCGCCTGGTCGCCCATCATGCTGTAGATGCCTTCGACAATAATCAGTGTGTTGTCGATGCGGTCGCCGAGACGGCGCAGGCGCTTGTCGAGATCGGCGGGGTCATTATGACGAAAGCGAATGACATCGGCGCCGCCAAGGCGTACGCCATCGTAGATACTGGCGTGGCTGTCGGCGTCAAGGACGATGACATCACCCGGGCCGGCCAGCGTGGAGCCCATGCCCATGGTGGCTGCATAGCCGGTAGAAAATACGATGGAATGTTTGCGGTCGAAGAACTCGGACAGTTCTTTCTCCAGCGCTACGTGCCCGGCAAACGTGCCGTTGGCCATGCGTGAGCCGGTGGTGCCGGTACCCAGTTCGTCGATGGCTTTTTTTGCCGCTTCCAGACACTCAGGGTCAAACGTAAGGCCGAGGTAATTGTTGGTGCCAGCCAGAATGACCTTGTGGCCATCGACGATAGCCTCGGTAGGGGACAGCAGTTTTTCTGTCACTGCGCCAAAAGGCATCACGCCAAGCGCCTGTAGCTCGGCCTGGATATCCGCAATCGGCTGGAATTTATCGAAGAGGCTCATGGTCAGGGGTTGAGTTTTTCCAGCGCCAGCGCCAGATCGTGTACGGTACGGACATCGGGCAGGATATTCAGCGGGATCGACATGTCGAAGTGGTCCTCCAGCTGTTCGATCAGCTCCATCACCTGCAGTGAGGTCAGTCCCAGCTCGGTCACCAGTTCGCTTTCCTCGTTGAGCAGTATACCCTGCTTGGCAAAGGGTTTGAGCACGTCGAAGATGCGTTCAAGGTATTCATTGTAGTCAGGCATGCAGAAAACTCGTTCGGATCCAGGGCATGAATAGTTGCGCCGTGCGGCACAAGCCGCTAGATTCGCAAGCGCCGAATTGTACTTGGAGTTGAGCGGCGGCACTAGTACTCCGTGAGGGAGCGCCGGGTGCCGGCCCTGAAAGTGTTGCCCATGAGACCCGTTGAACCCGTACCGTCCGGTCAGGCCGATTCCGGCAATTCTACCCCGTCTGTGTGGCTGGTGACCGGTTATCGCGCCGGTGAACGCAATCAGGTGCTTGCGCTCGGTGAGGCACTGGGCTGGCCGTTTGAACTCAAGGAACTCGCCTACCGGCGTAGCGAGTTTCGCACCAGCCTGTTCCGTGGCAGCGACCTGCGCGGCATCCAACTGGACAAATCTTCACCACTGGTGCCGCCCTGGCCGGATTTGCTGATTTCCGCCGGGATGCGCAACGAACCGGTGTGCCGCTGGATCCGGGCGCAGCA
>CAYYAP010000033.1:2042-20652 GCA_964469575.1 uncultured Thiohalobacter sp.
GGAGCGTTTTGACCTGGTCGTGACCACACCGCAGTATCGGCTGAAGCAGCACCCCCATGTATTGCAAAACACCCTGACCCTGCATCGTGCGACACCGGCGCGGCTGGACCAGGAGGGTACGCACTGGCAGGCGCATTTTGCGCCGCTTCCGGGTCCGCGTACGGCGGTGATTCTGGGCGGTAATAGTGGACCCTACACACTGGGCGTTAAAAACGCCCGGGCGATTGCGCGGCAGGTCGAAGTGCATGCGCGTCGGCATGGCGGTTCACTGATGATTTCAACCAGCGCGCGCACCTCACCGGCAGTGATCGACATTTTCGAACGCGACATCAGTGTGCCGCATGTGCTGTATCGCTGGCGTCCCAATGACGCGGAAAATCCCTACTTCGGCATACTCGCGCTGTGTGATGACCTGGTGGTGACGGCTGACAGCATTTCCATGCTCAGCGAAGCCTGCGCTACCGGGAAACCGGTGTGGATGGCGCCACTGGGCGGCTATGGCTATCCCATGCGCGGGCGCCAGTCTGAACCGGTAGACTTCCGCCTCAGCGCCCTCACCTATAGTGGCCTGATGCGTTGGGGACCCAGGCGTTTGAGTCGTGATATCCGCCTTGTTCACCAGCGGCTGCTTGAGCAGGGGCGTGTTGCCTGGCTGGGTGAGCCGGCCGCAACCTCGACAGCACAGTCGGATGATATGACACGCGCGGTAGCGCGTGTCAGGACGCTGTTATAAGCCGTTCGGGGGTATTGAAAACACTGGATCCCGGCATGCGCCGGGATGACGGTAAAGGTGCTTAGCCGCGCACTTTGACGGCGCTGCCATTTTCCAGTCGGTAGACACAATCTGCAGCATCCACCAGCGCGGTCTGGTGGGAGATGGCAAGGATCGTCAACGTGCCGCGCAGGTCTTCCATGGTCTTGCCGATGGCAGCCTCACTCTCCGGGTCCAGTGCGCTGGTGGCTTCGTCGAGAATCAATAATTTGGGTTTATGCACCAGTGCGCGGGCGATCATGATGCGTTGTCGTTGCCCGCCGGAGAACTTGGTGCCGCGTTCACCCACCGTGCTGTGAATGCCTTCCGGCAGCGGTGTAACAAAATCCCAGGCCCCGGCGTTTTTCAACGCCTGTACGGCGTCTTCTTCGCTCAATGCCGGGTCACCCAGCGTCACATTATGCGCAATGGACGCATGCAGTAGCAGGGTTTCCTGCGGGACATAGCCGATCAGCCGGCGCCAGGCGCGCATGTCGAGCTTGTTCAGGGCCACATTATCGATTACGACATCGCCGCTCTGAGGTTTGAGCAGGCCGATAACCAGGTCGACGACAGTGGTCTTGCCCGAGCCGGACGGGCCAGTGAGTGTAGTCAGCTTGCCGTGGGGGATTTCGAGGCTGAGATCGCGCAGCACGGGCCTGTCGGGATCGTAGCCGAAGGTGACCCGGTCGAGGCGGATGCCGGTGGTGAGGGTGGGTGTAGCACCTTCACCCAGGTATTCCTCGACACGCCGCGCTTCCGCTATGGCATCCTTGAGCGACCAGAAGGCACTCTCGCCAACGACCATTTTCTGGTACTGCTTCTGAACCTTTCCCAGCTGGCTGAGCATTTTGCCGAGCACCAGCACCAGTACGGTCACGGTCGGGAAGGGCATGCCGAGCTTGACCAGTGCAATAAAAATGCTCACCGCAATGACGACCGTGAACATTTCCTCCTGCGCGGCTTGCAGCAGGGCGCCGCTGAGCACCTGTTTCCTGAATGCCTTGTTGAGGCGGGAGGTCTCTGTCGCCAGCACCTTGTCAGCCAGGTGGTCCTTGGACATGGCTTTAAGCGGTTTGACCGATTGCAGTGTATCGGTCAGTTGAGTCAACAGTGAAGTCAGCAGCTTGGTCTGTTTTTTACCGGCCCGCCGTGTCATGCGCACCAGAAAATGTGAAATACCGATAATGACGCCGCCGATCACAAGCGTCACCAGCGTGGCTTTCCAGGAAACTGCCAAAGCGACGCCACCGTAGATAAACGCCTGCACCAGGAAGGTGATGACCGTGGCGCCATTGACAAAAGAATCCGAGGAACGCTGTGCTTCGGTGGCAAGGCGGTTGGTCAGGCGGCCAATCGGCTGATGGATAAAATATTCCCATTTACTGCGCATCATGACGCGCAGCATCTCCAGCCGCAGATCGGTGGCCACCTGGGCGGCGGTGTAGCCAACCTGACGTTTGGCGACGAGTAATAACACGCTTTTAACCGTGACAACGACCACAATGATGGTCAGCAAAACACCAATCGTCGGTGGAATACCGAGCTGGTGCATGACATCGATGACGTGCTGTTCGTATTCGTTGGGCGGTGGGCTATCGGCACTTTTCTTCGCGCCACTCTTGATGGCAATGCTGAGCAGGGGCAGCAGCGCCGATAAGCCTACACCTTCCGCGATGCCGGCAAACAGCAGCGCCAGCAGCATAATGACGGCATGCCAGGGATAGGCCCTGAAAAAGGAAAGCATCAAGCGCATTGCAGTGGATCAGCCGGTAGGGAAGTGAGTGGATCGCATGTGGGTGCGAATTATGCCTTTTGTGGCGGCGTTGAACAAATCCAGAGCTTCCCTAGCGCATGCGCGAGAACAACCAGCCGGTGGCGGCCAGGATCAGCGCGGTCGGGGTAAAGGCCACCACAGCGGGCGGGAGACCGATGAGCGAGCTGCTGGTATGGATAATCTGGCTCAGCAGGAAAAAGCCGATACCCACGCCCGCACCGATGGCCAGGTTGAGACCGAAGGCCGCACTGCGCTGGGAGCGCAGGCTGGCGCCGATCGGGGTGGCCAGCAACACCATTGCGCCTGCTGTTAGCGGCAGGGCAATTTTTTGCCAGAACAGTTGTTCAGCGCGTTGCCAGCTTTGGTCGGTTGAACGCAGGTATTGCACATAATCATAAAGTCCGGTCGGACTCATACTGGTGATAGGCAGCGGCAGTACCGGCAGTTCCTCCGGCGACCAGAATGGCCCGGTCGCCAGTTGTTTTCGAAAGGTGGTTTTCAGTTCCCCGTGGCTCAGTGTTTTCTGTGTGGCCCTGAGTAGCTGCCATTTGCGGTTATCCGAGGGTTTGGCGGAAGCGGCATAGACAAAATTCAGCAGCTTGCCATCCGCGTCAAACTGGAAAAGGTAGATATCGGACGGGATCTTGCCGTGGCGAAGCGCACGGACATTGAAGAACCGGTAACCGTCAACGGACCACAATCCCTTGCCGCGAAGCAGGTTGGCACGACCGGTACGCGCGATACTTCTTTCCGCGGCGGCCTGCTGGTAGAGGGGGGCTGCCACATACTCGGAGACGCTGTACAGCAGCACGACCAGCATCAGCGCCGGGATGGCGACGGCGCGGAAGAAGCGCGTTAGCGGCATGCCGGCGGCGCGCATGGCGATAATTTCACTGTTCTTGTTCAGTCTGGCCAGCGCCAGGATGGTGCCGAGCAGGATAATGACCGGGACCAGGTCCATGGAACGTTGCGGCAGCGTGTAAAGAATATATTTTACGACGTCTGCGGTCTGGTACTTGTACTGTATGTGGTCCAGTTCATCCACAATGGCCAACAGGCTGAAAATGGCCGAGATGACCATCCATACCAGGACCCAGTCCTTGAGCAATTGCCAGGCGATGTAGCGATCAATGCGACGCATGTCGGCGTTTCCTTCGCTGCCAGGCCGGCAGGATCATGAGTACGGCGAACAGCAGGACAAGGGGTAGAAAACTCCACCAGATACCGGGAAATGGCGGTATGACGCCATCTTCAACCTTGGTGATTGCTACGCTGACCAGGCTGAACAGGCCGATATACACCAGTATGGCGACCAGGAAGCTGTTATGCCTGCCCTGGCGTGGCGCGCTACGGCTCAGCGGCACCGCAAGCAAAGCCAGTAGAAGGGTTGACAGCGGGGTTGACAGTCGCCACTGAAACTCGGCGATATCTTTCGACGCATTGGAGTGATACAGGTTGAGTGTCGGCTCGGCCTTGCGTTTGTAGTCGCTGGTAGGTTCTTCTGCAGGCAGGCGGATACTCATCTTTCTATACTTCAACGTGATGTCATGGCTTCCCTGTTTATCGAGCATATAGGCATAGCCATTGAACAGCTCAAAGTTTCGCGCCTCGCCAAATGTAACCGGTGGTAAATAGGCTTCCTGCGCATAAATGACCTGGGTTTTCTCACCATGTTGTGTCTGAAGAAATACTTTCCTGAGTTTGCCGGTATCCTGGTCGACATCGCGGGCATAGAGTACGTACTTGTTGTCCTGTAGTTCAATGAATTGTCCCGGCTCGATTTTGCGGATATCAAATTCAGCGCGCGCCTCGGCTTCCAGGCGGTAGCTCTCGCGGTACGCCCAGGGACGACCGTAGACCGATATTACCCCGGTCAGCACGGCAACGATAACGGTAATAGAAATCAGTGAACGCATGATGCGGCTTTCACCGATGCCGGCGGCGCGCATGGCGACCATTTCAGAATCGCGGTAGAGGCGACTGAGTGTGGCGATGATCGACAGGTAGAGTGCTGTGGGCAGCAAAATCTCCAGTGCAACAATGCTGCTCAGGCCGATCAGTCGGGCAACGGTTCCCGGGTCGATCAGGCCGCTGGCGGCATCGCCGAGCCTTACCGCCGCCGTATAGCCGGTGGAAATAACCATCAGCAGGGTAACGCCCAGCAACAAAGGTTTGGCGATCTCGGAAGTGATATAGCGGTTGAGTACCAAGACGGCTCCGGCAGGGGGGGTGGCTAACGCGCTATGGTAAACGATTTGCGCTGCAGATTCCCGGTGATTAGGGTAAGCTCGCGGCTGGTTGCGAGGAAGCGTTTACCGGCGTGAATGATCTGGATAAAAGCCGTTCACCGGCACCCCGGGTGTGGGTGCTCTGTGGAGGAAAGGCAGGTGACAATACCCAGTTGCTGGCGCTGGCGGAAGCGCTGGGCTGGCCGTTCGAGATAAAGCACATTCGTAACCGGAAATTTGAATTGCTGACCAATCGTTTGTTCGGCACGACACTGGCCGGGATAGACCTGAAGCAATCTGACCGCCTGGAACCTCCCTGGCCGGATCTTGTGCTGACAGCGGGAAGGCGCAATGAACCGGTGGCGCGCTGGATACGTAAACAATCGGGTGGAACAATCCGCCTGGTGCATGTGGGCAGGCCCTGGGCACCGCTCGACAGCTTCGACCTGATTATCGCCACGCCACAGTACAACCTCCCTGAACGTTCCAATGTGCTGATGATTGATTTGCCACTGCACGGCCTGACACGTGCCGCGCTGGATGATATGCGTGACGTATGGCTTGCACCTTTCAGCCACTTGCCCGAACCCCGCTGGGTGGTGCTGCTCGGTGGCGACAGCGGGCCTTTCGTGTTCACGGCCGCCAAAGCAAGGCGCCTGGCGGAGTGGCTGAATGAGCGGGTCGCCGCATCCGGGGGTTCGGTGCTGGTCAGTAATAGTGCGCGCACACCGGAAGCAACCTACCGGATTTTCCTGGAGACACTACAGGTGCCTGTGCATGCTTATCACTGGGGTAGCGATGAGGAGAATCCCTATCGGGGTTATCTGGCGATTGCCGACCAGTTTGTAGTGACGGGAGAGAGCATGTCGATGTTGTCAGAGGCGGCAGCCGCAAACCGGCCCCTGTATATCTTTGACCTGTCCGATCACCCGGCTGACGCCGATGCCGGCAACGGCCGGCCCTGGTGGACCATCCGGCATAATTTTCGTTACAAACCGCTGACGCACCGTCTTGCCATGTGGCTGGCGCCGGTGCGTATGCGTCGTGATATTACCCGTATGCAGGACAAGCTGGTCAGGGACGGAATGGCTGTTCGGGCCGGACAGGCGGGTGTAGCAAAAGCGCGGGGCGCAAGTGAGCAGTCACTGGATCATGCCGCACAGGCCGTCAGACAATTGTTTTATCGTGGAGAGGAAAATCGGGGATGAGGGGTTGATGGGCAGGGAACTGTTTTCGGATCGGTTGGGATTGGGCTTGTTTGTCACCTACGGGGTATTTTTGCTCGGGTTCTTCTTTTTCCCGGATCGCCCCTTGCACTACAAGTTTTATGATATCGCCGTGTTGCTCCCCGGGTTGTTTCTTCTGCGTAAGGAACTTCCCCTGCTCTGGAAGGCATGGCCCTCCCGCTTGTTACTGCTATGGCTGTGCTACCAGTTACTCAGCGCCCTGTGGAGTCATGGCTTCGCCTTCATGGCGTTTGCCACCCTGCTCGGCTGGTGGCTGCAGGTACTGGTCTTCATCGTTGTGACAGCGTCACTTTCACGAAGATACCCGTTCGAATTTGAGTTTTTGTTGAAAGTGCTGGTGACCGGTGTGGCGTTGTCCGCCCTTGTTTCGATCTATAGCTGGTATGCTGATTCTGCTCATCCTTTCCCGGTTTCCAGACTGGAGCCGATAGGGCGCATCGATAATGAGATTCTGGCAGGTTGCGCCTACGGTATCTTTGCCTTGCTGGCGCTGCATTTTAGTGTGGCCGCACGAACGATGTGGTTGCGCGCCCTGACGATGTCAGCTTTCCTGGTGTTGGTTTCGGCAGTACTTCTGACCCACAGCCGTACCGCTATTCTCGGCTTGCTGGCGGCGCTGGTTGCGATGCCGTTGTGTTTCGGTCGAAGGTCGGTGGTGGCTACACTTGTCTTGTTGGTGGGGATTTTCATCGTTACCCGGTTTGCCTTTCCCGAGGTCTTTGATCGCTTTTACATGGCATTGTACTGGCGTCCTCTGATCTGGCAAAGCGTGTTGGCGCATATTGCTGATGCGCCATGGCTGGGTTATGGATATCTGTCGGATACATCTGTGACTGTGGGGGGGCTGACCTTCCAGCACGCACACAGTAGTTACCTGGGCTTCCTGCGTGATGGCGGGCTGGTCGGCATGGTGATATTTCTCGTTATGGTGGCGGGTTTTGCCGGACACATTGTTCAACGTGGATGTGGCAAGGCGGCATACCTTATTCCCATGCTGGTCTTTGCCCTGGTGGTGATAGCCCCGGATGTTGACCGCCTGATCGTACGGCCGCGGGAGTTGTGGTTATTTTTCTGGTGGCCGCTGGCCTTGTTTATAGGGATGAATCAGTCTGCTTCGGAGAACGATGCAAGCAATGCTTCATAGGCGTCTGTACTTCGGCGTACGGAAAATGAAGTCCCTCTTTCCACCAGTTTGTCTGTCGTCAGTGGCGTGTCCAGTGTCTCGTTGATGGCTTCAGCCATGGCGCGATCATCACCGACATCGACCAGTCTTCCGTAGCGGCCATTATCCAGCGCTTCGCTGACGCCACCGGGGCAGCGGGTGCTGACGACCGGGCAGCCACAGGCCAGTGCTTCCGGCACAACACTCGGGAACCCTTCGTAGACGGAAGAGAGGATGAGCAGGGAGGCGCGCGCCATGTAGCGGTACGGGTTGTGGGTATAACCCGGCATGTCGACATCCTCCGATACCCCCAGCTCGCTGATCAGTGCCTGCAGTTCACCTATACGTTCCTGGTTCTTGTGCGGGTCGCGTGCCTCGCCAAGGATAACAAGGCGCACTTTGCGTTTCCTGTGCACCAGCGCGAAAGCGCGTAGCAGCGTCGGGTAGTCCTTGGCCCGGCCAGGGCGCCCTACAGCCAGCAGGATGGGGACGTCACTATTCTGGAACCAGGGATGCTCAAGGGTCTCGGACGCGCGCTCGTCAATGTTTTCCGGCACCAGGGGCGTGTAAATGGTGGATATCGCATCACGCTCAATGTGCGCGTAATGTGCGAGATCGTCGGCAACCGCGTTGGATACCGCGATGACAGCGTCGGCATGGTGATAGCTGTGACGCAGTAACGGCAGCAGGTGTTGACGTCGCCACTCCCGGGATACCTGGTGCCAGCTGGAGAAATTGGTGCTCTGGGTGACCACAACCCGGGTCTTGACTCTGGCGGCGTTGCAGGCCAGTACTGCTTCGATGTTCTGGAAGGTCGTTGCAGTGAAAAGCACATCAGGTTGCGAACGTTGGAGGTAGTCTGTCAGCGCGGGCAGATAGCGCAGCGTTTTCGAAGGCTTGCCCGCAGCCAGCACCGGTAGTGTCAGCGCCGGCAGTATCGAGGGGTTCCCACGCAAGGCGCACCAGCGGCCCAGCCAGCCGGCAGCCTTGTCCAGGAGGGTGCAGATGATGGCGTCCGGTATTTCCTGAAACAGCGGGCCTTTCTCGCTACAGAGTACCAGTTCTACCGGGTAGCCGCGCGAACGCAATGCAGATGCAGTGATCAGCGTATTGCGTTGAACACCGCCGCCGCCCAGGTTCGGCAGCAGGAATGCCAGTCGTTGCGGGTGTGTGATCGGCTGCAGCGCAGGCGTTGCCTGTGCGGGAGCATGCCTGCCGGACGGAACCAGTTGTATTGTTGAATGCGGCAAATTCCAGCGTCTTGTAGTGACAAGTCGGGATGGCGTCAGCGCCAGTCCTGTGCTCCATGCACGTTTGCGGTTAACTCTACATTCGCCGTCTATTTATGGCAATACAAATTTTCAGGCCGCCTTGTACACGGGCATAGACATCGGGTGCGCCGGCGCTGGCGGCAGATCCGGCGTGCGGTCCAGCACTTCAAGGGCATCGTGGCGAACGTGGTTCAGCGCCATCTGTTCGCGAATGAAATCCTCGCTGATTTTGCCCTCGTTGACACATTCCTTGAGCAGACCGAAGAAGAACGCTTCCTGGTTCGGGTCGGGATGCACCTTGTAGTGTCCCAGCAGCGCATATTCTCCAAACAGGCGGCGACGGGCGCGCATCAGCCATGCCACAGGCGGGAACAGGCGGAACTTTTCTGCCGGGCGCCAGTCGATGGGCAGTCCGGCCTTCCACGGCTGGGTCTTGCGCCGGGTGGTGTGCAGCATACGAGTTTCGGGGGTGAGCTTGTCAAAATCGTTCCACTCGTTTTCGAACAGGCCGATGGTGTCGCGTTCTTCGTATTTCAGGCAAATCCACGGCATGTAGTCGCGTTTGAACGCGAACAGTTCGTTGAACCACTGCTCCACATTCCAGTGGGTGAGTTTCTCATGGTCCAGCAGCATTACGCTGGAGGCGAGGCAGCGATCAATGATGCCTTTGGTGCCGGAGCGAGGGCGGCACATCACGGCCTTGCCCTGCATGTCACGCGTCAACAGGTCCCAGACATCGCTTGCGGCAAAAACATCCGGGTCAATGACTACCGAGCGACCCTTGTAGCCGGTCAGTTCCGGTGGCATGAAGCGGGTCAGGGTGAAGGATTGCAGGTCATCGTTCAGCCAGGTGCGTTTGACGCCGTCGCGCAGGTAGAGCTGGCCCTCGCGGTCATCGAAGTAGCCGTAATCTTTCTTTTCGATAATATGGACGTCAAATTTGTCGTTGTGCTGTGAATAACGACGGATGGCATGTTCGGCGACAACCGCGCCGGTGTATTGCTTGTGGTTGGTCTGGATAAAAACCGAGTAGTCCATGGGCGCGATCTCCGGGTGTGGCGTGGAATCACAGCATACTAACGGGCGTTTGCGAAGGTTTATTTGATCCAGGTCAATAAAACTACACCCCACCCGTTTACGGGGGCGCTGTAGGAGCGGGCTTGCCCGCGAACAACGTGGCTGCCAGAATACGGCAGTTCGCGGGCAAGCCCGCTCCTACAGCGGTTTGGTGCATGGGGGGTCAGGCGGCTGAAAGGTTCAGCGGCGCGCTGCCGGGGGGTGGCAGGTCCGGCGTTTTTTCCAGCACCTCGAAGGCGTCGTGGCGTACGTGATTCTGCTTCATTTCCTCACGCAGCATGTCCTCGGTAACCAGGCCTTTTTCCACACATTCCTTGAGCAGGCCGAAAAACAGCCGGGTCTGGTTGACGTCCGGGTGTTCCTTGTAATTGCCCAGCAGGCCGTATTCACCAAACAGCTTGCGGCGGGCGCGCATCGCCCAGGCCACTGGCGGGAACAGGCGGAAACGCTCGGCGGGACGCCAGTCGATCGGCAGGCCGGCCTTCCACGGCTGGGTCTTGCGCCGGGTGACGTGCAGCATTTTGGTCTCGGGTGTCAGTTTGTCGAAGTCATTCCAGACATTTTCAAACAGTCCGATGGTATCGCGGTCTTCCATGCGCAGGCAGATCCACGGCATATAGTCGCGTTTGAAGTCGAACATGTCGTTGAAGGATTGTTCCACCTTCCAGTGCGTCAGCTTTTCGCAGTCCAGCAGCATCACGCTGGAGGCCAGGCAGCGGTCGATAATGCCCTTGGTGCCGGAACGCGGGCGACACATGACGGCTTTGCCCTGCATGTCGCGCGACAGCAGTTCCCAGATATCCGCGATGGCGAATATATCCGGGTCGATCACCACAGCGCGGCCCTTGTAGCCCATCAGTTCCGGCGGCATGAAACGGGTCGGCGTGAAAGACTGCAGGTCATCGTTCAGCCAGGTGCGTTTGACGCCGTCGCGCAGGTACAGCTGACCTTCGCGTTCCTTGAAGAACGGGTAGTCTTTGGTATTGATAATGCGAACGTCGAACTTGTCGTTGTTCTGTGAATTGCGACGCAGCGCATACTCGGCCACCAGCGCGCCGACAATCTGTTTGTGGTTGGTCTGTATGAAAACGCAATGGTCCATGGAATCGCTCGGCCTCGTACCCGTCAGATTACTGCTGATATAATAATAGTGCTGCTATTGTAGCGGATTTATTCAGGAATTCCAGCGGCTTAGTGCGTTGCTGCAGAGGCGCTGGAGGTTTCATCCGGGGTTGCCGACTCTGCCTTGTAGCCAAAAACCGGGTTCAATCGTTCGCCAAGTAGTTCATTCATCGCACGAATTTGCCCGTCGTCGAAATAGTCCCGGTAGCCGCCGACCTTGGCCTTGCGAACCTTGTAGGAATTCGGGTTTTTGCGGTCTTTCGGCACCATGCGGCTGCCGCTCAGCCAGAAAGTGCGTTTTTGCTCCATCTTGCGCATATTGTCGATGGAGGCAAATTCCACCGCTTCACGGATTTCATTCTCGTTACCGGGGGTGCCGATGAAATTGACGACACGTTCCAGGCTGCCTTCGGTGTCGGAACGCAGGTCTTCGTAACGCACAATGAGCAACTGTCCGACTTTTTCCGCTTCACTGGCCCACAGGTTGAGGTAGTCGATAATCTTCGGCAGGCCGGACGGGTGCATGATGAAGTCATAGACCGAAATATCGGCGCCGTGCTCAGGGTAGTCGTTCAGCGCCTTTTTGCCCGGACGCATGCGGTACTTCCACTGGAAGAACTGCGAGACCGCGACATCCAGCGGGTTGCGGATCAGCAGCACGACTTTCTTGTTGTAGAAATCCGCCTTGCTGTCCGTATTGCCGGTGTAATCCTTGATGTAATTGTCGTGGGTAAAGAACAGCTTCGGGATAGCGCGATTCTTCTTGTGCAGGTTGTCGAAACCGATCAGGTAACGTTCAGACAGGCCGTGTTTGACCTGGTAGAAGCGCGAAATCATCACCCGCAGCCAGGTGCGGCCGCTTTTGCCAAAGGACACGATGACAGCATCCGCCAGCTTCAGCTTGCGGTACTCTTCCTTGCCGCGCAGCCAGCGGTCGATGCGGATTTTCTTTCCCTTCGGCAGGAAAAACAGGAGTCCGAGGACCAGAAACCGGGTGAGTTTCTTGAGGACGGTATGCATGAATGGCGACCTTGCGAGGTAATGGCGCAGATTTCGGAAAGGGGCGGATTCTAGCATGGTTACAGCGGACTGGCATCCACAGGGTTGGCTGGAGAGTCGACCGGCTGGCGGTAAATTTTGCTATAGTGCCCGGCCTTTAGGGATCGGACAGGGCCGGGGCACGTGACGGGTAGACATAAGATAGCCTGGAAACCCCAGAACTACGAAGCGCGCGTGGCGAGTGTGCGTATCCGCTGTCTCAAGCCCATGAAAGTGCTGCGCCGGCAGGGATTGTCCATCGAGCTGTACCGGGAGCGGCACGAAAAGGACTATCGCCTGATTATCTTTTCCAAGGCCTACCACGCCAGGGACGTAGAACTGGCCCGGCGGCTGAAATCGCGCGGCACGAAAATCGTTTTTGACTTGTGTGACAACCACTTCCTGCTGGCCAGCGAACGGGTTGAGCGGTTGAGAGCCATGCTCGGGCTCGCGGATCACTGGGTCGTCTCCAGCCGTGCCCTGGCGGATGTTGTACGGCAGGAAATGGCGGGTGAGGAACGTCCACTCACCGTGATCGAGGATGCGGTGGAGGAGGATCTGTCGGGCCGCGCACTGGATCTGTGGGGGTGGGCCGGGGCGCAGGTACAACTGCACCACCTGAAGCAGTTCCTGAACGGCCCGGCCAACCGACAGGCTTTGCACCTGGTGTGGTTTGGTAACCACAAGGCGAGCTATGGCGACTCGGGGCTTGCCCATATGCAAAAACTCCGGCCGCTGCTGGAGCGTCTGCACAGCCGTTATTCCCTGACACTGACGATTATCAGTAATTCCAGGGAGGTATTCGAAAGCGTCTTCCGGGACTGGAAGCTGCCGCTGTTCTACCTGGACTGGAGCGCCCATACCTTCTTCGACGCCATGCGTTGTCACCAGGTCGCCGTTATCCCGATCGAGGTCAACGCATTCACCCGGGTGAAGACCAATAACCGTATTGCCTTGTCACTGTCGCTGGGGCTTGGCGTGGTAGCCGATGGCATAGACAGCTACCGGGTTTTCTCAGAGTGCTCGTTTCTTAATCAGTGGGAAAAGGGTTTGCGTAACTACCTGGAGTATCCGGATCTGATCGAAAAGCACGTTGCGCTGGGCAGGCAGTTGATTAAGAAGGAGTTCAGTTTGCCGGTTATTGCTGACCGCTGGCGGGAGTTGATGGATCATGTCTAGTCAGGTTTACGGGAAAAGACGTTTTACCACGGTGACCGGATGAAAGGTGTAAATGAAACGATGACGGGAAAAAAGACGGCTGGCAAATCGCGTACGAGAAAGATCGTCACAAAATTGCTGAATCTGATTCCAGGGTGTTATCCCAACAAGATAAGCAACTACAGGATCTACCGCGAATATTTAAAGGGGAAGAGGGGGCTGGAAATTGGCGGTCCCAGCGGGCTTTTCAAGAAGAAGGGTTTGTTGCCGGTTTATCCGGTCGTGGCGGATCTTGATGGCTGTAACTTCAGTAATGAAACGGTATGGGAGGGGGTTATCCAGGGAGGCAGGACGTATCACTACAACAAATACAAAAAAAAGGGGCATCAGTATATTTCGGATGCTGTTGACCTGGGCGCCATTGAGTCTGAGAAATACGACTTCATTCTGTCATGCCACAACATCGAACATATTGCCAACCCCTTCAGAGCATTGCATGAGTGGCTAAGGGTGTTGAAGGATGATGGCATATTGCTTCTTGTTGTTCCGCACAAGGATGGAACATTTGATCATAATCGCCCGGTAACTGCTTTCGGTCACCTCGTGGAGGACTATGAGAATGATATCAAGGAAGATGATATGACCCATCTTCAGGAAATCCTGGATCTGCACGATTACGAGCTTACGCCTGAAATAGAGAGCTTTGAGTTTTTCAGGAAGAGGTCGCTTGAAAATTTTGAAAACAGGTGCCTGCATCATCATGTGTTTGACACCGAGCTTGTGGTTAAGGTTTTTGATCACTTAAATCTTAAAATACTTTCGGCGGATATTGCGCTGCCTCATCACATTATGGTTATAGGGCAGAAACAAAAAGGCGGCAAGTCTCCCGATAATAGCCGATTTACAGGCAGGCATGCCGAGTACAGGTTATCGAGTTCGTTCGAGTCGGACAGGGCGTAGCGTTGTTATGACTGTTAGCCAGATACGCACAAAAAATATATCGAGTTGTTACCTCTGTGGCTGTAGTGGGAGAGATTTTTATGTAGGTCTGACGGATACCTTGTTCGGTGTACCGGGATCATGGACGCTGAAGGAGTGCACGAATGAGAGTTGTGGGCTGGCATGGTTGGATCCTGCGCCGATTCCCGAGGATGTTGGTCTGCTTTATAAAACCTACTATACACATCATTCCAAGGGTGTGGGCAACTCAACCGGTTCGGATACCGGTTTTGGTCGGCGTTTAATTCACAGTCTCTATAAGCTGTTAATCCGCGTACTCTCTGTCAGGAAAAGAAGAAAGCGTCTGAATGTGATGTATCTTGACAAGGAAGAGCCTGGCCGCATACTCGACGTAGGTTGTGGTAACGGTGATCGCTTGTTGCGGTTTAAAAATCTCGGATGGGAAGTCGAAGGCCAGGAAATCGATAGCAAGGCTACGGCATTCGCGCGCGAGAATAACTCCCTGCTTGTTCATGATGGCGACTTGATTAGCCTCGAGCTTCCGAGCAGTCAATATGACGCCATTATTCTTAATCATGTTGTTGAGCATCTGGTTGACCCGATTGAAACACTTGCGGAGTGCCTGAGGTTGTTGAAGCGGGGGGGGGTGCTGGTGGCGGCTACGCCTAATATCAGAAGTTACGGGCGTAGATACTATAAAGAGTACTGGAGAGGACTGGAGCCACCACGCCATCTTCACATCTTTACCCCGCAGGCCCTGAGTGCTGCGGCTGAAAAGGCGGGGTTTGTTGGCTGTAGTGCCTGGACTGAGCCTTGTAAAGCGGAATTTTTTGCGCGCGGCAGTCTTCAGATAGAGGCTAATCTGGCGGTTTTAAACGGTGTTAATAAATCTGTAGCTGATATTTTTCAGCCAATGATGTTTCAGATGAAATCCTTACTAGCCTATCGGAAGGACCCTGACTCCGGAGAGGAGTGTATCCTGTGGGCCAGGAAAGTTTGAAGGTTACCGGCTAAGTGGCGAAGAGAATCCTGTTTTTGATCCAGGGAGTGCATCTGGCAAGTAGTCGCGTCAGGGTCTTGAACCTGCTTCCGGAACTGGAAAAGCAGGGATTTGAACCGGATGTCGTCAGTTATCCCAAGAAAAAGCTGGCACGGGTAAGGACGTTTATAGGATCTCGCCACTATGACATAGTGGTTGTGCAGAAGAAGTTGTTCTCGTCATTCAATCTATTTTTGTTAAAAGTATTTGGAAAGAAGCTGGTATTCGATTTTGATGATGCAATTTACTGTTCGCGGGATGAGTTCGAACGCGAACATCACCGCAGGCGGTACAGCAGATTTGAAAACATGGTTAAAAAATCTGATTTGGTCACAGCGGGTAACAGGTTTCTGGCTGACTCGGTGCGACCATTTAACTCACATGTGATGGTGATCCCATCGGCAGTTGAGACCCGTGGTGTGAGTGTTGCTTTACATGACAGGGATAATCAGACTGTTGTTATCGGGTGGGTCGGTGGTCATGTTAATTTGAGGTACCTTGAGCTTCTGGGCCCTGTATTGCGACGTCTTTCCAGGGATTACGATATCGAGTTGCGCATCCTGTGTGACAGGTCGATTGATATTCCCGACGTGAAGACCCGGCATGTGCTATGGAGCCTGGACACCCAGGAGGACGAGATTGCAGCTTTCGATATAGGGGTAATGCCATTGACGAATGATCCTCATACATCAGGAAAATGCGGTTATAAGGCCTTGCAGTACATGGCCTCAGGAGTACCTGCAGTAGTGTCCGATGTTGGTGGCAACAGGGAAATCGTACAGAATAAGGTTGAAGGTCTTGTGGTTGATGAAATAGAAGGCTTCTATGACGCTCTGAAACTGCTCATTGAGGATCCCGGGCTAAGAAAAAAAATGGGTGGGAGAGCGCGCAGTAAGGTCGAGAAGTTCTATTCTGTAGAAGTCGTGGGCAAGATGCTCGGTAGAGCCTTGAGTGAGTTTTGAGATAAAAAATCAGAATTTGGCTATTCATACCTGGTTCCGGGCACATCCAGCATAGTCACTCGTCAGCAGGAGATTGTGATGGTGTTTAGAAAGTGAAACATTATGGGTGGTTATCAGAATCATATAACTGAATTCAAAGGATACAGGCGACAGATTGTGATGCAGGGAAAAACCTTCATAGATGAAATTTACATTCTGCTATCAGGGTTGAAGGTATGAGTGATAACGGAGTGTATCCTAGGGTGGCAGTTGCTGGTGCAGGATTTTCCGGCGCGGTGATTGCGCACAAGCTTGCCCAGGCAGGATTTCGTGTAGATGTTTTCGAAAAACGGGATCATATCGGCGGTAACTGTTTTACCTACAGGGACAGTGAAACAAACGTCATGGTGCACCAGTATGGGCCGCATATTTTTCACACTAACCGCGAGGATGTGTGGAAGTTCGTCAATGAACTCTCGGTGTTCAGGCCCTATATCAACCGGGTCAAGGCGGTTTCACAAAATCGAGTGTATTCCCTCCCTGTCAACCTTCATACGATAAACCAGATCTACGATACTTGCCTGAATCCTGCGGAGGCAAAAGCCCTGATTGAGTCTGAGGCTGATCACACGATTACGGTCCCTCAGACCTTTGAGGAGCAGGCGTTACGTTTTGTCGGGCCACGGCTTTACAAGGCATTTTTGTACGGGTACACCAGAAAACAATGGGGCTGTGAGCCGAGCGAGTTGCCGGCCAGTATTCTGAAGCGCCTTCCGGTACGCTTCAATTACGATGATAACTATTTCTCCCACCCCTTCCAGGGTATGCCGGAGGAAGGCTATACACCTGTCTTTGAGGTGCTGCTAAGCCATCCCGGTATCACTTTGCACCTGGGCGAAACCCTGCCGAAAGATCACCGGCGTTGTTATGCGCAGACGTTCTACTCCGGCGCCCTGGACGAGTATTTCGACTATCAATGTGGTGACCTGGGCTACCGGTCATTGCGTTTTGAGATGGCCAGGGGCGATGGAGATTACCAGGGCTGTGCAGTAATGAATTACTGTGATTTTGAGATTCCGTACACCCGCGTGACAGAGCATAAACACTTCGCCCCCTGGGAGGTACACGAAAAGACGGTCACGTTCACGGAGTACAGTTTTGCCGCAGGGCGTTCGGATACTCCCTTTTATCCGATCAGGTTGGCAGCCGACAAGATCAAACTGGCGAAATACATGGAACTGGCCCAGCAGACTGAAAAGGTCACGTTTGTGGGGCGTCTTGGCACCTACCGTTATCTCGATATGGATCAGACCATTCACGAGGCGCTGCTGGCGGCGGATAAATTTACCGCCTGTCACCGGCTGGAGGAAGCTATGCCGGCCTTTGTGGTGTCGCCGTTAGGTGGGTAGGTGTGTTTCTAAAGGCAACTAAACGGAATACCAACCAGATTTTCTTCATATTGTGAAACGCGTTCCGCATTATTGATGATGATGCCGAGCGGACATTGCCGTTCCCGGACAAAATCCCGTATTCCTCGTAACGATTTTGATGTGACTTTTTGCCCGTATTTGATTTCAATCGGCAATAGTCCGAATTCTCCTTCCAGAACCAGGTCTATTTCAGCGCCGCCCCCGGTTCTGTAGTGATAGTAATCATGGGAGATTCCCTGGGCGGCCAGACCGCGCAGGATATTCTCTATCACCATGGATTCCCATGAACGCCCCATCTGCGGATGCGTGATGAGCGAATCAAGATCATTCAGGTGCAGCAGATAATGAAGTAGGCCGGAGTCTCTTAGATAGCCTTTTGGATGCTTCACAATCCGCTTGGTCGCATTTTTTTCATACGCGGGTATATGTCGCCATATGAATGTTCCATGCGCAATCTGAAAATATTCACGTACGGTCGGTTGTGATACACCCAGCGCGCGTGCAACTTCCGAATAATTGATAATTGTTCCATTAAGATGGCTTAACATTTGTATGAAAAGCCGATATTTCTGTCGGTTGATGCCGGGAAAGAGTTGCAGGATATCCCGGTCAATATAAGTTTGGGTGTAGTTTTGCATCCATAGTTTGTGGAATCGCGTCTGGTTTTTTATCCAGGGTTCCGGATAGCCGCCCTGTAACCAGTAGTTGAACAATTTGGGTAGCTCAACTCTTGGCTGGAGCGTCAGTAATTTTGTGAGGGTGTCGGTTTCATTGATGGCTTGAAAGAAACTGGAAGGGGGTTTCGCGCAGGCTTCAGCGAGATTGAACGGTGACAGTTCCAGAATGGCAACTCTACCGGCCAGGCTCTCTGAAATGGCATGAAGAAGATCAGGCGAGCTTGATCCTGTGATCACAAATCGACCGGTTTGTTGTCTGTCGGCGTCGATGGCAACGCGCAGCGCCGGGAAGATGTCCGGCAGCCGCTGAGATTCATCGATGGCGACGTGAGAGCGATTCAGTCGGAAGAACAGGTCCGGGTCTTTCGCGATCTGGTCAAAATCACTGCCTTTCTCAAGATCATAGGTTTTCCAGGTGTTCGGGAGTTCCTGCAGGAGTGTCGTTTTGCCGCATTGGCGTACACCGATGATTGCTACGCAAGGGAAAAGCGTTAAAAGCTCACGAAAAAGCGGTGTAGCGTGTCTTTTCATACCATGTAATATTAATTAATGGATTTGAAAATGCAAGGTATAAGCGATAATAGTCTGTCCGACAGGCTCCTGGCGCCATTCATGCGAGCGTTTACGGTTTATGGACTGAGAGGAATGATTTCCCTGATCCTGTCGGTGACCCGGCACAGTTCATCAGCCGGCCGTTTTCCGAAGGTCAGGAAGTCCTCTCCCAGTGGTACG
>CAYYAP010000034.1:0-20401 GCA_964469575.1 uncultured Thiohalobacter sp.
CGCGTTTGAAAAAAGGTGATAAGTCGTCCGTGAAGCTTCCACCGGAGGACGGTCCCTAGGTCGGGCGGTGGCCAGCCTGTACACCCACCCTGTGTTATGCTTTGCCAATGAATATACTGCGTCTGATCCCTGCTGCGTTGCTGTGTCTTGTTGCAGGTCGTGTGTTTGCCGCTGAAGGTCCCTGGCTGCTCGGCGCCGATGACTGGGCGCGCCCGCATGACGGTGCCAGTATGGTACAGATGCCTCCCCTGCCCGAGGTGGTCAAGGCCTGGGAACAACAGCCGACTCAACGACTGATCGTGCGTTATCCCGGCGGGGAAGAAGGTCAGCTATGGGCCAATGAATTGCGTTCCTGGCTGGTGGCGCTGGGTATCCCGTCGGAGTACCAGGAACTGGTGGCAGGCAGTCGCCAGCCTGATCAGATTGAACTGGAATTAACGAGGTGATGGAGTCGTGACGACCGCAGCCTGTATTCAGATGGCCTCCGGGCCCAATGTTGGTGCCAACCTGCTGGAAGCCGAGCGGCTTATCGGCATGGCGGCGGAGAAAGACGCCAGGCTGGTGGTGTTGCCGGAGAACTTTGCCATCATGGGCAAAGAGGAAACGGACAAGGTGGCGGTGCGCGAATCCGACGAGGGTGGGCCGATACAGGAGTTTCTTTCCCAGCAGGCCGCGAAGCAGGGTATCTGGCTGGTGGGTGGCACCGTACCGATGCAGGCGTCTGTCGATGACAAGATTCGCGCGGCCTGTCTGTTGTTCAATGACAAGGGCGAGCGGGTCGCACGCTACGACAAAATTCACCTGTTCGATGTTTCCGTCATGGATAACGGTGAGCGCTATACCGAATCGGAGACCATTGATTCCGGTGACGAAACGGTTGTTGTCGATACGCCGTTCGGCCGCCTCGGCCTGGCGGTCTGTTATGACCTGCGTTTCCCCGAGCTGTTCCGCACCATGCTGGATCAGGGTATGGAGATTATCGCACTACCTTCTGCGTTTACTGCGATCACCGGCAAGGCGCACTGGAAAACACTGGTGCGCGCACGTTCCATCGAGAACCTGTGCTTCACACTGGCAGCCGGTCAGGGCGGCTACCACGTCAACGGCCGCGAGACCTACGGACACAGCATGATCGTCGATCCCTGGGGCAACATCATGAACGAACTGGCAAACGGTTCAGGACTGGTATGCGCCGACATGGACCTGGAACGTCTGAACAGTATACGGCGCAGTTTTCCCTGCCTGGAACATCGTAATATTACCTGCCGGGTGTGATACCCCGCGCCAGTCGATGCCGGTTATGATGCCTGAATGCGTATCCTGCTGATCGAAGATGACCGCAATGCTGCAAGCTACCTGGTAAAGGGGCTCGGTGAAACGGGTTACCTTGTCGATCATAGCGCCGACGGCGAGGATGGCCTGCAACTGGCGTCAACCGGGCAGTACGATGTCCTTGTGGTGGATCGTATGTTGCCACGGCGCGACGGGCTTTCGATTATCCGCCAGCTACGCAAGGACAATAACAAGACACCGGTGCTGGTATTGAGCGCTCTCGGTGAAGTCGATGACCGGGTCGAAGGTTTACGCGCCGGCGGCGATGATTACCTGGTTAAACCCTATGCCTTTGTCGAGTTACTGGCCCGGCTCGATGCCCTGGTACGTCGCGGTGGTGAAAACGATAGCCCGACGCGGCTCAGCGTTGCTGACCTGGAACTGGATCTGGTAAAGCACAAGGTGACGCGCGCCGGTCAGGTGATACGCCTGCAGCCCCGGGAACTGCGTCTGCTGGAGTTTTTTATGCGTCATAGCGGCCAGGTCATTACGCGTACCATGCTGCTCGAACAGGTCTGGGACTTTGACTTCGATCCGCAGACCAGCGTGATCGATACCCAGGTCAGCCGCCTGCGTGCAAAGATAGACAAGGGTTTCGAGTCTCCGTTACTGCATACCATTCGTGGCGTAGGCTACCGGCTTGATGAATCTCCATAGGCTACTGCATACCACGGCGATCCGGCTGGCGCTGCGCTACGCGCTGTTTTATGCCCTGCTGATCACACTGGGCCTTGGTGTGCTCTACTGGGCGACCAGCCACTATGTGGATGTACAGATGGCGGCGGGCCTGCAGCAGGAACTGGCGCGCCTCGTCCAGGTTGATCGCCAGTCCGGTCGTGACCGACTGATTACCCGTATTGCTGTGGAACAACAGGCCACCCGTGACAATAATCGTCGCTACTTTCTCCTGCAATCTGCTGGTGGGCAACGGCAGGCCGGTAACCTGATTGACTGGCCACCCGGATTTGCGGCGGATAATCACGTCCGAAATGTCTGGATAGAGGATGAACTGATCCCCGATAAACTGCCGGACAAGGATGGTTTCTGGCCCATGATCGGGATCAGGCTGGATGATGGCAGTCGCCTGCTGGTCGCGCAAAGTGTGCGTCAGGCGGAGGACCTGCAGGAATTTATTCTCAGTACTATGGCAATTATTCTGACTGTTTCTGTCGGACTGGCCCTGACCATGGGCTGGTTGCTGGGCCGTACGCTGTTACAGCGTATTGATGCGATCAATACTACAGCGCAACAGGTAACCGCAGGTGAGTTGTCGAGGCGTGTTGCATTAAGTGGACAGGACGATGAGTTTGACGAGCTTGCCAGCCATCTTAATACCATGCTGGCACGCATTGAACAGCTGCTGACCGGTATGCGCCAGGTCTCCGACAATATTGCCCACGACTTGCGCCGGCCACTGGCGCGAATACGCAACCGCATCGACGTCACGTTGATGGAAAAGCGTGACTCAACAGAATACCGCCTGGCCCTGGAAGAAACCCTGGAGGATGCCAACGCGTTAATGCAGACCTTCAACGCACTGCTGGAAATTGCCCAGGCGGAGGCGGGCAGCTTCCGGGGTGAGTGGAAAGTCGTTGACCTGTCGGCTTTGCTGGAGGAACTGGGTGGACTCTATCTTGACGAAGCTGAAGCCCGGCACAAACGGTTCGAGTTACAGATCGAACCCGGTCTGAAGATTACCGGGAACCGACACTTGCTGGCCCAGGCCGTCAGTAACCTGCTCGACAATGCCCTCAAGTATACGCCCGACGACAGCATCATCAGACTGCAGGCTGCCCGTCAGGCCGGCCACCCGTTGCTGACTGTCTGCGATAACGGTCCGGGTATTGCCATCGACCAGCGCGATAAAGTGTTCGAGCGTTTCGTCAGACTGGAGCCGGATCGAAGTACTACGGGCAATGGCCTGGGTCTGAGCCTGGTGAAGGCCGTGGCTGATCTGCACAAGGCGGAACTGAGACTGGAGGATAACCAGCCGGGACTGTGTGTCGTACTACAGTTCAGTTCCTGATGCGAGCGAGCGATTTATATAACAGTGGCATCACAATCACCACCAGCGGGATCTGTACCAGCAAACCCGAAATAATGGCGACAGCCAATGGCTGCTGCATGGCCGAGCCCTGACCGAGTGCCAGGGCCAGTGGTAGCAACGCGAGGATAGCCGCCAGCGTGGTCATAGTGATGGGCCGCAGGCGATTGTTCCCGGCCTGGATCAATGCAGCCCCCTTCACCATGCCTGTGCGCAGCAGTTCATGATATTCCGAGAAGTAGAAAATCGACACTTCGGTGACAATACCCACGATCATGGTCATGCCCATCATGGCGGTAATGTTCAACTCTATACCGGTCAGCCACAGCCCGGTAAAGACCGCAGCCATGGCCAGCAACGGCGACACCATAATGGCAATGGCCGCGGCAAACTGCTCGTAAAGAAACAGCAGCAACAGGAACACCAGCGCCAGCGCTGCGACAAACACGGCGATCAATCCGTGAAACGCGATCTGCTGTTGTTTGTACAGGCCTCCGAGTTCGTAGTACATGTCGGCCGGTAACAGTCCGGACTGCGCCAGGGTGCTCTTTACATCACGGATAGTCGAACCCAGATCGCGCCCGTTGATACGGCCAGTGACAGCGACCATGCGTTTCAGATTATCGCGCGCAATCTGCGCCTGTCCGATTTCGACCGATACATGGGCGATACGCTTGAGCGGGAAGCGGTGTCCGTCCGGGGCGCGCAGCCAGATTTTATCAATGGCTTCGGTCCGGTTTCGCGCCGTGGGCGGCACCCAGACACGTACGCCGACAAGCTTGATGTTTTCCTGTACCTGCGTGGTCACCAGTCCGGTGAACCAGGCGTCGAGCTGCCGTGTCACGAGGTCGGGGTCGATGCCTTCCAGTGCAGCCTTGTCGCGGTCGATGATAATATTGACCGCATCGCCTGCCAGCACAATGCCATCCTTGACGTCGACAACCCCCTTGATGTTGCCAATGGCAGCAGCGACCCTGGGCGCGACCGACATCAGTTCATCGAGCTTGTCGCTATACAGCTTGATCTCAATCGGTTGCGGGACTGCCGTCAGGTCGCCGATCAGGTCTTCCATCAGCAAGGCCATTTCCACTTCCAGACCCGGCACCTTGTTCTCGATCTGCCCGCGTATAGTGCCCATGATCTGGTCGATAGGCGGCCGGGGCAGTGGTTTCAGACGCACGAAGAAATCTCCCTCGTTGGCCTCGGTGAGACTCCCGCCGAGCTGGGCGCCGGTGCGGCGCGAGTAGGTTTCCACGGCCGGGTTGGCGCGGAGAATCGCTTCCACCTGTCGCAGCAGCCGGTCGGTTTCCGTGAGTGATGTCCCTGCCGGAGAACGGTAATCCAGAATAAAACCGCCTTCATCCATGTGCGGCATGAACCCCGATCCGACTTGCTTGTAGGCGATCGTGCCGACCAGCAGCAGCGGTACGATACCGAGCATAATCAGCCAGGGCGTTTTCATCAGCCGCTGCATCAGTCGCCGGTAGCCCTGTAACAGGCGCTGGAACAGCACACCCACATCTTCTTTTTCGGCATCCTTGCTGCTCAGCAAGTGCTCAGCCAGCAACGGCACTGCCAGCCAGGCCAGCAGAAATGAGATAAACAGACTGCTGGCCATGGTCAGCGACAAGGCCTTGAAGAAGGCGCCGGTAACGCCACTGAGAAATGCCAGCGGTGCAAAGATCACGATGGTCGCCGCCGACGATCCGACCAGTGGCGGGGTGAACTCGATCGCGGCCTCGCGAATGGTCAGGGCGATATCCTGGCTGCGCTCGCGCAAGCGGCGGATGATGTGCTCGATCATCACGATGGCGTCGTCGACAATCAGGCCCACGGCAGCCGCCATGCCACCCAGTGTCATGATGTTGAAGCTCATGTGCAGTACGTTGAGCAGCAGGATCGTACTCGCCAGCACGGCAGGTACAATCAGGATGGCCACCAGGGTGATTTTCACACTGCGCAGGAACACCAGTAGCACAACAGCGGCCAGCCCCACGCCGATGGCGATTGCATCGCGGACACTTTTGGCGGATTCGCTGATCAGCTGACTCTGGTCGTACCAGTTGGCAATGTTGACGCCTTTGGGCAGCTTGTCATGGTAGCTGTCGAGACGCTGTTTGACACCGTCCACAATCTTCACCGTGTTGCCACCGGGCTGCTGGTAGACCTGCACCAGCACCGCGTCGTGGCCGTCGGCGGTGACCCGCAGCCACTGCGGCGCTGTGGTGGGGTAGACACGGGCGATGTCGTCGAGCCGCACCAGGCCATCCGAACCGCTGCGCAGGACCGTTTCCTCAATGGTTTTCAGGGAACGAATCCGGGTGTCGGACAGCAGCAGGTAGAGTTTGTAGTGATCTTCCAGACGCCCCACTGCCTGCAGTACGTTGCTGGCGGATACCGCAGTGGCGACATCGCTGAAGGTCAAGCCGTATGCGGCCAGCTTTTCGGGATCGATCTCGACCCGGTACTCGGCCTGCTTGCCGCCCATGACCACCACCTTGGCCACGCCGTGAATGGACGATAGCAGCGGCACCAGCTGGTATTGCGCCAGGTCACGCAGTTGCACCAGCGACTGGCTGTCCGAGGTCAGGCTGTACGCCGCCACCGGGAACACGGTCGGGTCCATGCGCCGCACACTGAAGCGGGTGCCGGCCGGCAGTTCCGGCAACACCTGGTTGATGGCGGATTCCACCTGCAGCATGGCGGCCACCATGTCGTCGCCCCAGCCGAAATTGATCGACAGCTCGGCGCTGCCGCGGCTGGTGGTGGAGCGCAGGCTGGCCACGCCCGGTACCGAACGCACCGCCTGTTCGACCTTGCGGGTGACGGCGATAACCATCTGGTCGGCGGGGCGGTCGCCGGCTTCCAGCGACACCACCACGCGCGGGAAATCCACGTGCGGGAACAGGGCGACGGGCAACCTGAAACCGGCCGCGATGCCGGCCAGCGCCAGGATAGCCACCAGGAACAGAATCGAGCGGCGGTGCGCCGCCGCCCAGTGGGCGATATCCATCAGGGCGTTTCCCTGACTGCCATGCCGTCGTGTAATTCATAGTTGCCGGAGACCACCACGGCATCGCCGGCCTTCAGCGCGCCGGTGACCTCGATCAGTTCACCCTCATCCACGCCGGGCTTGACGGCCACGCGCCGGGCCTTGCCCGCATCGACGATATACACATACGTGTGGCCGTTGTCGCCAAGGATCGCGCTGCGCGGTACGACCAGTGCGCGGCGGGACGCCAGCTGAATCCGGCCGAGAATCCGGCTGCCCAGTACCAGGTGGTCAATCTGTGCTTCGGGGATCGGCGCCAGCACTTCCACCAGGTGGGTGGCCGGATCGATCATCGCGTGGACTTCCCGGACTCGGGTGGTGATCGCGACGTCGGGGATAAAAACGGAGGTGATGGTCACCGGTGTACCGGCCTGTACATTTGCCAGGTCCTCAGGCTCAAGGCCGAGACGCGCGATCAAGCGTTGTTCTGCAGCGACCAGCATGGCCGTGGTATCCGCCTGCACGCGTTGCCCCTGGGACACATCGAGACGGGTGATGATGCCGTCCATGGGAGCACGCAGGGTTTCTTTTTCAACCCCCTGTCCTCGCTGTTGCAAGGCCTTCAATGTCGCCATGGCATCCTGGAGATTCTTTTTTGCGGCATCGACCCGGGCCTTGGTGGCCAGCTGTTCACCCAGCAGGCGCTTTTGTCGCTCCAGTTCCCGCCGTGCAAAGTCAACGGCGCTTTGCGCCTGCAGGTACTGCATGCGCGCATCCGGTGCGGTGATCACCTCAAGTAGCTGATCACCACTTTTGACGCGCTGGCCAAGACGCACCCAGACACGGTTGATCAGCCCGGCATGGGGCAGGGACAGGCTCAATACCTGGTCGGGATCGGGAACCAGCACACCGAAAGCCGTTAGCGTTTCGGTCACCTCCTGTGAGGCGACCGTGGCTGTTTTGACCAGCACACTGGATGCGTCTGCCTGCACCGGCAGTGTGCCTGCAATCCCCAGGGCAAGGGTTAAACAAAGTTTGGCGAGGCGTCTGGCGGAGTATGTCCTCATGGTGTTGTGTGCGGATTTGCAGGTGTCACCGGCAGCGGTTTATCAGGGTAGCCGGGCAAGGCCAGCAAGGCTTCCAGCGCAATGCGGTTTTCCCACGCGGCCTGCGCCAGGCTGATTTGCTCCAGCCGCTTGTTGACCCAGGTGGATTCCATGTTCAGGAAGGTCAGTGCGCCGATGTCACCGCGGCTGTAGGCACGGCGCGCGCGGTCGACCAGCATCTTGAGACGCGGGAGATAGGTCTGCAGGTTGTCCTGTTGCTCATGCAGAATGGTCTGCAGAGCCAGTAGCCGGTCGACGTCGACCTGGGTCCGCGCCAGTCGGGCCCGGTATTCCTCGTGCAGTTGTTCACGCGTGGCGCGTTCGATGGCGATGTTGCCGCGGTTGCCGCTGAATAACGGCAGGGTGAGGCTGATACTCAGGCCGGTCGTGCGCACATTACCGGTATCGCGCTGGCGATTGATGCCGATCCCCAATGACGGAAACTGCGCAAGAACCGCCGCTCTGACACGCGCCTCCTGGCTTTCGTAGCCGGCTTTCAACGCCAGCAGGTCCGGGCGCAACTCGGGAAGCCGGGCCAGGCGGGTGTTAGCGGTATCCCTGGACAGAGATACCGCCTGTGACAGTGGCGCCAGCGTAACAGATGCTTGCGGATCGAGACCTAACAACAGGTTGAAGTCATGGCGGGTTTGATTGTGTGTCTGTTCGAGCTGGTTGATCTGACTCAGTGTGTCGACCAGTGCGGTCAGATCAGTTCCGTTGACATCCAGTGTAATGTCGCCATCCTGCAGGGCTTGCGCAGACCTCTGATAGCGTTCCAGGTACAGCTTGTGCATGTTCTGCAACAGCGTCAGCCGCCTGGTCTCAAGTTGCTGGCGAACGGCCAGCGAGCGGGCCTGCTGGATGACTTGCCACTCCTGCCACAACAGATCAAGACGGACCTTGTCCTGTTGCTTGCGTGCCGCATCGACACGTGCCTGTCGGGTGATCAGGGGAATGATGTCGTAACCCAACCCGAGGGACCATGCATCGACCAGCCCCGTCGTGCTGCCCGTGGGCTTGTCCAGCCCGGCGCTGACCTGCGGATCCGGTAGCAGACCTGCCGCGAATGCCTGCGCACCGGCGACCTGCCATTGTGCCCGTTGTTTTCTAAGATCTGGGTTGTTGATGACCGCGAGAATGCCGATCTCGGTGAGATCCAGCCCGTCAGCCAGGTTGACCTCATAACCGCCCGAGGTTCCATCCTGTAATTTCCCCACTTCCACGTGCAAGCTGTCCGGCCGCACCACGAGCGGTGACCGGTCATCAAGCAGTTGTGGCTGATAGGTGGCACAACCACTCAGCACGGCAACTGCACCCACGGTGGCAAGAGATCGGCGCCATGAGCGCGGTCGAGCAGAGAGATTATTCATACCATGAATGCTCAAACAATCTCCTCCCTTTGATTATTGCAAGTATTTGCGCACCAGGAGCACCAGGCGCAAACGGCACCAGTGCCAGCGGGAAGTGCACCAGCATCGGATGGAGGTGAGCAATATCAATCATCGGTATTCTCCCTTAATTAATTATGGGTGCTTCTCCTGTCTTCATGGTTTGAACATATGCACCATGACTGGCGTTGAAGACATCTTATTATGGTCTACCTTGCGAACTACTGTCCTGAACCTTACCAAACCGTAAATACAACAAGCCGAATCTCCCCCCGGCTGAAAAACGGGTTCCCTGTAAGGCTTATACCAACCACAGGTTCGACAAACGCCGAGAGTTGCGTCCTTTCTATCAGTCCGGCCGATTGCAACGAGGCAATAACAGCGTCACGGGCCATATCAAGATCGGGGTTGATTGTGCGCAGGATGCCCCAACGGAAGCCATTGAAGGCTTTGACAACAGCCACGAAAACCCTGCCTTGCGGTGTTGCATACGGAGTATCCCAGAGCTGTAGGGCAACAACGTGGCTGTTCTGCCCGGTATGTACCGCTTTTTCGAAGGCAAAGTCATTGATCCGGCCGTTCCAGAAGGCCGGAGACAGGGGTGCCTGTACGTCGTTATGGTCCGGTTGCACCAGATCAACCAGACCCTGGAGACTGGGCGGCCCCGGACGTTGCCAGCCTGATTCACGGAACGCGTGCGTGAGAGCGGTTTCGTCGTGGGCGATGAATAGCAGACTCAGCGGTAACTGCCGCTGACCGAACGCGGTTTCCGTGTAGGCTGGCGCGTGTGCTTTGAGAAACTGAACCGGGTCACCGGTAATGTGTTGTATCGCAACCGGCGCGGGTGTCGCGAAACGTGGTTGATGCAGGGCAGCAAACCCCACGTAAACGCTGATGGCAACGATAATCAGACCGTAAGATGCTTGTCTGGAAACAGGTCTGACGGCCCTGTTCACCGGAACCCTGCCGAGGCTTGCCAGCCATTCGTTGAGACTGATACCGATAATCAGCCACAGTGTACCGACCAGATAACCGCTCCATACATCACTCAAATAGTGCGCGCCGAGAATGAGCCGGCTAAGACCGATGAGCAGAACCAGAATGAGCGTGGCAAAAAACCAGTTAACCCGCTGTCGCCAGGTGTCCGAGTTGCGGATCAGCAGGTAACCCAGGAAACCGTAAAATGCCACCGAAATGGTGGCATGACCACTGGGGAAGGAATACGAATGTTCGACCAGGACTGCCTCTGCCGGGCGTGGTCGGTGAAAGGCAAGCTTGCCCAGCGTTGTAAATAGCATGCTGCCGAATACCGAGGTCAACAGGCCCGTCATGAGCCACAGGCGCCGGGTCAGCCAGAGGACAGCCGCCGTGGCCAGCGTAAAGGAGACAAGGACTTGCCACGTGCCCAGTTCCGTAATCCGGATAAAGACCTGCACAACCCCGGCGGTGCGCAGCGTCGCGATCACCTGTGCCAGACTGTGATCAACAGCGACAATGGGGTCCCTGGAGAGCAGATCCTCGACAATGCCGCCAAACAGGGCCAGCACATACAGGAAGGCAAGACCGGAAAGCGTTAGCGGCAGCCCGCTAAAGTGTTGCCGGTTCATCCGTGCTGCCAGAAAGGTAAACAGCCGAGGGTAACGGTCAACCAGCCGGACGACTTCCGGGTTGGTGGCGACAGCGGTTCTGATCGAGCGCCAGACAGACGTTACAAAGCGCAGCCACTGTTGTCCGTAGCGGAAAATGAAACGCTTGAACCACAACAGCAGCAGAGACGTAACGAGGATGGCTGCCAGCAGCAAGCCCGCGCGTGACAGCCACAGTTGTGCGAGATTGACCGAGCGTGCAAACAGGTAGCCTGCGCCCAGCCATTCCAGTCCCCAGCCGATGGCGCCCAGTACGTTCCAGAACATGAACGTACCGCGGCGCATATTGACAGTGCCGGCCAGGAACGGGATCAGTTCCTTGATAGTCGGCACAAAGCGCCCCAGGAAAATACTCCTGGCGCCGTGTTTGTCGAAAAACCGGTGGGCGTTGTCGAAGTGTTCCTGTTTCAGAAACCCGACCCCGTTACGCATCCAGCGCTGGCCATAGCGTTTGCCCAGCCAGTAATTCAGGTTGTCGCCGATGATGGCGCCGGCAACGGCGAACCACAGCAAGGTGGTGAAATCCAGATGCCCGCTTGCCGATAAGGCACCAAGGAACAGCAGCAATGTCGACCCCGGGATAAACAGGCCCACGACCAATGCCGTTTCCACCAGTGCTGCAAAAAAGGCAACCCAGTAACCGACTCCCTGAAGGTGCCCGATGGCAGGAAGGATAAAGTGGGTAATCTCGTCAGTCATATTCCTGTTACGCCACGTACCGGGTTTTGCAAAGAAAAATAGTAACAGGCAGACTCGTCGGGGTGCGGGAATCTTGCGAAACGGTAAGGGAAAGTTACATTAATGACGGCGATACTACAAAATCGACCAAAATCTCGCTTGGCAGGGAGTCAGGACCATGTTCTGTCGGATTGAAAACATGCTAAAACAAATGGCGCTGGTGCTTTGCCTGTTGCCGTCACTGGTCGGTGCAACAGAGCCCGCCACCGCTGTTGTGGAAGCCGGGAACTGGCAACCGGTCACGACGGCATTCGCCCGGGTCAGTGCCCGCCAGCAGGCGATACTGGGCCTGCCGTTTGCCGCGCGCATTATCGCGCTGAATGTGGAGCCCGGCGCCAGGGTGGCGGCAGGTGATGAACTGGCGCGATTCGATGCGCCGCTACTGCGACAACACCTGGCCGCCTGGCAACAGGCGCTGCTGGAAGTTCGACTGGCACAGAAACGCTTGCAGGTGTTACGGGAAAGCGAGTCCCAGCATGCCATTACCCGGCGCGAACGGGTGGCGGGTGAGCAGGCCGTGGCGCAGGCACAGGGCAAGTCGCGCATGCACTGGGAGACACTGGCTGCCGATCTGGACCTGCTGCATATCAAGGGTGATGCAAAAACGCTTGAAGCGCGCATCGATAAAGAAGGGGTGCCGGCCGTGGCGCGGGCACTTGGACTTTTGCAGGCGCCCTTCGCCGGCATTGTCACGCAGCGACGGGTTGCCCTGGGTGAGCAGGTCCAGGCGGGTCGTCCGGTACTCGAACTGGAGGCGCTGGAACAGGTCTACCTGGATGTGGGTGTGCCACAAACCGCGCTGCCAGTCTGGGCAGCGGGTGAAACGCGCTGGCATGCCGGTGCCACGCAGGGGCTGCTCAAGCCGCTGGATGGCGCCGCGCTCTACGATGCAAGCACCGGTCTCTGGCTGTTGCGCTACCAGGCCGATAATCCGGACCGGGTGTTGCGCGACGGCGCCTGGATCGAAGTCGAGCATATCGGCGCATCGGAACCGGTGGTCTGGGTACCGGCGGCCGCCGTCGTGGCGCGAAACGGAAAAACCTGGTGCGTCGTCCAGGACGGCAAGAAATTCAAATCCGTTGAAGTCAAAGTTGGCCCGGCGGTTGCCGAACGCATCCCGGTGGTTTCGGGACTTGCCGCCGGTGACAAGGTAGTCACCGAAGGCGCCTACGAGCTGTTGTACCGCGACCTCAAAGACCTGATCAAGTTCGTGGACTGATCGGTGACGCCGATGCTTGAACGGATCCTTCGCCAGCCTGTCGCGGTTATCCTCGGCATGATTCTGCTCGGCTTCGGTGGGCTTGCCAGCCTGCACAGCTTGCCGGTGGACCTGTTTCCGCGCCTGGACTACCCGCTCATCAATGTTGTCACGCACTACCCCGCCGGTACCGCAGAAGACATGGAACAACTGATTACCCGGCCCATCGAGAATGCGATGCTGGGGCTGACCAACCTGCGCCGGGTACGCTCCACCTCGGCGCCGGGCTTTTCCCAGGTGACGGTGGAGTTCACCTGGGGCGTGGATGTGTTACAGGCCCGGCAACTGGTCAACAGCCGGCTGGCGACAGTCAGTCTTCCCGCCGGTACCCGACCGGAACTGGAAAACATCGGCACGTCGCTGGCGATGTTGTCGACCTATACCCTGAGCGGCGGTGACCCGGTGGCGCTACGGGCTTTTGCGCAGTACCGTCTGGCGCCGCGGCTGGCCGCGTTGCCGGGTGTCGCCCGGGTGCAGGTGATGGGCGGTGGGGAGCGGGCCTGGCGCATCGACGTGGACCCACTGGCGCTCAAGCGTCACCACCTGTCCACACAGGTGATTGCCGATGCCGTCAAAGCCGCCAATATCCTGGACACCGGGGGTTACCTGGAACGTCACGGTCGCGACCTGTTGATCCGTAGCGAAGGGCGACTGTTGCGGCTGGACGACCTGAAGCAGGTTACAGTCGGCTACGGCGCAGATAAGCGGCCGGTGCGCCTGGGCGAGGTTGCCGCCGTGTATGCCGGCGTCAAACCGCAGCGCTATGTGATCACCAGTAACCGTCTTCCCGCCGTGGCCTTTACCATTCAGAAACAGCCCGGTGCCAGCACGCTGGCAGTTTCAAAGGCAGTGGACCGGGCGCTGGCACAACAGCACCTGCCGCAGGATGCGCAACTGGACAAGTTCTATGACCAGGCCGAAATTATCGGTCTGGCTTACCGCAACATGCGCAACAACCTGCTCATGGGCGCGCTGCTGGCTATCATGGCAGTGATCTTTATCCTCGGCCGTAATCGCAGCAGCGTGGTGATTGCGATTACCTTCCCGCTCACCGTACTGGCGACCTTCTGGGTGATGAACGGTCTCGGTCTGGGGCTCAACCTGATGACACTGGGGGCCTTGACGGTGGCTATTGGCATGGTGGCCGACGACGCGATCGTGGTGCTGGAAAATATCGACCGGCATCGCAACCTGGGTCAGCTGCCCGCCCAGGCGGCACTCACCGGCACGCAGGAAATTCTCGGTGCCGATGTGGCCGGTACTCTCACGGTACTTGCGGCGTTTACGCCGTTGGTGATGGTGGGCGGACTGGCCGGTCGCCTGTTCCACCCTTTCGGGATCAGCTTCAGTATTCTGCTGCTGTTCTCCCTGCTGCTGTCGGTAACGCTGATCCCGCTGGCGGCAGCCCACTGGATGCGACCACTGGCGGCACTCAAGGCCAGCACCGGGGGACCGGGTGCAGCCATCGTGCGGGGTTTCGAGCGTTTTAATCTGTACTGGCTCGATCGCCTGTTGCAGCACCGGGTCAAAACGCTGCTGATCACGGGGTTACTGCTGCTGGGAAGCCTGGCCCTGCTGGCCTTTAACCCGGCGCGCCTGCTGCCGTTGCTGGATGAAGACAGCCTGTTGTTGAGTTATGGCCTGGCGCCGGGCAGTTCGCTGACGGAGAGTAACCGCGTGGGCGACGAACTGGAACGCCGATTGCTGGGTTTGCCGGGCGTGCAGGCGGTCTATCGTCGCACCGGTTCGCCGCAGTCCAGTTTTTACATCGAAGGACCCAATGAAGGTGAGCTGGTGGTGCGTGTCGATCACCGCAAGGCCGGTGATGTGCGCAAGCTCCAGGCCAGTATCGAGGCCCTGCTGGAGGCCATGCCCGGTGTCATCGGCCGGGTCAATGAGCCGACCAGCGAGAAGCTGGACGAGTCCTTCTCCGGCCTGCCGGCATTATTTGGTATCACCCTGTATGGCGCCAACCTGAAGCAACTCTACGCCAGTGCGGCGCAGGTGGAAGCGGCTGCACGGCAGGTGGACGGGCTGGTCAACGTGGTCAACAACACCAAAGTGCCGGTCGACCAGGTACGGGTACGCATCGACCGCACGGCGCTGGCCCGATTTGATGTCAGTGCCCGGACCGTGGCGCAGGCGGTCCACACCGCCACACAGGGCGACACGCTGACCCAGGTGGTCATTGAACAGCAGCCCGTTGCCGTGTTTCTGCGCTATCCCCGGGTCAGCCGCGACAGTCTCAATGCCCTCGGACAGATACAGGTACCCGCCAGCGACGGACACCTGATCCCCCTGTCACAGCTTGCCCACATCGAGACGCTGTCGAGCTACCCGACCATCGAACACCAGCACGGCCTGCGCGCGCTGACGCTGACGGCCGAAATCGACGGCAACCCGTTTGCCGTGATCCCGCGGCTGGACCGGGCCCTGACCCGGCTGCACCTGCCCCCGGATATCCAGTGGGGTTATACGGGTGAATACGGTCAGCTGTTGAAAACCGCCGGGCAGGTCCTGTGGGTGTTACTGGCATCGGCGTTGCTGGTGTATGGCATCATCGCTATCCAGCTCGGCAACCTGCTGGACCCGGCCGTGGTGCTGTTCAAACTGCCGCTGGATTTTATGGGTGCGGCGCTGGCGCTGTTTGTTACCCGACAACACCTTGACCTTACCGTGGCGATTGGTTTTATCACCCTCATCGGTGTGGCGACCAACAACGGTATTATGTTACTGACCTTTACCCGCAAACTTCGCCGGCAGGGCCTGGATGCCATGGCGGCTGTGCGCGAGGCGGTGCGTCTGCGTACCCGCCCCATGTTGTTGACTCACCTGACCACCTTGTTGGCCCTGATTCCTGCCGCCCTGGGGTTGGGGGAGGGGCCGCAACTGCTGCAACCGCTGGGCATCATGCTGTTCGGCGGACTCACGGCAGGCACACTCCTGACGCTCAATCTGTTACCGGTGATTTATATCGCAACGGAGCGCTGGCGTCGATGAATGACTTGCTGGAAATTCTTATTTTTCTCGATCTTCCCAGTGATTTGGCTTCCGATGCAAATTTGATACAGAAACAATAAGAATAGTATCTTTGAGCGCCGTATAAATCAGTCCGTATGGAAATCGTCTGGTTTGGCATCTCCGTGTATTTTTAGAGAGTGGGTGCCAGGCATCAGGAAACCTGGCGATACGATCAATTGCGTGCAGGACTTCTTGTAAAAAGTGCTCTCCCAGCCCTTCTACTTCATTGTTGTAGTATTCGATAGCCTCATCCAGCTCGATTTAGGCTTCATCAAGAAACTCAATTCTCATTTATATTTCAGCAGTACGCTTTCTAATGTAACAGCCTTCAATTTTCCTTTTTTGAAAGCATCCAGTCGTGACTCTGCTTCTTCCGCCCAAAGTTTATCCAGTTCAGGATCAGGTGCATCTAAACATGCCATTAGTTGATCGACCAACCTGGCTTGATCTACCGGGCGGAGAGAAATAACCTCTTTTAAGATTTCTTCTGGTGTTGCCATTGCGCTTTACCCGTATTTGAATTCCCAAGCTCTAGTATACTATATCGTCAAGCAATTGTTTTTATTGATAAATAACATGTTACAAAACTGCTGCAACCGCTGGGCATTATGCTGTTCGGCGGACTCACGGCAGGCACACTCCTGACGCTCAATCTGTTACCGGTGATTTATATCGCAACGGAGCGCTGGCGGCGTAAGTCGTGAAACGGGATTGAATTCCGTTCCATCTTCCGGATTTACAGGCTTTCCTGAACATTACCGATCGGTAATGTTCAGGAAAGCCTGTAGCAATGTCCGTCTCATACACTTTCCGTGTTCAGACTCCAGGGAAAAAGTATATGAGTGTAGTCACTTCAGCAAGTTCGGAACCCTCTGCAAAGGACAAATTTACCTCGCTGGTATTTCAATATCGGCGCCTGCTCGTCGCTTCAATCGTGATGCTGGGATTGTATGTTCTGTGGAGGGACATACGCATCGTGTCTGTCAATGCGGACAATTTCTATCTACAGCTTGGCTGTGCTGTCACCGGAACAATACTGATTCTTAGCGGTATAGGCATCAGGATCTGGGCTGGCCTGTATATCGGGGGGCACAAGAACAGGGAACTGGTTACCCAGGGACCCTATTCCCTGGTCCGAAATCCGCTGTATACAGGAAACCTGGTTTCAGCGCTGGGTGTGATGTTAATGACGCAGTCGCCGGTTGCGGCGCTGTTGGTGCTGACCGGGCTGTCAGTGATTTATGTTGGCACAATTGCCCATGAAGAAAAGCACCTTTTAAAAATATTTGGAGAGACGTACGCCGACTACCTTAATTCAACCCCGCGTCTGATTCCCGACCGCAGGGCGCTGCGCGTCATGCTGTCCGGCAAGGGAGGCACCGATCGTATCAGTTACTGTAACCTGGACCGCGAACTGAAACGGGGTGGAGCCCTCCTGACGACCGGTATTCTGGTGTTGCTTGGGATGAGTGTCTTGCACTGATTCAATGTGCGGGGCCGGATTTCAGGTTAACTCCAGCCTGCGTGTGGATTGATCAGTAAATGTCAGTTTAACGACAAGGCCTGGCGCATTGTCCGAGAAAGACAGTTCTGCACCATGTAAACCGGCAATGGCATTCACCAGGCTTAAACCCAGACCATTCCCGGAACTGCTGCGGGCCTGGTCAAGGCGGACAAACCGCTGCAGGACCCGTTCGCGATCTGCGGCGGGAATGCCAGGCCCATTGTCCGATACGGTCGCACGCACCCCGTCTTTGCTGTGTTCCACCTGTACCTGGATAAGCCCGCCTTCAGGGGTGTACTTGATGGCATTATCCAGCAGGTTGCTCAGCGCCTGGGATAACAGGTCGCGATTTCCGTAGACTGTCACCGGACGTTTCGCAAGGATAGTAATACGTTGCATGCGCTGCTGGGCCAGTGGTTGATAGAATTCAGCGACTTGAATAGCCAGACTGGCAAGGTCAACATCTTCCATCTTCACGCGCAGGGCGCCGGCCTCGGCTTGCGCAATTTGCAGAATTGCGTTGAAGCTCTTCATCAGCTCCTCGGTATCGTGAATCGCTTCTTCGATAGCGCGCTTGTACTCTTCCGGTGAACGGTTCTCCAGCAGGGTCACGTCAAGGCGGTTACGCAAACGTGTCAGGGGACTGCGCAGATCGTGCGCCACGTTATCGGTGACATCACGCATGCCCTGCATCAGTTGCTCGATCTGGTTCAGCATCGTGTTCAAACGCTCGGCCAGGTCGTCGAACTCATCGTTACGATGGCTCAGGGGGATGCGTTGTGACAGCTTGCCCTGCATGATGGTTTCTGCGGTGGCGCGGATATTGTCGATGCGTACCAGGATGGTTCGCCCCATGAACACACCCATGGCCAGCGCCAGTACCACGATGACGAAAAGCAGGCTTGAGAGTGCGTAAATACTGAATAACTGCATCTCCTCGGCCTGTGCCACGCTACGCGCGACAAGCAGGATCGAACCATTATCAAAACGCTTGCCGATGACCGGCCAGTAGGCATCTTCATCATCGGCAGCGGGATTCAGGTCATCGTCGATCCAGGCTGCATGTACCGTTTCATCCAGCGGCACCTGGTCGTCTTCCTCCTCCGGCCATCCCTTCAGATTTCCGGCGACCTTGTGGAGCGTTTTGTCTGTCAGCAAATAGTAACGCCCGTCATTTCCATCAACACGACTCCTGGCGGCAACCTCCTGCTTCAGGACAGTAAACCCGTGTGTTTTCGCTATATCGCGAAGGTTGATGAAGTCATCATGCAACCCCGTGCGTAACTGGGCGTCGACATAGTGGCTGGTTGCCCAGTAATAGCCGCCCAGTGCCGTACCCGCGAGAACACTATAAAGGCAGGCGTACCACAGGGAGATACGCACGGCGCTGGTTCTGAACAGACGCTTGATTTCAGGGGGTTTCACTGAGCTTGTATCCTACGCCGCGAATGGTATGCAGCAGGGGTATATCAAAGTCCTTGTCGATCTTTGTTCGCAGGCGGCTGATATGAACATCGACGACATTGGTCTGAGGGTCAAAATGATAGTCCCATACCTGTTCCAGCAACATGGTGCGTGTGACCACCTGTCCCTGGTGACGCATGAGATATTCCAGCAGGCGTCGCTCGCGGGACTGCAGGCGGATCTGCTTGCCAGCACGTGTTACCCGGTAGGCACCGAGATCCATATCAAGATCCGCAACCTGCAGATGCGTTTCGGGATTGACTGGCCCGACACGCCGGACCAATGCAGCAAGGCGCGCCAGCAGTTCGCTGAAAGCGTAGGGCTTGACCAGGTAGTCGTCTCCACCGGCTTGCAGACCGTCAACCCGGTCATCCACCTCCCCAAGCGCGGATAGAACCAGTGCCGGTGTAGTATTCCCGCCTGCACGCAACATCTTGATGACTGACAGGCCATTGCGTTGCGGCAGCATGCGATCCACGATCATGACGTCATAATTTCCACTCAGCGCCAGGTGTAATCCATCCTCACCGTTTAGTGCGTGATCGATACTATGGCCGCTTTCGTTCAGACCCTTAAGCAGGTAGTTGGCCGCTTCGCTATCGTCTTCAATTAACAGGATATGCATAGAGCAGCAATGATAACCGCAGGCATCATGAATGGCATTACCGTTTGGTAATGTGTCGGTATTCTTTTACACTCTGCGCGACAGATAAATGCATAGTCACAAAGGTCCCCGCATTTTTTCTCTTATCCGCAGGAAAATACATGCAAATTCTCGCGTAACTTCGATCTGCATCGAGGTCTGTGTGTGCCTGAGTATAGCTTCCCCGGTAAAAGCGGATAGCACTGATATGACAGATGGTGACCCGGTGCGCCTGTATAGCACACGTTCCGAACAGCGCGAAGCCGGCCTGAATCACCAGCTGACGCCCTGGTTGACCGCCGGTGGCCTGGCGGAATTCGAGTGGGATTCCGACCGGTTCCGTTTCAGCAATCGCCATCCAGACCGGTCAAACCGCGAAACGTCGGCGAATATTCAGTTGAATGCGAGTGTTACGCCCTGGTCCTTCGCCAAGGGTGAGTTTGTTCTGGACTACGATACGGATACCGACCGGATGGAAGTTGACGAATCCATACTTTCGCTGGAACACAATGCCTGGGAACTGGCCTACGGGCGTCAGTACCTGCCTTTTGGTGTTTTCTACAGCCATTTCGCCAGCGGGCCAATGCTGGAGTTCGGCGAAACGCGTGATGTGGCCACTACGCTGACTTATGATGTCGAGGATCGTGCAGAGCTGTCTCTCGCGGCCTACCAGGGACAGGCCCAGGGCGTCAATAATAACGGTTCAAGGCTGGACTGGGCGCTGGGCATGAATGCCTGGTCGGGGGATTCCGTGTCGTTTGGTGTCAGTTACCAGTCCGATCTGGCTGATGCCGCCGGTGACCTGTTGAGCGATACACACAATCGCTATAAACGGCGGGTACCCGGTGTGAGCGGTTATATGCTGTGGACCTCGGATCATTTTGAGGTGACGGGAGAGTTCCTGGGCGCGACACGAGAGTTTCGTGAACTCGCGGATGACAGGAATCAGCCATTCGCCTGGAACCTTGAGTTCGCCAATTTCCTGAGTCCCCATTTTGACTGGGCGTTGCGTCTGGAGGGGAGTCATGAACTTGAGGATGCCCCATACTTGCGTTATGGCGCCTCGATCAGTTTCCGGGCTGGTCAATATGGCAGTCTGACGTTTGATTATTTACACAGCCGTTTCAAGCGCAACTTTGTCACGGATGGCGCCGATAACCCGCTCCGCCACAGTGACCAATTCGCGCTACAGCTTTCGATTGCCTTTTAGGTTAATGGTTTTATTGCCGAAATGTAGCATGGCATGAAACGCAATAGCCCATCGT
>CAYYAP010000035.1:0-20095 GCA_964469575.1 uncultured Thiohalobacter sp.
GTCAACCTTGTCAGACATAGCGGGTATCGGTACAGTTCGGCCATGCGATTAAGCAAGCTTAAACTCTCCGGTTTTAAATCCTTCGTTGACCCGACTACCGTGCATTTTCCGTCCGAGCTGACGGGTGTGGTGGGGCCGAACGGGTGTGGCAAATCCAACGTTATTGATGCGGTGCGCTGGGTCATGGGCGAAAGCTCCGCCAAGCACCTGCGTGGCGACTCCATGGCCGACGTTATCTTCAACGGTTCGTCCGCGCGCAAGCCGGTGGCGCAGGCGTCGGTCGAACTGGTGTTCGATAATGCCGAGGGCGCCCTGGGTGGCCAGTACGCCAACTACAATGAAATCTCCCTGCGGCGCCAGGTGACACGTGACGGCCAGTCGGCATACTTCCTCAACGGCACGCGCTGCCGCCGCCGAGATATTACCGATATTTTCCTCGGTACCGGCCTCGGACCGCGCAGCTATTCGATCATCGAACAGGGCACCATCTCGCGTCTGATCGAGGCCAGACCGGAAGACCTGCGTAACTTCCTGGAAGAGGCCGCCGGTATTTCCAAGTACAAGGAACGCCGCCGGGAAACTGAAAATCGTATCAGACATACGAAGGAAAACCTCTCACGTTTAGATGACTTACGTGATGAAATTGAGAAACAACTTGAGAAGTTAAAGCGCCAGGCCCGCAGTGCCGAACGGTTTAAAACACTGCGCGAGCAGGAGCGCCGGGTCAAGGCCGAGCTGTTGACGCTGCGCTACCAGGCGTTGCATGAAGAAAGCGCCGACCGTCGCCAGCGTATCCAGGAGAACGAGACGGCGTTGGAAGCGGTGATGGCCGAGCTGCGCGCTGTCGAGGCTGACCTGGAGAAGGGTCGCGAGGAACACATTGAGGCCACCGACAGTTTCAATGAAGTGCAGGGCCGCTTTTACGAACTGGGCGCCGAAGTGGCGCGTATCGAGCAGGCCATCCAGCACGGCAAGGAAACCCGGCGTACCCAGCAGGAAGAGCTGGAGAAAACCGAGCAGGCATGGAATGAGGTGCAGGCGCACATCAAGGTCGATGGTCAGCGACTGGAGCAGCTGGCAAAAGACCTGGCGGAAAATGCCCCGGCCCGTGAACAGGCGCGCAGCCGTGCCGATGCCTCACGCGAGCAGCGCGAGCGCGCCGAGCAACAGATGCGCGCCTGGCAGAGTGAATGGGACGCCTTTAACGTCCGCGCCAATGAGACCACCCAGACCGCCCAGGTTGAACGCACCCGCATCGATCATCTGGAACGCCAGCTTAACCAGCTGATGCAGCGTCGCGAACGTATCGAGCAGGAGCAGAAACAACTCGACAGCCAGGCGCTGGAACGGGAAATTGCCGAGCTGGAAAAACAGGCGGCCGAACGCCAGCAGGCGGCTAGCGGCTTGCAGGAACAGCTTGAAGCCCTGCGTACCCGTATCGACGCGCTGCGCGAGAGTACCCGTAACCAGCAGCGCGAACTCAACCAGGCGCAGGGTGAGCAGCAGGCTATCCGCGGACGTTTGTCATCCCTGCAGGCGCTGCAGCAGGCAGCGCTGGGTGAGAACGAAGGCGAAATCAAGCACTGGCTGGACGCACAGGGGCTGAATGAGGCACCGCGCCTCGCCAAGCAGCTGGACGTGGACAGTGGTTGGGAACGCGCCGTGGAAACCGCACTGGGCTTCTATCTCGAAGCGGTGTGTGTCGAGGACGGTGATGCGCTGGCCGACACCCTGGCGGACATCAGTCAGGGCGCGTTGTCGCTGGTTGAAACGGGCGCCGGTGTGGCGGAAGAGGCTGGCGGTGCCGGTGTCCTGCTGACACAGAAAGTCCGTGCCCCCTGGTCATTGAACGGCCTGCTGGCCGGTGTTTACACGGCCGACAATCTGGGTGAAGCCTTGCAGTTGCGCCCCCGCCTGGCGGCGCACGAATCCGTGGTGACGCGTGACGGTATCTGGGTCGGTCCGGGCTGGCTGCGTGTTGCCCGCGACGCCGATGGTAAATCCGGTGTGCTGGAGCGCGAGAAAGAAATCAATAACTTACAGGAACAATTTAATGAAAGACTGGAGCTTATAGCCCGGCTTGAATCGGCACTGGAAAGCGGTCGCAGCGAGCTTCAGAACGCCGAGGCGCAGCGCGAGGAAATGCAGGTTGAGGCCAACCGCGCTCACCGTGATTTCAGTGACGCACGTGCCCAGTTCGACGCTCGTCGCACTCGCCTGGAACAGATCCACCGGCGTAACGAAGCCCTGCAGCAGGAAGCCGGCGAGATCGCCAGCCAGCTTGGTGAAGATACCCAGGCCGCCGACCAGGCGCGCGCCCGTCTGCACGAGGCCCTGTCGGCCATCGACACGCTGACCGACGAACGTGAACAGCGTTCCAGTCAACGCGACCAGCTGCGCAACGCGCTCGACGAAGCGCGCCGAAAAGCACAGAGTGACCGCGACCAGGCGCATGAGCTGGAGCTCAAGTACCAGTCCATGCACACCGAGCAGGAAACCACACAGCAGAACCTCGAACGCATGCGCGGCCAGCAGGGTCATCTGCAGCAGCGTCGCGAGGACCTGCGCCAGTCACTGTCTGATGGCGAGGCGCCGTTGCAAAAGCTGGAAGAGGAGCTCGAAGTCAGCCTCAGGCAGCGCCACGAAGTGGAAAACGAACTTGCCGACCGCCGCCGCACACTGGAAGCCGTTGAGCACCGGCTGCGCGAGGACGAACAGAAACGCCACCAGAAAGAACAGCAGGCCGAGCAACTGCGAGACCGCCTCGGCCAGGAAAAACTCCACTGGCAGGAGATCAAGGTGCGCGGTGAGACCCTGCTGGAACAGGTTGCCGAAAGCGGTTTCGAGCTGGCGCAACTGGTCGAGGACATGCCTGAAGACGCCGCGCTGGAGGCCTGGGAAACCGAGACCGAGGCACTGGCCAACCGCATTAGCCGGCTTGGCCCCATCAACCTCGCCGCCATCGAGGAATACGAGGAACAGTCCGAGCGCAAGAAATATCTTGATGCCCAGCACGAGGACGTTACCAACGCGCTGGAAACGCTGGAAAACGCCATCCGCAAAATCGACCGCGAGACACGCACCCGCTTCAAGGAGACCTTCGATAAGGTCAACAGCGGCCTGCAGGCCATGTTCCCGCGCCTGTTCGGTGGTGGCCACGCTTACCTGGAACTGACCGGCGAAGACCTGCTCGATACCGGTGTAACCATCATGGCGCGCCCGCCGGGCAAGCGCAACAGCACCATCCACCTGCTGTCCGGTGGTGAAAAGGCGCTCACCGCTGTGGCGTTGGTGTTTTCCATTTTTGAACTCAACCCGTCGCCGTTCTGTATGCTCGACGAGGTCGACGCACCGCTCGACGACGCCAACGTTGGCCGCTTCTGCGACATGGTGAAAGAAATGTCCGAGCGTGTGCAGTTCGTGTTCATTACCCACAACAAGATCACCATGGATCTTGCCCACCGACTGACCGGCGTCACCATGCACGAACCGGGTGTCTCGCGCCTGGTATCTGTGGATGTCGACGAGGCCGTGCAACTCGCGGCGGTATAGAGCGCTAGCCCGGCATGGATGATCTGCGCACCATCCTGTTAGTCACCGGCGCCGCGTTCATCGGCGGCGTCTATCTCTGGACACGATTCCAGCAGCGCCCGGCGCGCCGGGCGAAACGTAACTCGGCGCGTGCAGGACATGGCGATGCGGATTCCGCCGATATCGACCAGGAACTGGCGCGTATGGGGGTGCTGGTGGCAGAACGCGATCAGGATCCCGACTGGCAGGACCCGCTTGAAGCCGGGAATGCTGCGTCCACGCCGGCCAGTCCCGGTGAACAGATCTATGTCATTTCGGTCATCGCCGAAGATGACGAGCCGTTCGACGGTGACAAACTCCTTAAGGCCTTTGCCAACAACGCGCTGATACATGGCAAAAAAGGGATCTTCGAACGTCACCTGGAGCAGGGTGGCCACGACATCGCCGTGTTCGGTGTTGCCAACCTGGTCAAGCCCGGTACCTTTCCGCGCGACATGCCCGCGTTCACCACGCCCGGCGTCACCCTGTTCCTGCAACTGCCCTGCGCTATCGGTGCGCTGGACGCGTTTGATGATTTCGTCAACACCGCCGAACGTCTTGCCGTGGAACTGGCCGGCGAACTGCGCGACGAAAAACACAAATTGCTGACCCACCAGGCGCTGATGCAGGTCCGTGAACAGATCGCCGAATCACAGGCTCATTCACGCATCGCAGCGTCCTGACCCGAACGGAAAATGGTCTTGAACGTTGAAAAACACGTCGAAGCGCTACGCGAACAGATTCGCTACCACAACTACCGTTACTATGTGCTCGACGATCCACAAATCCCGGATGCCGAGTACGACCGTCTGTTGCGTGAACTGCAGACGCTGGAAGAAGAACACCCGGAACTGATCACACCCGCTTCGCCGACACAACGCGTCGGCGACAAACCGCTGGATGGTTTCGATGAAGTTCGCCATGAAGTTCCCATGCTGTCGCTGGACAATGCGTTCGATAACGAGGAACTGGCGGAGTTTGACCGTCGCGTGCGGGAGCGTCTTGAAATTGATGTCGTTGAATATGCCGCCGAACCCAAGCTGGATGGTCTTGCCATTAGCCTGTTATACGAAAACGGTATCCTCCGGCGTGGCGCTACCCGCGGTGATGGCAGCAGCGGCGAGGACGTGACCCAGAACGTGCGGACTATCCAGTCCATCCCGCTGCACCTGTTAGGCACCGACTTTCCGGAACGGCTGGAAGTGCGTGGTGAAGTCATCATGCCGCACGAGGGGTTCCGCTTACTCAACGAACGCCAGGTGGCGGAAGGCAACAAACCCTTCGTCAACCCGCGCAACGCCGCTGCGGGTTCACTGCGCCAGCTTGACCCCAAAGTGACCGCGCAGCGTCCCCTGGAAATGTTCTGTTACGGCATCGGCCTGATGGAGAAGGGTGAACTGCCGGACCGGCACAGCGCCATCCTCGCTCGCTTGCGCGACTGGGGGCTGCGTGTCTATAAAGGCATCGCTACCGTGCGCGGCCTTGACGGTTGCATTGACTACTACAACAGCATGCAACAGGCGCGCGACACACTGCCCTTTGATATTGACGGTGTCGTGTTCAAGGTCGATCGACTCGACCAGCAGCAAGCCCTGGGCTTCGTCGCCCGCGCACCGCGCTGGGCCATTGCGCGCAAATTTCCCGCGCAGGAAGAACTTACCACCGTACTCGACATCGACGTGCAGGTCGGGCGCACCGGCGCCATCACTCCGGTGGCGCGCCTGGAACCGGTGTTCGTTGGCGGCGTTACCGTCACCAACGCCACCCTGCACAACGAAGATGAAATCCGCCGCAAGGATGTGCATATCGGCGATACCGTGATCGTGCGCCGCGCCGGCGACGTGATCCCCGAAGTGGTCTCGGTGGTCAAGGAGCGACGTCCGGGCAATGCCCGGCTATTCGTCATGCCCACCCGCTGCCCGGTATGCGGTTCCGACATCGAACGCGTGGAAGGCGAAGCCGTGGCGCGCTGCACCGGCGGCCTGTTCTGCGAAGCGCAGCGCAAGGAGGCCATCAAACATTTCGCCTCGCGGCGCGCCATGGACATCGAAGGCCTTGGCGACAAACTGGTGGAACAACTCGTCGATGAAGGCCTGGTGAACGATGTTGCCGACCTGTACCGCCTGGATATAGAAACCCTGTACGGGCTGGAACGTATGGGCATCAAGTCCACCGAGAACCTGGTCGCCGCGCTGGAAGCCAGTAAGCAGACCACGCTGGAACGCTTCCTGTTTGCGCTGGGCATCCGCGAAGTTGGTGAAGTGACGGCGCGCGCACTGGCCAGGGCCTTCGGCGCCAGCAGCACGAAAGGCCTGTCTGACAACAGGCGTGTACAGGCCGACATCGACCGACTGGCAACAGCCACACAGGAAGAACTGGAAGCTATTCCCGATATCGGCCCCGTGGTGGCCGGACACATCGTGCAGTTCTTCAAACAGTTGCACAACCGCGAAGTAATCGACAAACTGCTGAAAGCCGGCATCATCTGGCCATTGCAGGAGGCTGCTGCCGCACAACCTCTGCAAGGCAAAACCTACGTCCTGACCGGCACACTGGATAAACTGAAACGCAACGATGCCAAGGCGCGCCTGCAGGCGCTGGGCGCCAAGGTGTCCGGCAGCGTGTCGGCCAAAACCAGCGCTGTCATCGCCGGTAAAAAACCCGGTTCCAAACTTGACAAGGCAAAGAGACTCAACGTGCCGGTATTATCTGAAAAAGACCTTATCAAACTGCTGGAACAGGAAGAGCAGAAAACATGAACGGTGAAATCCAGTACTGGCCATTGCTCATGGGCTGGACCGTGGTGGTGATCGTGTTGCTGTTCGGCTGGAAACGCCAGGCCGCCATCGCCGCCGCTGGCATGGCTATCGTCACCTACGCCGTCTTGTCCATGGGGCTGCACCACTTGTGAAAAAAGCACTGCGCCGGGCCGAACGCTACCTGGCCAGAACCGACCCGGTCCTCGCCCGGATGATCGAACAGCGCGGCCCCTGCACCCTGCAACGCGACCCGCACCCGCGCTTTCACACCCTGGTGTGGGCCATCGTCAACCAGCAACTCTCCGTCAAGGCCGCGCGCAGTATCGAGGGGCGCCTGCTCAAACACTTTGGCAGCGACGTGTTTCATCCCGAACACTTTTACCGCGTGCGCGAAACCACCTTGCGACGTTGCGGTTTGAGCGGGGCGAAGATTCGTTACATCCGCGAAATCGCGCGCCGGGTTCGCCAGGAGGAACTGGATCTGCATTGTCTCGATACGCTGGATGATGAACGCGTGGCGGAGATGCTGATGGATCTACCCGGTATCGGGCAGTGGACGGCCGAGATGTTGTTGATGTTTTCACTGGGCAGGATGGATGTGCTGCCGGTGGGGGATCTTGCGTTGCGGAAGTCCATGCGGGTGCATTGGGGGCTGGATGAGGGTGTGGCGCATGATGTGTACCTTGAACTGGCGGAAGCGTGGCGGCCTTACCGGACGGTGGCGAGTTGGTATATCTGGGCGGCGGTGGATTAGGCAGGCTATTGAGTGTCAGTTTGTCAGTAACTTGAAAATAAAGAGGCGTAGGCGGTAGTGGATGCAAAGACCCTGAGACGAATCCTTCGTGAAGGGCTCAAAAAGGCGGGCTGAGTAGGAAGGCCCACTTACCGGTTTTGCGACGTTTAAGGGTATTTCACGACAAATAAATGTTTTATATGTCGCGAAAACTCTTTTTACGACATATAATCTGACGCATGCCTAAAAAGATACCCGAACAAGAGCTTGTGGCCATTGTTGCGATCGTGGCGGCCCACGCTGAGGCGGTGCCCGTCAGAACCATTCGTGACAGTCTTGAGTTCGACCTTCCGCCCCGTATGCTGCAGCGCCGCCTGGCATTGCTGGTCGAGCAGAAAAGACTGGTCGCCGAGGGCCATGGCAAGGGGCGTCGCTATCGGTTACCTGTTATCAACGGTGAGGCGCATCAAGTTTCGGTTGGTGACAGGTTGGAAGGGCGTGGCGAAGTCTATGTCCCGGTTTCCCCCGAGGGTGAGGCCATCAAACAGGCTGTCCGGGAGCCGATGCAGAACCGCAACCCGGTCGGATACAACCGGGCTTTTCTCGATGACTACCGGCCCAACGAAACCTTCTACCTTCCGCTGGAAACACGCCAGCGTCTTCTCGACATGGGGCGTTCGCCGGGTGGCCAGCGTCCGGCGGGAACCTATGCGCGCAAGATCTACAGCCGCTTGTTGATCGATCTCTCCTGGAATTCCAGCCGTCTGGAAGGCAATACCTACTCACTACTCGAAACCGAGCGTTTGCTGGAACTGGGCGAGGTTGCCGAGGGTAAGAATGCACTGGAATCGCAGATGATTCTGAACCACAAGGCCGCTATTGAGCTTTTGGTCGAGCAGGCGGGGGAGGTCGGCTTTAATCGCTATACCATCCTTAATTTGCATGCCTTGCTGTCAGATAACCTGCTCCCCGACCCACAGGCCTGCGGACGCTTGCGCACGATTGCGGTAGGAGTCGACGGTACGGTCTATCATCCCCTGGAAGTGCCGCAATTGATCAATGAATGTTTTCAGGAAATTCTCGATACTGCCACTGCGATTTCCGATCCGTTTGAACAGGCTTTCTTCGCCATGGTGCACCTCGCATACTTGCAACCTTTTGAGGATGTGAACAAGCGTGTTTCGCGTCTGGCGGCAAATATACCGCTTATCCGGGGAAATCTGAGTCCCCTTTCTTTTGTTGATGTTCCTGATCGGGCCTATATTGACGGGATACTGGGTGTGTATGAACGCAATCGTATTGAGTTGTTGCGCGATGTGTTTGTCTGGGCCTATGAACGTTCGTGCGCGCGTTATGCAGCGGTACGCCAGTCACTGGGGGAGCCGGACCCGTTTCGTCTACGCTACCGCACTCTGGTGGCTGAGATTGTCGCCGGGATCGTTCGCGGGAAGCTGGATAAAAAAACAGCCGCCGCCTTTATCAGGCAGCGTGCCATGGAGGGCATATCACAGGAAGACCGGGCACGCTTTATAGAGGTCGTGGAAACAGAAATGATGGGCCTTCACGAGGGTAATATTGCGCGCTACCGTTTGCGGCCGGCAGAGTATCAGCGTTGGTTGGAGCACTGGCAATGACCCCAAACCCCACCTCCTTCACCGAAGCCTTCCTCTACTGGTTAAAACTCGGCTTCATCAGTTTCGGTGGGCCTGCCGGACAGATCAGCATGATGCACCAGGAGCTGGTCGAGAAACGGCGCTGGATTTCCGAGCATCGTTTTCTGCATGCGCTGAATTACACCATGGTGCTGCCGGGGCCGGAGGCGCAGCAACTGGCGACCTATATCGGCTGGCTGATGCACGGGGTGTGGGGCGGTATTGTCGCCGGGGTGATGTTTGTGCTGCCGGCGCGAGTGTCGCCACCCTGTTTACCTTTCTTCCCTCGTTCCTGTTTATCCTGATTTGCGGCCCGGCAGTTGAGGCCACGCGCGGTGATGTGAAATTTACTGCGCCGTTAACCGGCATTTGTGGCACTGTTCAGGTACAAGATGGGTGTTGTGTCTGTGATTGGCGCTTGTGCGGGTGTGGGGTTGGGGTATTCAGTCTATTTTTGACGGGTGGTGCGATTGCCGCCTCGGCTTCTGCGGTAAAGATAGATAGCAATCCAGCCATACACAAGTAAATTGATAACAACAACGGATATACCCAGGACAAATTGCATATCGTGGGTTAGCGCATCCGGGTATAGCACCGGTAACAGGTAATGCTGAAAAAACCCGCCGCTGTAGTCTGCTTCACCTGCCGCGACCCTGAACTTCTGCTCCAGCGGCGTCAGCGGACATACCCAGCCCTGAAACTCGAGGAGGGTGCCCCAAACTGCCGAAGGCAGATGAATCAGCATGACCCAACGCCACTTCAGGACAAGTAATCCACCGAGCATCACAAAAAGGATAAAAGCAAGGTGTACAACGACCAGTAAATCCGCCATGACTTGCACCGCAGGAGAACGTGATAAGGGGCATGGAAAAACTATAGGCTACAAGGCCTGAGGAGTAAATGTGAGCGGGTCGGCGGTTTGCCCTGAAAAAAAGGGGGGAATATATCCCCCCTTAATCGCTGGCCTGGATTTAACGCCGGGTATTGTCAGGTGACAGTAATACGCGTACGTGCAGTACCAACGACATCCCCTGATACCCAATCAAGAAAGTCGACTGTTACATCATAAGTACCTGCTGTGGTGGGCTCAAAGATGCAGTCATATCGCTCGGCTGAACAGGCCTCGATTTCGGTCACTTCGACCGGATTCGGCAAGACGCGGCCATCTGAAATATGCACCGTTGCCGTGAGTCCGCCAAAGTTGATGCGCTGTGGCAGATAGCCGGCACAAATGTACCGCACCAGCAATTTTTGCCCGACATTCATGCTAACAGCGACAGCGGGATCGGTCAGTGCCGATTCTGCGCCATCGACACCGGTGATAATGAAGTAATCAGGATTCAGGCTGTTTAAACCCACGTCTTCACCACAGGTGCCCGCATTCCAGTCCAGAGTGTGCCAGGATGAATCTATCTCATCGCAGGCCCAGACTGCCTCTACGTCATAGGTGGGACCACCGGAATAGAGGGTGCCGGGGCCTTCAGGTGGATCGATAATGAGTGCGCCGTACATACCCATTTCCGCATGCAGCACAGTATTGGTGTGGCAGTGATAGAAATAGGTGCCGGCATGAGTAGCTTTCCACTGGTACGTGTAATTATTATCCACGTCAAACGAATAATGACCCACGCCATCATTTTCCTGGCTCGGTTCAATACCGTGATGGTGGATGGTGTGCAGCCACATATTGCCATTGTTACTCAGGTTGGTGTGTACGACCTGGCCTTCAGTGACACGAATAGCGGCTGACGGGAACTCTGTGGCCCCCATCATGCCATCGGTAAAGCCCCAGATTTCGACATCCACACCATCGTCCATGGTGATGGAACCATTCATGTAGATAGAACGATCAAAACTGACATCAGGTGTCACTTCGCCGGGAGTAGCTGGAGAATCCGGATAGGTGTAGCAAGCGTGATTTGCGGTATCTGTCATAATCTTTCCCTTAATCCCCAAGCATTACGCTTTAAATTCGATAGTCGTGGCAAGACCAAACTGGTAATAGCCGCCGCCGGCGGTCTGGGTCATTTCGTCATGGAAGTGCATCGGAAATTCACCTGTACTTACCGCAGGGTGGGCATCAGGCGGAGCATCGAAGGGATAAATGACATCCAGTGAGCCTTTGTTGTTGGGTAACAGGATCGTATCCTTTTCCCAGACATCGGCGCGTTTGGTGTTGTTACGCGCCAGCCACTCCACATGGTTGGCATGGAAATGCACGGCATGCATGCATATACCTGCATTCTGGATGCGCACCAGGGTGCGGTCACCGATGGCACCAACCAGGCGGGTGTCCGTGGCATAACCCGAGTCAATAGCGGGGTCAGCATATTGAGGATGATCCGGGACACGCATGCTGCGACCGTTAATCGTAAAATAACGAGGAGTGAAAGCGGTGGTGGGTGTCGCCCCGTTCTGAACATCCGTATGCCAGACCGGGTCGATATCATTGGTCACCCATGAGTACTGTTGCACAAAGGTCGGGCTGCCCGTGTATAACTCGTTGCTGCTGCCTTGTGGCATCACCGCAAACCCACCGTGCATACCCACCAGCCGATTATAGGGGGCATTCAGATTATCGTAGAACATGAAGGAGCCAGCTTTATCGGCAGTAAATGACACGGTCTTGCTGGTGCCACCGGCAATCACACCGCTATCGACCAGGCCGTCAATGACAAAACTGTGATCGGTGCCCAGGGTGTTTTCAATGGTGATATCGACGGTGTCGCCTTCCTGCACAATCATTTGTGCGCCTGGAACGGTCAGGCTGTTGCTATCAGGACTAAAGCCTTTGAAGTAAACATCCACTCCATCCGGCTGGGTGATGAAGCCTTCGGTGATATAAAAGGTTTGGGTTATGGTTGCGGAATGTGCGCGAGGTGTCCATGCAATCAGGCTCGTAGTTCCCAGTAATGCACTTGCCATCCCTGCGCTGCTAAATTTCAGAAAATTTCTTCTATCCAAAGCATTCCTCCTGAATGAAAAACAATACGGAACAGTTGTTTAGCCTATTATTTATCTAGACTAATTCTAAGTATGCATAAAGTTTATGATTGGGTAAATCAACAAAGAAACTATTGAATATTCTGAAATTCTAATAATGCATGCAGATCGCTTACAAATGACAACGTATCAATAAATGGGGCAATGAGAAAGCTCTGATTAATGCGTTTTCCGTCATTCTGGCGAAGTTTCGTCATTCTGGCGTATGCCAGAATCCAGTGGTTTCAATGCGCTGGATACCGGCCTTCGCCGGTATGACGATCCTTTATTTCGTAAATGATTACGAGTTAAATATGTTAATAGCTATTAATCGTAATATCTGACGCCTTGACATCTCTGTAACTAAGGACTATAAGTCGCTAAATATGTCGAGATGTTTAGATATTACCTGTTAACTCGTAATTTTAGGCGATTATGAAGATAACTAACCTCCTTGCGGATGATGCCATTCTGGCCGAAATCGGTGAACGTCTGGCGCGACGCCGGCTTGACCTGCAATTGACCCAGGCCGAGGTGGCGGAGCAGGCCGGTGTGGCCAAGCGAACGCTGGAACGGATCGAGGCCGGGCATTCGGCGCAAATGTCGAGCATGATCCGGCTTTTCCGGGTGCTGGATCTGTTGCCCGGGCTGGAAAATCTGATGCCGGAAGCCGCGCCAGGACCGATGGAGTTGTTGAAGCGAAAGGGCAAGCTCCGACAGCGGGCCTCGAAGCGCGGTCGTTCAGAACCGTCAGACAAACCCTGGTCATGGGGTGAAGAACCGTGACGACACTGGCCGAAGTCAGGCTGTGGGGTCGTACCATCGGCGCGGTCTCGCTGGCAGATGGTGATGACGTGGCGGCGTTTGAATACGATCTGGCCTTTACGCAAAGCGGTATCGAGGTGTCCCCGATCACGCTGCCGCTCTCGACGCGCATCTACCGTTTCCCCGATCTGTCCCGGCAAACTTTCTACGGTTTGCCCAGTATGTTGGCGGATGCGTTGCCGGACAAGTTTGGTAATGCGCTGATCAATGCCTGGCTGGCCACACAGGGGCGTTCGCCGGAATCCTTCAATGCGGTGGAACGGCTGTGTTATACCGGGGACCGGGGCATGGGCGCACTGGAGTTCTCGCCCGCGCTTGGGCCGAAGACGCGCAAGGCAAAGCAGATACAGATCAACCGGCTTGTTGATCTGGCCTCGGAGGTGTTGTCGCATCGCAATCATCTGCGGGTATCGTTTGCGGATGACAGCCATGGGCAGGCACTCAATGATATCCTGCGGGTGGGGACTTCGGCTGGCGGCGCGCGCGCCAAGGCGGTGATCGCCTGGAACCCGTCGACTAACGAAGTGCGTTCCGGCCAGGTGCCGGCAGGTGAGGGCTTTGAATACTGGTTGCTGAAGTTTGACGGCGTTGCGGGAAACCGTGACAAGGAGCTCGAAGACCCGCAGGGTTATGGTGTAATCGAGTACGCCTATTACCTGATGGCCAGGGATTGCGGGATCGAGATCAGCGAGTGCCGCCTGTTCGAGGAAAACGGCCGGCGACATTTTATGACACGGCGTTTTGACCGTCTTGCCGGTGGAGAAAAGCTGCATATGCAGTCACTGTGTGCGCTGGCGCATTATGACTTCAACCTGGCAGGTGCCTATAGTTATGAACAGGCCTTGATGGTGATTCGGCAACTGGGTTTGCCAATGCGCACTATCGAGGAACAGTTTCGTCGTATGGTGTTCAACGTGATGGCGCGCAACCAGGACGATCACGTGAAGAATATTGCTTTTCTCATGGACAAGTCCGGACAGTGGTCCTTGTCGCCGGCCTTCGATATGACCTACAGCTATAATCCGTCGGGCAACTGGACGGCCCGTCACCAAATGACGGTGAACGGCAAACGTGACAACTTTACACAGGAAGATCTAAACGCCTGCGCCCGTTCCGCGTCGATGAAGCGGGGGCGTGCGGAGAAAATAGTGGCCGAGGTCAGGTGTGTTGTAGAAAACTGGAAACACTATGCCGATGAGGCCGGTGTTGATCCGGCGCAACGCGAGCGGATAGCGCGTGCCTTGCGGGTTTAAATGAAAACCGTATTGATTATCTTCGCCGGGTTAGTTGTCGCGCTGGTTATCGCGTTCTTTTTTCTTGCCACCACTTCCCGTGACGGGAAAGCGCCGGGACTGGCCGACGGCCGCCTGGCAAAATGTCCGAACTCGCCGAATTGTGTCTGTAGCGAGTATAAAGACGATGCTCGTCATTACGTTGACCCGATTGTTATTCGTCATCACACGGTCTCCGATGCCTTCCAGGTACTGGGCAAGGCTATTGAGAATCTTGGTGGTAAAATTCAGTCTCAAAGCAGCCATTATCTGGCTGCAACCTTTTCATCAACCCTTTTTGGTTTTGTGGATGATGTTGAGATAAGGGTGGATGCCAACCGGAAACTTATCCATGTACGTTCCGCATCCAGGGTGGGTCATAGCGATTTTGGTGTGAATCGACAGAGAATTGAATTGCTCAGAGAGATATACAACAGTAAAACACAGTGACTTCATCTATACAGGAGTTGAGAGAATGAAAATTGTACAACTCACACTGGCATCATGCCTGTTGTTCGGGTGCTGGTCTCTGTCCTGGGCGGGCGAGGCCCCCTGGGGAAGCGCGAGCTCGCTCGATATCAAGTACGCGCCCGAAAAGGCTTTATATGACGTACGATCGGGTGATGTGCGAGACCTTGTCAGTGTGCTGGACCGGGTGAGTTACCTGTACAAGCTCCAGGGTTCAGATCCCATGGAAGGTTCGATCATTGTGGTGATTCACGGTAGCGCAATCCCGTTTTTCGCCATTGACGAATACGCGAAATACAGGGACATTATGCGTCGTGCACAGAGCCTGACAGTGGGAACGACGATAGAGTTTAGAATGTGTCGCGCAGCGGCGAAGCTGTTGAACTACGAGCCGGATGATATACACGGTTTCGTGAAGATGGTGCCAATGGCTGATGCCGAGATTGTCAGGCTGCAACATGCTGGCTATGCCTATATGCAGTAGTACAACATTTAACCCTGGAGGCAGAATGACGTTTATTTCCTCATGCTGGAAATGTTTTTCTGGGATAAACCGCTGGGTTTGCGGGTTTTTGGGCATAGCCGGGAGGTAGCAAGGTCCTCAAAGGTTCTTGCCATGAATCAGGGTCTGTATAATGGCTTTCTGGCCGCAGGGCTGGGCTGGCGTTTGTGGTCGTTTTATGGGTCTAGTATGAATTTTGAAAAGATAACAATCGGGGAATCAGAAGCGTGGAAAAGACGGACAATATGCCCATCTGGGTCTATCTTGCATTTTCAAGTATCTCATCGCGTCGGGGGGCCATGTTACTGATCTGGTCCTGCATTATTTTCTCACTCTATTGTATTCCCTGGTCGGGCTATTTTGCTGATCATGACTGGGTTGCCAGCCTGTTCCTGATCGATGACTGGGACTGGTTTGCGTTGATGGTACCCATTACCTTGTGGTACTGGATCAGTCTGAAGTGGATTGACAAACATACCGGGTGGGCATGATGAGTATTGAAAAAGCGCTGCATGAGCGCAGTGCATCGAAATGTGAATTGTGTGGCGCCACGGAGAACCTTGGCCTGTATGAGGTCCCGCCGGATTCAGATGGCAGTGAGGACAAATGCGTGCTGGTCTGTGAAACCTGCCGCGAGCAGATTGATCAGCCGGAAAAGATTGATGTGAACCACTGGCGCTGCCTGAATGACAGTATGTGGAGCCAGGTACCCGCTGTGCAGGTCATGGCGTGGCGTATGCTGACGCGTCTGAGCGCAGAAGGCTGGCCGCAGGATCTGCTCGATATGCTCTACCTGGATGAAGCGACTCTGGCCTGGGCGAAGTCCGGTGGCGCAGGGGAGCGTGAAGAGGATACGGTCAAGCATGTTGATAGCAATGGCACAGTGCTTGAAGCCGGCGATACCGTCACCCTGATCAAGGACCTGGATGTTAAAGGCGCGAACTTTACCGCCAAACGCGGTACCGCGGTCCGTGGTATCCGCCTTGTGGCGGATAATCCGGAACATATTGAAGGCAAGGTCAGTGGTCAGCAGATCGTGATACTGACGAAATTTGTGAAGAAATCGGGCTAAATACTTAAGCATTGTATCGCCCGTCCAGTTGCGATACAACGGGTGGCGAGATGAGTGATTCCGCCGTGCCGCCACATGCAAAACCCGCCGGGGCTGTGCTCGAAGTGCTTGACGCTTCGCCGCACGGCCTCGCACAGCCGGAAGCCAGTGTCCGGCTTGAGACGTTTGGCCCCAACAAACTCCCGAAATCACGGCCTCCCGGCCTGTTACTGGTTTTCCTTCGCCAGTTTGCCAGCCCGCTGATTTATGTACTGCTGGCGGCGGCAATACTTTCGCTGTTTATCCAGCATGGGTCGGATGCCGGTTTTATTGCGGCCGTGCTGTTGATCAATGCCATTATCGGTACAGCTCAGGAATATTCCGCGCAGCGTGCTGCTACGGCACTCAATGAACTGGTTGCGACACGCTGTCGTGTGTTGCGTGACAGTGATACCTACGAAATAGATGCGACCGGGCTGGTACCCGGGGATATTGTGCTGCTGGAATCCGGTGACCGGGTGCCGGCTGACTTGCGCCTGCTTGGGGTAAACGACCTTGAGGTGGATGAATCCCTGCTGACAGGTGAATCACTGCCTGTTCTTAAAGATGATTCGCAGGTGCTGGAGGCTGACACGGTGCTGGCCGAGCGACGCAACATGGTCTTCGCCGGTACACTGGTGGCGCGCGGTCGCGGGCGTGGTGTTGTGGTTGCCACCGGACTGGCAACCGAGCTTGGCCAGATTGCGGCGGATGTTCTGGGTCAGGCGCTGGGCCAGGCCCCGCTGGTGGTACGTATGGAACGCTTCACCCGGTTTGTGGCTATCGTGGTGGGCGTGGCCGCAGTGATCATGGCGGCGGTGGCGTTATGGCAGGGCATGTCGTACAGCGATGTGTTTCTGCTTGCGGTGGCACTGGCGGTGTCGGCAATTCCCGAAGGGTTACCGGTGGCGCTGACGGTGGCGCTGGCGACAGGTATGCACCGCATGGCGAAGCGTCATGTCATTATTCGCCGCCTGGTCGCCGTGGAAGCACTGGGTTCCTGCACCTTTATCGCCACCGACAAGACCGGCACGCTGACAGTGAACCAGCTGACCGCACGCCGTATCCTCTTCCCTGGCCTGGATCCGTGGGAAATCAGTGGCGAGGGCATGGTCCCTGAGGGCGTGATTCTTGCGCCGCGCGGTGCGCCGGTGGCTGAGGAGGAAGTGCTGCTTGAACGCCTGTGCCAGGCGGCCGCGCTGTCCAGCGAGGCGTTTCTGGGACACCGGGACGGTAGCTGGACCTGGCACGGGGACGCCGTCGATGTGGCGTTGCTGGCGATGGCGCACAAGGCCGGTATGATCCGCGAGGAAATGCTCAACGCCTTTCCGGAACTGGCCGTGATCCCGTTCGAATCGGACCGTATGTACGCGGCGAGTCTCAACCGGGTGGAAGGCAAATCGCTGGCTTCAGTCAAGGGCGCGCTGGAGCGTCTACTGCCCATGTGTACGAAGATGGCAACGACTGGTGGTGACGTGTCGATCGATACTGCCGCCATAGAGGAACAGGCGCACAGGCTGGCGGAGCAGGGTTTCCGCGTACTGGCACTGGCGGATGGACAGGTAGATGCCGACAGTATCAATACCTTTTCCGGCGAGCATCTGCATGATCTGACCTTGCTCGGCCTGGTCGGGATGATGGATCCCTTGCGCCCCGAGGTAAAGGCCGCCGTGGCGGCATGCCGGTATGCCGGTATCAAGGTGGCGATGCTCACGGGTGATCATCCGCAGACTGCACTCGCCATTGCCCACGAACTGGAACTGGTGGAACGCGACGATCAGCTTGTGACCGGCCCGCAGTTACGCCAGGCAGAAGATGAAGGGGCGGTGGACAGTCTGACCCGTAATGCCCGCGTATTTGCCCGCGTCGAGCCACACCAGAAGCTGGATATTGTGCAGTCGTTGCAGCGGCAGGGTCACTTCGTTGCCGTCAGCGGTGATGGTGCTAACGATGCACCGGCCTTGCACACCGCGCAGGTCGGTATTGCCATGGGGCGCAGTGGCACCGATGTGGCGCGTGAGAGCGCGGACATGATTATCACCGACGATAACTTTTCCTCTATCGTGGCGGGTGTGGAGGAGGGACGTATTGCCTACGCCAATGTGCGCAAGGTGATTTTCCTGCTGGTTTCGACCGGTGCGGCCGAGCTGATGTTGTTTACACTGGCGCTGTTTACCGGTCAGCCGTTGCCACTACTGGCCGTGCAACTGTTATGGCTCAACCTGGTGACCAACGGCATACAGGATGTGGCGCTGGCGTTCGAGCCGGGCGAGGGCGACGAGTTGCATCGACCGCCACGACCACCGCAGGAAGCGGTGTTTAATCGCTTGATGATGGAGCGTGTCGTTATCTCTGCGATGGTCATCGGCAGCATGGCTTTTGCAGTTTACCAGTGGCTGTTGCTGAGCCGCGGTTTTAGTCTTGATGAGGCACGCAACGGCACGCTGTTGCTGATGGTGTTGTTCGAGAATATCCACGTGTTCAACAGCCGTTCGGAAACGCGCTCGGTGTTCCTGCATAGCCCGTTGCGCAACCCGTTGCTGCTGTTCGGTACGGCGGCGGCGCAGCTTGTGCATATAGGTGCGATGTATACGCCCGGTTTGCGCGATGTGCTGGGCATTCAGCCGGTGTCACTGCAACACTGGCTGGAGCTATTGTGGTTGGCCTTGTCGGTGTTGGTGGTGATGGAGTTGCACAAGTGGCTGAGGTTGCGGTTGGTGCGGTGACACTGCGCGGGCAAAGGCGTGGGTCCGCAAAATGTTAGCGTGGCGTCTCCCATGCCATTGGGTACAGCAAGTCCAGCACCTGGTTGAACGCTGCGGCGTTTTTCCCGATGCAGTCTATAATCTGTTCTTCGGTAATATGCGTCAGCAGCAGGGCGGCCGGTTGTATGTTCTGTATGGAATGCGCTGTAATGGGTTCCGCGTTCAGGTCAGAATCGAGTAGTGCGCCGTAAGGGTCATAGAAGGGGGAGCCGAGCGGGTCCTTGCTTTCCTGTGCGCTGTGGGTGACCTGGTCGGCGATATGTACGATGGCCGATTCGAGGTGCGCGTCACTGGCGGCTTCGGGATCGTGGTGATAGCGGATGGATGCGCACAGATTTTTCGGCATGTTCCAGTGTAACAGCAGTGCTTCACCGACCTCGGCATGGCTGAAGCCTATCAGTTCCTGTTCAATCTCACAGATATCACGCCTGGATTGCAGGCGCAGGGCTTCTGCGCTGGCTGTTTCATCCGGTACTTTCATGAACATCAGCAGGCGTCCTACGTCGTGCAGCAGACCGGCGGTAAACAGGCGCTCACTGTGCAGTACATTGCAGCACTGGGCCAGGTTACGCGCCAGCAGGCCGGTGTAGACACTGTGCTGCCAGAAGCCGGCCATGTCGATCAGGTCCGGTGAAATGCGCGAGAAAACTTCGGCAGCCGACGCTGCCAGGGTCAGGTTGCGGAGTTCGCGCATGCCGATCATATTGACAGCGCGCGATACCGTATCGATTTTTCGCGGCAGGCTGAAGTAGGCGCTGTTGACCAGTTTCAGCAGCCGTGTCGTCAGCGCGGTGTCTTTGCTGACCACATCGGCAATATCGTCTGCTGTGGTGTGAGATGAGTCGGCAAGCGCCTGTACCTGGATACAGACTTCGGGTAATGAAACCAGGCGTACGTTACGGGTTACCAGATCCTGCGGTGTCACGGAAATTCCTCTAGAATCAAGCCAATGCTGCTTTCTTTGACGGCTTGGCGCGAGCTTACTTTAACGCGATTGTTGATGGCGGATCGTGCTAAAATGTGCAGCCGGGAATTGATAGAAATATGAGGTAGTTATCGTGGAAGCGACAGGTTGTTCCGCAAGCGAGCCGTTTGCACTGCGGGTGCTGGGCGACATGATGGAGCCGGAATTCAAGGACGGCTGCGTCATTATTATCGACCCGGAAGGTCTGGTTCAGGATGGCTGTTACGTGGTGGCCCAGTACGAGGAAGAATGGTACTTCCGCCAGTTACGCATTGAAGATGATTGCTATTTTCTGACATGCGTTAATGAAGGCTACGACGAGAAACTGGAGATCCCCGGTATCGAGGCGATCCAGGGCGTGGTGTCACAGAAGGCCGGTACGCGCCGCAAGGAACACAAACACTACCTTTGACTATGTCCCGTCATTACGAACTCGTAGGTTGGCGCTGAGTACAACGAAGCCCAACCTACCGGCTATCCCGGCTGACAGTTCTTCCCGGATTCGTCATTGCGC
>CAYYAP010000036.1:0-3190 GCA_964469575.1 uncultured Thiohalobacter sp.
GTTTCCCGAAGTTTTCCGGTTTGCCGCAGTCAGAATACCGCGCAGGATATTGATCTCGTTCTGGTCCGGTCTGGCGCGATTGTACAAGCGGCGCAATCGCCGCATTAACTGGCGGGGATTTTCCGGGTTGAGGAATTCCAGATCCATCAGGGTCTGTTCCAGGTGCCGGTAAAACTGTTCCATCTGCTGCGCTGTGGCGTAATCCGTTTTGTCCTGCGTCGAAGCCACGCTGCCCGCCAGTGTCGACATGCGCCATTCATAGCTGATGACCTGCACGGCCGCTGCCACATTCAGCGAGGGATAGTCGGGGCTGACGGGAATCTGTACCAGGTAATGACACAGGTCCAGTTCATCATTGGTCAGGCCGGTACGTTCCCGACCAAACAGGATCACGGCTTTACCGGCATCCGTGTGTGCGCAAACCTGCGTTGCGCAAGCGCGGGGATCGAGCATAGGCACCGGCAGGGAACGACTGCGCGCACTGGCGCCGATCACCAACGTGGCGTCGGCAATGGCAGCATCGATCGATTCATACCGCTGCGCATCCGCCAGCACATCATCCGCACCCGAAGCGCGCGCCGTCGCTTCGGCGCTGGGAAACTGTTTAGGATTAACCAGCCTCAGTTCCCGCAAGCCCATATTTTTCATCGCCCGGGCAGCCGCACCGATATTACCGGGATGACTGGTTTCGATCAGGACGATAGCTGGCCGGGACGGGGTATCAGACACGATCGAGACCAAATGGCATCGCGGCATCGATCCCGGACAGCCCCAGGGCAACCATCAGCAGTCGATCAAACCCCAGCGCCACACCGCTGCAATCCGGCAAGCCGTGCGCCAGCGCATCAAGCAAAGCCTTGTCGACCGGCATTTCAGGCTGCCCGCGTTGCCCCCGCCGGACATTCTCCGCCGCAAAACGTGCCTGCTGTTCGCCGGCGTCAACCAGCTCGTGAAAACCGTTGGCCAGCTCGACAGCGCCAAAATACAGCTCAAAACGCTCTGCAACCGGCGTGTCACCGCGACGCAAGCGCGCCAGCGACGCCTGTGACGGCGGGTAGTCATAGACAAACTGCGCCTGCGTTCCGGATTCCGGCTCCAGCCAGTGCGTCACAATCAGATCGAGCCAGCCATCCTTGTCGTCTGCCGCCAGCGGTGGCAACGCCCCTTCCAGGCGTTGTGCTGCAAATTGCTGAAAAACCTCGACACTGTCAGTCCAGGGATCAAGTCCGGTGCCTTCAACAAACCAGTCCCTGTAGCTGACACGCCGCGCCGGGCGGTAATCCACCAGACCGTCCAGCACGGCAGCCAACAAGGCATCGACCTCATCCATCAGGGCGTGGTGATCCAGCCCGGGCCGATACCATTCAAGCATCATGAATTCGGGGTTGTGGCGCGCACCGTATTCGCCGTTACGAAATACATGCGCAAGCTGGTAGATCGGGCCACTGCCCGCCGCCAGCAGGCGCTTCATGAAAAACTCGGGTGAGGTATGCAAATACAGGGGCCGACCGGCTGCCGCACCCGGCCCGGAATAGCCGGTCCGGAAAGATTCAATCGCCGGGTCGGTGCTGGTCGCACGTGACAACACCGGGGTATCGACTTCCAGCACACCGTTTTCACGGAAGAAATCCCGCACACGGGCCAGTAACATGGCCCGCGTGCGCAACACATCGATCGCGGCGCCCGGGCGCCAGTTCACCGGACTGTCAGTCTTTGGCACGGCCGACGTATTCACCGGTACGGGTATCGACCCGGATAATTTCTCCAATATCAATAAATAACGGCACACGCACCACCGCACCGGTTTGCAGCGTAGCCGGCTTGCCGCCGCCGCCCGAGGTATCGCCGCGCACGCCAGGATCGGTTTCCGTTACTTCCAGTTCCACAAAATTAGGCGTCGTCACGCTGATCGGCACACCGTCCCACAAGGTGACGACACAGGTATCCTGCTCTTTCAGCCATTTCTTCGCATCGGCCACGGCCGCTTCTCCGGCGGCAATCTGCTCATAGCTGTCCGGGTCCATGAAGTGCCAGAACTCGCCGTCGCTGTACAGGTACTGCATGTCGGTTTCCATGACATCCGCCGCTTCCACCGTTTCACCGGATTTGAACGTGCGTTCGATGACACGACCGGTCTTCAGGTTACGGATTTTCACCCGGTTGAAGGCCTGGCCCTTGCCTGGCTTCACAAACTCGTTTTCAATGATGGAACAGGGGTCATTGTCGAGCATAATCTTCAGACCGCCCTTGAATTCATTCGTACTGTAGGTCGCCATGGAGCACCTTGTGTTGTCGATATCGGGAAAAACAGGAGCCGTATGATACCGCGAAGCCTGCAACGGCGACAGCCGGCACCCTGGCAGACGCTGCTGAGCCAGTGCATCACCGACGTGGAGGTGCTGTGGAGAAGCCTGAATCTGCCTCGCTCGCTGTTGCCGCAGGCACACAAGGCCGCCCGGCAGTTCCGCCTGCGCGTGCCTGCCGGCTTCGTGCAGCGCATGCGTAGGGGCGACCCCGCCGACCCCCTGCTCAGGCAGGTGCTGCCGCTCGGCGAGGAGCTGGTGATAGCGCCCGGCTACGCCAGCGACCCGCTGCAGGAGCGGGACGCCATGCCGGTTCCCGGCCTGCTGCATAAATATCCCGGCCGCGTACTGCTGACCCTGACCGGTGCCTGCGCGGTAAACTGCCGCTACTGTTTCCGTCGCCACTACCCGTACAGTGAAGCCAATCCATCCCGCGAACACTGGCCGGCCACACTGGACTACCTGGCCCGACGCGAGCAGGTGCGTGAAGTCATCCTCAGCGGCGGCGACCCGCTGACCCTCACCGATGCCCGCCTTGCCGGCATGGCCGAAGACCTGTCGGCCATCCCCCACCTCACTACACTGCGCCTGCACAGCCGTGTACCGGTGGTCTTGCCGGAACGTATCGATGAAGCCCTGCTCGCATGGATATCGGCCAGCCGCCTGCAGGTGGTTATGGTGATTCACTGCAACCACGCCAATGAAATCGATGCTTCCGTGGTAAACGCCATGCAGCAGCTAAAACTGGCCGGCGTGACACTATTGAACCAGTCTGTGCTTCTGCGCGGCATCAATAATGATGCAAAGTCGCTCTGCGCGCTCTCCCGCCGACTGCTCGAAGCCGGCGTTCTGCCCTACTACCTGCACCAGCTCGACCCGGTGCAGGG
>CAYYAP010000036.1:3290-16631 GCA_964469575.1 uncultured Thiohalobacter sp.
ATCGCGCAGCGACAACAACCAGTGGACAAACGGCCCATGCAACTTTCTGTACCAAACCGGACCCGCCCGAAAAACGGCTCATTCGACAGCAAACCGGCGAGTGTTAAAAACTGGATTGACCACCTGCCTATGGCCAATGTGGGGGAAACCACGAAGCTGCTGTACAAGGCGCTGAACGATCTCAACCACCAGGATATCCCCGCCCAACAGCGCTTCAAGGCGCTCGAACTCATGCAGCTGCCGGTTCGCTTCGTCACTGACCATATGAAGAAGCATATTATCGGTAAACCGCTGCCACCGGCGATGAAAACCCTCAAAATCGCCCACCTGTCGCGTGAAATCACCCATGCCCTGGCCACCGGTTACAAGGTGCTGGTGATGGAGCAGATTGCCGGCGTTGGTCGCAAGGACAGGAAACTCCTGGTCACCGCCATACACCGATCCATCAAACTCCTGGGACTGGTACTGCTGAAAGCCTTCCAGGTCTATGAACCCTACCCCGCATCCGTCTGGCTGGAAATTCATTCCCTGTACCGCTACGCTGAGAGCAATAACCTGCATCGCAGCAAAGTCATGGATGCCGTCGCCGCCACACAGCACAACTCCACGGTAACGGATATCTACAAGCAAATTCTGCTACTGGCGCTGTCCTGCCCCTATCGCCTGCGTCATGGCGAAGCGGAAGATATTTACAATACGCTGGAAGACTGGGCGGGCTACAGCGATCTGAAAACGCTTGAGGCACGACCGAATGCGCTGTTCGCCGTCAACCTGGATGCGGACGAACCCCCCAGCTATCTGGTCCTGAGGGATACAAACGGCAACTGCAGGACGACTCGCACCCTGGAAACAGGGCGTTTGGCCGAACGCATTCGTAAGGCCATGGGGGAAAGCCAGGAGGCCCGCCCCACCCGGATAAAACGCGCCACACTACGACACCTGATGCTGGCGTGGGGCGTCATGCCCAAACGCCGTTATTCACGGGTAAAAGATCATTCCCAGGTCATTGTATCGATGGGGCTGAGTTCCATTCACTATTTTGTGAGTGGTGAAGCCGCCTTTAACCCGGCTGCTGTCAGCGACGAATGCCACACCGATCTTGCGCCCGATACGGTGCTCGCGCCGCATATCGAACAACCCGCCCACTTCGATGCCCACAACCTGCAAGGGGAAAGAACGAATCAACCCGATGTATGGGAAATGAGCTATCGCATGAAGGGAGAAACGTCATCTTCCGACAGTGGATTTGACGTGATGAACTACCAGATGGAAGGTGAAGCACCCACCAGTAACCTGGAAACCGCCGTAGCGCGCGCAGCCTCCGGCATGCGGATCAATCCTAGTCACCATACCCAGAACTGGAAGATGGTGAATATCAGCGCCGGTGGCTACTGCCTGCTTTGGGACAACCTTGAAACGACCCGCGCCCAGGTTGGCGAATTGCTGGGAATACGTGAGGAGAGTGACCCGGATACCTTCCACTGGCGACTGGGTGTGATTCGATGGCTGAAGTTCGTCGACAAACATGGCCTGGAACTCGGTGTACAGATGCTGTCCCCCGGGGCAGTCGCTATCGCCGGGCGGCCGGACCGGAAGGGCGCAAAAAATGATGAGTTCACACGTGGCCTGCTGTTGCCGGAAATCGCAACGCTCCAGCAGTGTGCAACCCTGTTACTGCCCTCACCACCATTCAGGGTGGGCGATACAGCGATTATTAACTGCCACGGCAAGAATGTGCGCGTTGAATTGACCAAACTGGTGGAAAACACCGGCAGCTTCGCCCAGTTCCAGTTCACCGCGCTGGGTGAAGTGAAACTCCCGGGGGAGAAAAAATCTGCCGGGAAACCTGCCAGCAATGACTTTGATGATGTCTGGGAATTGCTGTAGAAACCTGTCTGTCTAGAATAATGCCCTGAACAGGTCCGGGTACTCGACTTTGCCGCCACCGGACAGAGCGCCATCAGCCAGTTCCATCGCGGTCAGCGCATCATCCGGGATAGGCAAATTACAGCTCACTCCCCAGTCCGCGGCCGGCTTGAAGCCAAAACGCAGGTAGTAATCGGGATGACCGGCAACCACGATAGCCCTGTAGCAAAGCGGTTTGGCGCGCGCCACGGCGGCGTCAATCAGCTCAGAGCCGATACCGCGATGTGATTGTGATGGCACCACAGACATCGGACCCAGTGCGAGTATTTCACTTTCGCCCTGGTCGGAAACCAGCTTTATCCGCGATAGCACGACGTGGCCGACAATACGCCCGTTCAGCTCCGCGACCAGCGACAGATCGGGAATAAAAACGGGTGACTTGCGTAATTCACCAATCAGCTGCGCTTCGGCTTCGCCCTGGAATGCGCTGAGATTCACGACATCGATGGCGCTGAAATCGTCGGCAGTTTCAGCTCGTACCCTGATTTGTTGCATACCCTGTCCCCGGCTGGTTTTATGCGGTCACCGAGAGGCGCCCGTTTCACCGCATGCTAGCAGGAAACCTGTTTATGTAAAAGGGGTTACGGCGCCAGCCGGATCTCCCGAAAACAGCCCTCCAGCAAGTAAAGAATACCCGCCTTGCTGCCGAAACAATGAAAGCGCAATGCTGGCCGTGGCTGGCGAAAAAATCTGAACTCAGGAGCACAGCCCCCTATGGACAAGGACCACACCCTGCACCTGCTTATCGTTGAGGAATCCCGCAACGATGCAGAAGCCCTTGCCAACATCCTCAGAAATGCCGGACAGGCATCCAAGCTGGACTATGCCGAGGACAGCGAGGACATTATTGCCGCGCTGGACAGGCAAACGCCGAATATGGTGCTGTGTGCCCAGGGCCTGGAGTCAGTATCGCTGTCCGAGGTAGCCACACTGCTGGCGCAACGTGAAATTCTCGCCCCGTTGATCGCCATTGGTGAAACGGCAAACGAGACCGACATCATCGAGGCCATGCGCCTGGGCGCATCTGACCTGTGTTCCTACGATCAGCCCGATCATCTCCAGCTGGTCACCCGGCGTGAATGCCGGCAACTCAGCGCCTGCAGCAAGGCACGAAGCTTTGAAGCCCGTTTCCATGAAAGCGAGAAACGTGCGCGCCTGTTGATGGAAAGTTCGCGGGACGCCATCGCCTATGTGCATGAAGGCATGCACATCTTTGCCAACAGTTCCTACCTGGAAATGTTCGGCTTCGAAGACATCGATGAAATTGAGGGCACTCCGATTCTCGACATGGTGGCGCCCGACGACCATGACCGGTTTAAAGCCTTCCTCCGTGACTTCAGCAAAAAAGACTCCAGTGAAGGCACCCTGGAAACCCACGGCCAGTTGCCCGATGGCAAACAGTTTGATGCACTGATGGAGTTCTCTCCCGCCAGTATCGACGGTGAATCCTGCACCCAGATCATCATCCGCAACCAGGCCGGGTCAAGTAAAGAGCTTGAACAAAAAATCAAGTTCCTCAGCAAGCAGGACATCCTCACTGGCCTGTTTAACCGCCAGTATTTCATGGAAGAACTGGAACTCAGCATCACCAATGCAGTAAGCGGCTCGGAAAATTCCGCGCTGATCTACATGCTGATGGACAACTTCAAGGACATCAAGGACAACATCGGCATCGGCGCAGCGGACATGGTCATCGGTGATATTGCCGACCTGTTGCGCGAGCACACCCGTGACAGTGATATCGTTGCGCGCTTTGGCGATCATTCCTTCACCATACTGCGCAAGGACTGCGATCACGACACCATTACGGTTCTCGGTGACAAGATTCGCCAGGCCATCGAAGACCACATTGCCGAAATCGAGGGTAAATCGGTCACCACGACCTGTAGCATTGGCATGAGCATTATTGGTGAAAGTTCACCTTCGGCACACGAAGTCATTTCCCGTGCCGACCTGGCCTGCGAGGTTGCCCGCTCTTCCGGCGGCAACAGGATCCACCTGCACAACCCGGTGGTCGATGAAAAGATCGGCAAGGAGCGCGACCAGCAAATGCATTCCTTAATCAAGGATGCCCTGGAAAAAAACCAGTTCCGCCTGCTCTATCAACCCATCGTCAGCCTGCAGGGCGATGCCGGCGAGAAATATGAAGTCCTGCTGCGCATGGTGAACGGTGAAGACGAAGATATACTGCCCAGCCAGTTTCTGCCTATCGCCGAGCAAACCGGCCAGGTTGCAGAAATCGATCACTGGGTTATCGAACATGCCATCACAGCATTGACAGAACACCGCGCACAGGGAACCGATACGCAGTTCTTTATCAAGATATGCCCACAGACCTTGATGGATGAAACACTTGTTCCGTTTATCCACGACAGCCTGAAAGAACACCGCTTGCCTGGCGATGCGCTGGTTTTCGAGTTGTCGGAAAAAGCGGCATCGCAACACCTGAAGCAGGCTAAAGGCTTCGTCAAAACACTGCAGGGACTGCGCTGCAGACTGGTGCTGGAACACTTCGGCACCAGCCCGAACTCCTTCCAGTTGCTCAAACATTTGCCGGTCGATTTCCTCAAGATCGACGGCTCGTTCATCCACAACCTGGCCTCCGACACGGACAACCAGGCGATGGTGAAATCCATCCTCGACACCGCCAACTCGATGAACAAACAGTGCATCGCCGAATACGTGCAGGACGCACACAGCCTGGCCGTGCTCTGGCAAAGCGGTATCAACTACATCCAGGGTAATTTCCTGCAGGAGCCGAGCGAAACCCTCAGCTACGATTTCACCGGAGAAGTCGCCTAGTCAAGCACGTGTGACACCAGCCCGTCCGCCAGCTTGGGTTCAAACCAGGTTGACTTGGGCGGCATCACTTCATTCGCATCCGCTACGGCCATCAGGTCTTCCATGGTGGTGGCAAACATCGAAAACGCCACCGCCATTTCACCGCTGTCAACGCGTTTTTCCAGCTCTCCCAGACCGCGAATACCGCCGATAAAGTCGATACGCGGCTCGGTGCGTGGATCACTGATCGCCAGCACGGGTTGCAGCAGGTTGTCGGCCAGCAGGCTGACATCGAGACGCGCCACGGGGTCCGCAGGAATGCGTTCCGGGTGTACGTTCAGGCGATACCACTGGCCATTCAGGTACATGCCGAACTCACCCGGCTGTCCCGGCGCCACCGGCTGTGCTGACTGATTGACATCAAAGGCCTCGGCGACCTTCTCCAGGAACTGCATCTCGTTCAGCCCGTTCAGGTCTTTCACCACACGGTTGTAATCAAGAATCTTCATCTGTTTGTGCGGGAAAATCACCGACAGGAAATAACGGCTCATGGCGTCTTCCGGCCCGTTCTTGCTGGCTGCGATGCGCGAAGCCGACGCCGAGCGATGGTGCCCATCGGCGATATAGATAGCCTCCATGGCATCAAACCCTTCCGTCAGTTTTTTGATGACTGCCGGGTCGTCGAGTACCCAGAAGGCATGCCCGATCCCGTCGTCGGCAACCAGGTCATATTCCGGCGGCGTATCGGTTACCGAGGCGATCAGCGCATCGATATCATCCTGCGAGCGATAGGCCAGCAGCACCGGGCCGGTCTGCGCATTCAATGCTTCGATCTGGCGTACCCGGTCATCCTCCTTGCCGGGGCGGGTGAACTCATGCTTACGGATCCGGTTGCTGTCGTAATCAGCCACCGAGGCGGCGGCCACCAGCCCGGTTTGCACGTGATCCCCCATGGTCAGGCGGTACACATAATACACCGGCTTGTCCTCGCGCTTGAGTACGCCGTCAGCCACCAGCTTGTGCAGATTCTCTGCAGCTTTTGCATACACGGCCGGGTCATAGGGGTCAGTTCCCTCTGGCAGGTCAATTTCCGCCCTGGAGATATGCAGGAAACTCAGCGGCCGACCGCTGACGCGCTCACGGGCTTCCTCGCTGTTGAGTACATCATAAGGCGGCGCAATCACATCGTTGGCGCGTTCTGGCACCGGCCGCAGGCCGGCAAAGGGGCGAATCAGGGACATAGAAGCTTTTCCTGGCTGAAAAATGAACGGGCGCTATTCTACCCGCCCACCGCCGCCGGCGCACTGACTATACTTAAAGCAGGTTTCGACATAACGCGGGAGGAAGGCATCATGGGGCAACTGCTACGAAACATTAAACGGGATGAATCCGGGCTGCTGTGCGACCCGCACGACTGGACCCCGGAGCTGGCGCAGGAACTCGCCAGCGCGGATGGGATCAGCGAACTTTCCGAAGCGCACTGGACATTTCTCGAATCACTACGCACATACTATGCAGAGTTTCACGTACCACCACCGAGCACCCGTATTTGCCACGATATGCTCCTGGAACCGGGTTGCGTTCACGAGCTGTTCCCGAACTGTCTTGAAGCCTGGCGTATCGCCGGTCTGCCGGACCCCGGCGAGGAAGCGAAGTCCTACCTGTCGGCCGAATAACGGATTCCAAAGGTCAGAAGCGCATCGACAAACCTGCCGACTCAGTCAGCAAAGGCCCGGTCGACGCGCTGTAAACCGCGTGGGAGTTTCCTGCCCTTGCGGCCCCGGTCCCCCCGATACAGTTCCAGCTCGGAGGCTTTCAGTTTCAGGTGACGTTTGCCGGCGTGCAACACCAGTGCGCCATCCGCTGGTACACTCAGCACCGCAACCATACGTTCTTCGCCTGCAGCCAGTTTCTTCGTATTGATACCCTGGATCTTGATGCCCTTGCCACGATTCAGACGTGGCACTTCAGCCGCGGAAATCACCAGCATATGGCCCTGTAGATCAATGGCCGCCACCTGGTCGGCCGCTGCATCCGCCACCGGCGCCGGAGCCAGCACCTTTGCATGCTTCGGGACCGACAACACGGATTTCCCGGCCCGGGTGCGTGCCGTCAGGTCGCCAAGACGCGCAACAAAACCATAGCCGGCATCCGTCGCCAACAGGTAAAGATCATCCGGGCTACCGGTCATAACACCCACGAACTGTGCGCCGTCAGGTGGATTGAATCGACCGGTCAGCGGTTCGCCCTGACCACGCGCTGAGGGCAGGCTGTGTGCGGCCAGCGTATAGGCCCGGCCGGTCGAATCCAGGAACACCACCTGTTGGTTGCTACGAGCCTGGACGGCGGCAAGAAACCCGTCGCCTGCCTTGTAGCTGAGCGATTCAGCATCGATATCGTGGCCCTTGGCCGCACGCACCCAACCTTTTTCCGACAGCACAATGGTCACCGGGTCGCTGGGCACCAGTGCCGTTTCATCCATCGCCTGGGCCGCCGGACGCGTCACCAGCGCAGAACGCCGCTCGTCGCCGAATTTTTCACTGTCTGCGGCAATTTCTTTTTTCACCAGCGTGCGCAGACGCTGTTTCGACGACAGGATTTTCTCCAGCGTATCGCGTTCCGCAGCCAATGCTTCCTGCTCGCCACGGATTTTCATTTCTTCCAGTTTGGCCAGATGGCGCAATTTCAGGTCGAGTATGGCGTCGGCCTGGCGTTCGCTCAGGCCAAAACGTTTCATCAGCACCGGCCGAGGCTCATCCTCGCTGCGCACAATGGCGATGACCTCGTCGATATTGAGGTAGGCAACCATCAAGCCGTCAAGTATATGCAGGCGCTCCAGCACCTTGTCGAGCCGGTGCTGCAAACGCCGGGTCACCGTGCCGACACGGAACTCCAGCCACTCCTTGAGCAAACTGCGCAGATCCTTCACGGCCGGACGACCATCCAGGCCGATCATGTTCATATTGATGCGGTAGCTGCGTTCCAGGTCGGTGGTCGCAAACAGGTGCAACATGATGGACTCGATATCCACCCGGCTGGAACGCGGCAAAATCACCAGCCGGGTCGGGTTTTCATGGTCCGACTCGTCACGCAGGTCTGCCACCATGGGTAATTTCTTCGCGGTCATCTGCGCGGCGATCTGCTCCAGCACCCTGGCGCCGGACACCTGCCAGGGCAGTTCTGTCACGATAATATCGTCGCCCTCCTGCTCGTAACAGGCGCGCAGGCGTACGCTGCCGCTGCCGGTATGGTAGGTTTTCAGCAGCTCCTCACGCGGCGTAATCAGGTCTCCACCGGTCGGGTAGTCAGGGCCCTGAATATGCTCACACAACTCATCTACTGTCGCCTTCGGCTTTTCCAGCAGGTGAATCGCTGCAGCGGCCACCTCGCGCAGGTTATGGGGGGGGATATCCGTCGCCATGCCGACGGCAATACCGGCGGCGCCATTGAGCAGCACGACAGGCAGGCGCGCGGGCAACAGGATGGGTTCCTGCAGGGTGCCGTCAAAATTCGCCGTCCAGTCGACGGTGCCTTCGCCCAGCTCCGCCAGCAGGATTTCCGCCAACGGCGACAGGCGCGCCTCGGTATAGCGCATGGCTGCAAACGATTTGGGATCGTCCTGCGCCCCCCAGTTTCCCTGGCCGTCAACCAGTGGGTAGCGGAATGCAAACGGCTGCGCCATGTGTACCATGGCTTCGTAACAGGCGGAATCGCCGTGCGGATGGAACTTGCCCAGCACGTCGCCCACGGTACGCGCTGATTTTTTGAACTTGGCGCGCGCCGACAGCCCGAGCTCCGACATGGCGTAGACAATACGTCGTTGTACCGGTTTCAGGCCATCGCCGATATGCGGCAGAGCGCGGTCAAGGATGACGTACATGGAATAATCCAGGTACGCTTTTTCGGTAAAAGTATGCAGGGGCAGCGTTTCGGTGCCTTCGACGGTAAGCTCTGTGGACATGCCGGTTCCATCATCTGATCGGGATCGGGCTATTGTACCGGCGCAGGTGTTTAATTATCTACCGCGTAACGACGACCACTGACGGGTGACATCGACAAGCTCGCCACAGCCCACCACGGAGTGGGCCAGGTCCGAGAGCTTGATGGCACGATGTTTCGACTGTTCACGTACGGATGCCACCAGCTTGTCCAGCGATTTTTCATCCAGCGTATGCACAAAGGTGGTGATGATTTTCAGGCACCGCCACTCGGGTTTTTCCGCCAGTTTCTGCAGGTAAGCCTCGCGACCGGCATCACTGGAAAAATCCAGCTCGGTGGCCGCGTAAATAAAGGTTTCGCCGGTTTCCTCGTCCAGTTCCCGGTAAAGATACAGTTCCATTTCGAACGGCGCCGGCGGTTCCTGTGAGGCTTTCTGCTGGCGCATAAGAATCTGCACGGCATCGTACAAGGCGGTGACCACGCGACGGTCATTGAGGCAACGGAAGTCATGTCCGCTTGCCGTGGCAAAGAAATCCAGCAAGCTATTGCCGCCTTCCGGTATGCCAACAAACTGCAGGTGGGCGCCACCTTCTGTATTACGCCCGAGAAAGAAAGGAATCGTCGGCGTGTTGGCTGCCAGCAACGATTCATATATCCGGGATGTCGTCGCACTCCAGATATCGCCGGTATCCACGCCCAGCTTGTGCTGGTTCTTGGTGATCAGCTCGACAAAAAACTCCTTGAGCCCTTCCTTTGCGCTACCCAGTACACGTTCGAGCATGAGCACTGTCCCCTCGTCCTTGTTCAACGCGTTAACGACAAGGTAGGGGATATCCATCAGGTTGGTGCTGGACTTCTTCTGTTGCAGAGAGACCAGACCGACTTTTACGGGTGTACCGGGTTTGACAGCAAGCCGCTCCATCAGCTGTATACGGATGCCGCGGGTGGAAATATCCTTCGACATCCCATCCAGACTTTTGCCCGCGATCTTGACATCGACCCGTGTCTCGGCAAGATAGCGGTCCTCGCGGCGCCGCTCGACATAACCAAAACGCACCAGCTCTGCCTTGAGCTGTTCGCGCGAAATATCCAGTGCCTGCGCCACCGAGCCGTCAGAAAGTTTCCGGCGTTCGGCGCCAACCCACGCCGACAATCCGTCAATGGAATCATCCGCCAGTTCCGCTTCGGCGTACTTGTGTGAGATATCCACCACATAGGCCACAAATGACAGTCGATCCAGCTGCTCGCGCAGCAGTTCCATCCGGGCTTCAGATTTGTATTGCAAACGTTGCGACACTTCGTCGATTTTCTTGCCCGATGCCGGGAGTATCGGCAGACTGCCGGCACGCACGGTGACGACACTGTATTCAGGCTGGCTGGCGGCATAGCGCACAAAGCGGAGAAAATCGTCCATAGACGTGAATTCGAAATCGGCCGCAGAGTGAAGACGCATACACTCGTCACCCTCCCCCTTGTGGCGATACATTGCCAGCACGAACTCACCCGCGTCCGCCAGGCGGTCAAGCCGTGCCGGCAGGCACAGGGGACTGAAATCATAATTATCGACCGCCGTCACAAAGAAACGCGCCAGGTGCGTATTTCCCTCGCTCATGGCAACAGCCTGCACACGCAATTCACCCGTGTCGGTCTTTTCGACGAACACGGGCAACTGGGTAACGCTCTGTGCATGACAACGCTCGTAATACCAGCTCAACGCTGACTGGCACTCATCCTCAACGTCCAATTTATAGCGGCGCTGATTTTCCTCGACAAAGCCCGAGATAAAATCGGAGAAACCTGCCGGGCTATCGAGGTCTTTACGTCGCAGAAACAACGCGCTCTCGGTTTCACGATCCTGAATACGCACAATCCTGTACGCAACGTTATCAACCTGCATCCCGTCGGCCTTGTCATGCAACCCGACAAACGAGACAAAAACATCCTGGCCTTCGCGAAATGTCGTCAGGCCCTTGATCCGAACCTGGAGCCCACACACGGAAAGATCGCGGGTAATGCAGTGACTCTTGATATTGCCGCGCTGCAACACGACCTTGCAGGCATACTGCAAACGCGGGTGGGAACGCTTGCGAAAGTACCCGAGTGGTAGCAGCTCCGGGTTTTCCGCCACCTCTGACTGCACATCAACGTCATCTTCAACGCCGTCAACCCGGGCGCGCTCGCGCTCCGCATCGCGTGTCCGCTCCAGTCGACGCCGCTCGATTTCCTGCCGGCGCTGTTCCGCTTCTTCGCGCGCATTGACCTGGGCCTGAAGGGTATGTGCGCCACCTACGATGGATTCAAACGTACCAATGGTATACACACCGTTGTTCTCGCGCAGCCCACGCTCAAACATCTGGAATGAAATATCATCAAGATAGTGAACGCGATCGTTGAACGCATAGCGCCGGCATTCACCGGCCACCCGGCCACGCATGTCGATGGTCTGGAAACAGGGCCGGGTAAGGCGGGTTTCTTCAATTCGCTTGAGGAAGCACCCGGTATCGGACCCCTCCACCACGATCTCGGTCACCAGTTCCTTGCTGGCAGCCGACACATCGGCACGCTTGAAGTGTTTGACGATAATCTCGCCCATGTCTCTCCCGCAGACCCGCGTCGAAAAAGACCCGGGTATACCCTAATCTACTTGTAATTTCATGGAGTTAAGAGCAATCAGAAAAACGACTGACTGGCTCGAACTATATATCGGCAAGGTTGCCGTTTTTCTCAAGCCAGTTGCGGCGATCGGAGGCCCGACCCTTGGCAAGCAGGAGGTCCAGGGTACGGTGACTTTCATCACCCGGCTGGAGGGTGAGTTGTACCAGGCGGCGGGTGTCAGGGTCTATGGTGGTTTCGCGCAGCTGCATCGGGTTCATTTCCCCCAGGCCCTTGAAACGTTGCACATTAACCTTGCCCTTGATGCCTTCGGCCGCAATACGGTCGAGTACACCCTGCTGTTCGGCATCGTCGAGCGCATAAAACACCTGCTTGCCGACATCGATACGATACAGCGGCGGCATCGCGACGAACACATGGCCGGCCTCCACCAACGGCTGGAAGTGGCGCAGGAACAGGGCGCACAGCAGGGTAGCGATGTGCGCCCCGTCGGAATCCGCATCGGCCAGAATACAGACCTTGCCGTAACGCAGATTCTTCATATCGTTGGAACCCGGCTCGACGCCAATGGCCAGCGCAATATCGTGTACGGTCTGCGAAGCCATCACCTCGGACGGATCCACTTCCCAGGTGTTGAGTATCTTGCCACGCAGCGGCATGATCGCCTGAAATTCACGGTCACGCGCCTGTTTGGCGGAGCCACCAGCGGAGTCACCCTCCACCAGGAATAACTCGGAGCGAGACAGATCGTTATTACTGCAGTCTGCCAGCTTGCCGGGCAAGGCCGGTCCACTGGTCACTTTCTTGCGCACCACCTTCTTGCCGGCGCGCTGACGGGACTGGGCATTCTGTATCGCCAGCTGTGCAATCTGCTCACCGGCTTCGGTATGCTGATTGAGCCACAGGCTGAACGCATCCTTGACTACCCCGGAGACAAACGGTGCGCACTCTCGTGACGACAACCGTTCCTTGGTCTGGCCGGAAAACTGCGGTTCGCGGATTTTGACGGAAAGGATATACGCGCAGCGTTCCCACACATCATCCGGCGCCAGCTTGACACCGCGTGGTAACAGGCTGCGAAACTCACAGAACTCGCGTATCGCCTCGGTCAGGCCCATGCGCAAGCCATTCACATGCGTACCGCCCTGCGAGGTCGGAATCAGGTTCACGTAACTCTCGGTCACCAGCTCTCCGCCTTCGGGTAACCATGCCAGCGCCCATTCGGCCGCCTCATCATTACCTTCCAGTTTGCCGATGAAAGGCTCGGCAGGAAGACATTCCGTATCACCCAGCGTATCGACCAGGTAATCGCGCAGGCCATCGGCGTAGCACCAGATGTCCTTGTCACCGCTTTTCTCATCGACCAGCATTACTTCCAGGCCGGGGCACAATACCGCCTTGGCGCGCAATACGTGTTTCAGCCGGGGCAGGGAAAACTTCGCCGAATCAAAAAATACCGGGTCGGGCCAGAAGCGTACCGTGGTGCCGGTATTTTGCTTACCCACCTTGCCGACCTCATCCAGACCGGAGATCTTTTCGCCGCGCTTGAAGGCCAGGTTGTATTCCTTGCCACCGCGACGCACCCACAATTCCAGGTGTTTTGACAGCGCGTTGACCACCGATACACCCACACCGTGCAGACCACCCGAGAACTGGTAATTCCTGTCCGAGAACTTGCCGCCAGCGTGCAGGCGGGTGAGGATAACTTCGGCGCCGGATACACCCTCTTCGGGATGGATATCCACGGGCATGCCACGGCCGTTGTCTTTCGCCTGCAGGGAACCGTCCTTGAAAAGCGTCACTTCAATCTTGCTGGCGTAGCCGGCAATGGCCTCATCGACGCTGTTGTCGATCACTTCCTGGGCAAGATGATTCGGCCGTGTGGTATCGGTGTACATACCCGGGCGCTTGCGCACCGGGTCCAGGCCGCTCAGGACTTCAATGGAGGCGGCATCGTATTGGCTGGCCATGATGTTTCAGACTTCGTATGTTGATCAGGACGCACATGCTACAGAAAGCGCCGCGCTTGTTCTATTCCTCTTCGTTATAGAAGAAGTTATCGGGGTTGGGCGCACGCAGGCG
>CAYYAP010000036.1:16731-19882 GCA_964469575.1 uncultured Thiohalobacter sp.
TTATCAGCCCTGCACCTCGATACGCTTGGGCAGTACCTTGACCTGCTTGGGAATGATAATCTCAAGCACGCCATCCTTGCATTTTGCGCTGATGGCCTCGGCGTCGGCACCGTCCGGCAGGCTAAAGCGGCGATAGAAACTGCCACGCACGCGCTCTACGCGTTTGTAGCCCTCGCGCTCTTCCTTATTGTCGAACTTGCGCTCGCCACGGATAGACAGGATGCCGTCTTCCATGTTGACTTCAATATCCTTTGCCTCGACACCCGGGATATCCGCGTGGATGACATAACGTTCGTCTTCCTCCTTGATATCCACGGCCGGCACCCAGTCACTGGTTGCAAGCGGGCTGCCGTCATCACCAAAGCGACTGCGCGTATCAAACATACGCCCTACTTCGTTTTGCAACTGGTTCAGAAGGGTCCAGGGTTCATACTGTACTAGTGACATAATCGCATCTCCTCTAGAAACTCACTCCGCGCGATGCCGTCATGGCACCCGCTGTTAACCAGGAGATGGGAACACTGCGGGTTGTTTTCAAGCCCCGGGCAAGATTTTTTTTGGCATTTTTCAGCCCCCTGCCCACTCAGTCAAAATCGGCCACCAGGGCAATACGGATGTTCTCCGGGAGTGGCTCCAGCTGGGTCGTGTAGGCGGCATGACTGATACCGATGCCAAGTGCAGCACCCTGCCTGGCAGCCTCTACCATCCTAGGCGTCAGTTCAAAGCGCATAAAGTGTACCGACGACGTCTTTTCCTCGTTTTCCCGGTCCATATCCTCATCGGCAATGGCAAAAACCGGGTCGAAACCGTCAACCCGTATCCAGACCTCGCCTTCAATGCCTTTCAGGTCGGCCAGTCTGTGCCTTCGCTCATCTTCGTCGGTCACCTCGATCATAAACGTCGCCGTGAGATTCTTGCCATCCGGGATCAGCGGATTGTAGGCATCCAGTTCTTCCTGAATCCCTTCGCTCTCGAAGATCCGCTCGACACGCAGCATCTCCTGAATCTGGTACTGCATGGTCAGACGATCCTCGAAATACAGGGCGGCGATGTCACCCAGCGGTACACGCCGGTTCTTTTTGTGCGCGATCACCTGCTGACGGAATTCCTTACGCAGTGTCGAGTACTCTTCCAGACTGTACAGGTCTGAACGTGAAAGTTTTTTCATAGCGGTTTCCCCTCGCATCAGATACCGTAAGCCCTGCGTAGCAGTTTGAGCGGATGCTCAGGCGCCCTGTCACCGCCAAGACCGTTCTCGATCTGGTGGCCGGCCATCGGGCAATCACTGCAATAGTAATCAGCCTGCGCCTTTTCAACACGATTCACGACGGGTTTGGCGATTTTCATGGATATCTCATGAAACTCCTTTTTGACCGCGTAAGTGCCATCATGCCCGGAACAACGCTCGATGGCGTCAACCCGGGTATCCGGAATCAACTGCAACAGCTCACGGGTTTTCATGCCGATATTCTGCACCCGCAGGTGACAGGCAACATGATAGGAAATCGTACCCAGACTGTGACTGAAATCTGTCTTTAACAGCTCGTGTTTGTGACGCAACATCAGGTATTCAAAAGGGTCATAGATGGCGTCACGAACCTTCGCCACCGCTTCGTCATCGGGAAACATCAACGGTAGTTCCTGCTTGAACATCAGCACACAGGACGGGACCGGCGCGACAATATCCCAACCCTTGTCCACCAGCGCGGCCAGTTGCGGGATATTCACCGCTTTTGCCCTGGCGACAGCCTGTAAATCACCCAGTTCCAGTTTGGGCATGCCACAGCAACGCTCGGTATCCACCAGGCGTACAGGGATATCGTTGTGTTCAAATACCGCAATCAGGTCTTCGCCCAGCTCCGGCTCGTTGTAGTTGCCATAACACGTGGCAAACAGTGCGACTTTGCCGCGCGTCGGCCCGGCCTCCGGCGCGGCTTTTGCATCCTGGTTACGGGTGGTGTTTACCCGTCGGCGCAAGGTATCACTGTGATACTCGGGCAAGTGCGCATCAGGGTGGACTTCCAGCAATTCCTCCAGCACGCGCCGACCCGCCTTGCTGCGATTTACCGCATTGACCACACGGCTGACAACAGGAATACCCGCCAGCGTACCAACCCTGTCGGTAGAACTCAGAATGCGGTCGCGCACCCGTGTCCTGCCCTGCGCATGTTTTACTGCCTTGGCGCGCAGCATCAGGTGCGGAAAATCCACATTCCATTCGTGCGGCGGCACATACGGGCATTTGGTCATGTAGCACATGTCGCACAGGTAACAGTGGTCCACCACCTTCCAGAAAACACGCTTGTCTACGCCATCGACTTCCATGGTCGAAGATTCATCGACTGCGTCGAACAGGGTTGGAAAGGCATTGCACAAACTGAAACAGCGTCGACAACCCTGACAAATGCCGAATACCCGCTCGAGTTCCTGCATCAACAATTTTTCATCGTAGAAATCGGGATTTTTCCAGTCCAGCGGATGCCGGGTGGGCGCTTCCAGATTGCCTTCACGAACAGACATCGCAAATCTCCGGGAAAATGTGTGGTTCCCCGCCCCGGTGCATCGCACCGGGAGGGAAGCCAGGCCGGATTACCAGAAAGGTAATCCGGTGGGAACACCGCGATCAGTCATCCAGTGCGTCAAGCGCCTTCTGGAAACGGTTAGCGTGTGAACGCTCGGCCTTGGCCAGGGTTTCAAACCAGTCCGCGATTTCGTCGAACTCTTCACCACGCGCAGCCTTGGCCATACCCGGGTACATATCGGTGTACTCGTGCGTCTCACCGGCGATGGCGGCCTTCAGGTTATCGCTGGTGCCGCCAATCGGCAGACCGGTGGCCGGATCACCCACCGCTTCCAGGTATTCCAGGTGGCCGTGGGCGTGACCGGTTTCGCCTTCCGCCGTGGAACGGAACACAGCAGCAACATCGTTGTAACCTTCTACATCCGCCTTGGCGGCGAAGTACAGGTAACGACGGTTGGCCTGGGATTCGCCGGCAAAAGCGGCTTTCAGGTTGTCTTCGGTTTTACTTCCTTTCAGATCCATGATGCTAACCTCCGAATGAATGGAAAAACGTTCTCTTAGATATTTAGACTGAGTCTAAACTGGTGAGAGAATTTAGCCCAGCGCATGGCATCTGTCAATGACTTATTT
>CAYYAP010000037.1:0-2174 GCA_964469575.1 uncultured Thiohalobacter sp.
TTCTCCACCAGCACCGCGCTATACACCGCCCCGGCGCCCTGCTCGCGGCAGAAGTCGAGGATGGCCGCCAGCGTCACGCCTTCGTCAAGAATGTCATCGACCACCAGTACACTACGCCCTTGCAGGGAATGTGCGGGACGCGCGATCCAGTTCAGCTCCGTGCCACCCTGCGTACCGTGGTAGCGGGTCGCGTGTACATAATCCAGCTCCACGGGGAAGTTCAGGCGCGTGAACAGTTCACCGGTCGGCACCAGGCCACCACTCATCACACACAACATGACCGGATTGCTGCCATCCAGCGTTTCGGCGATCTCTGCCGCCATGCGATCATAGGCCGCATCCACGGCATCACGATCGAACAACAGGTCAGCGTGACGGCGTACCGCCTCGATTTCACTCAACGTCATTCCGCCGCCCCTTCGGGCAGTGGGGTGTGTAATTTCACGCCATCCGGGACATGTACCGTGGATGTCGGGAAGGCGATCTCGGCGCCGTGTTCACGAATAATCTTTTCGATCTTCAGCAGTACATCCTGTTTGATGCCCTGGAACTTCACCCAGTTGGTCGTATGCGTGAAGGTATAGACAAAGAAGTCCAGCGAAGATGGCGCAAAGGCGACGAGATTCACCATCAGTGTCTGGCTGTCATCGATTTCCGGGTGTTGATGCAGCATGGTTTCGATATCCTTAAGAACATCGGCTACCTTATCGGCATCGTCATAGCGCAAGCCAATGGTTTCGTAGATACGCCGGTGCGTCATGCGCGAGGGGTTCTCGACGGCAATGCTGGCGAACATGGAGTTCGGTACATAGATGGGCCGTTTGGAAAATGAGCGGATGGTCGTCAGGCGCCAGCCGATATGCTCCACGGTGCCCTCGATGTCACGATCCGGAGAGCGTATCCAGTCACCGATCAGGAACGGGCGGTCCAGGTAGATCATCAGCCCGCCAAAGAAGTTGGCCAGCAAGTCCTTGGCCGCAAAACCGATCGCAATACCACCGATACCACCAAAAGCCAGTACACCGGAAACGCTGAAGCCAAGCGTTTGCAGGATAACCAGCGCCGCAGTAATGATAACGGAAAGACGCACCAGCTTGGCAATGGCATCGGCGGTGGTTCGATCGTAGGGTTCACCACTCGCCAGACCGCGTTCGATGACACTTTCCTGCAAACCGGCCGTGAGTCGCACCAGGAACCAGGCGCCCGCCACGATGACACCGACCTGGCGTATCGGTTCAATCGCGTTGAAGATGGGTGAATTGGATTCCGTGCGTACGATGTCCGCCGCGAACGTCATGCCGACCACCCAGATCAACAGGGTCAAGGGGCGGGTAGCCGCCCGCAATACATCGTCATCCCACGGATTGCGCGTACCACTCAGGCGTTTGAGCAGGCGTTTCACCAGGCGCCGTTTGACCAGGTCCGCCAACAAGGCAAGAAACACCACGATGAAAACCTGCACCATCCAGGTATTGGCGCCGGTCCAGTCGGCAAGCATTTTAATGAATTGTTCCACGCTGAGATTACTCCAGATCCATATCCAGCCAGCCTTCGCTGTCACAGCGGGCCAGCCTGGTCGTGACCGTTTGCCAGCGCTCGCTTCTGCGTAGCGCTTCGCGCGGCGGGAACCGCCTGCCGTGCATGCGCGCCAGCCGTAACTGCGCGGCCGGGTCATTGTAACCGCTCAAGGCATCGATCACTTCAATGGCATGTTGCGGCTGGTTGCACACCAGCACCATGTCGCAACCGGCTTCCAGCGCCAGCTGCGCGCGTTGCGGGTAATCACCCGCCCATTCAGCGCCGCCCATACTCAGGTCGTCACTGAAGATTACGCCCTGGAACTGCAGGACGCCGCGCAGTATGCCGGTCAGCCAGCGATGTGAAAAGCCCGCCGGCTGACTATCGACCTGTGGATACAACACGTGCGCCACCATAACGCTGTTCATACCATTGTGCGCCAGCCGCGTGAACGGGATGAGATCCTTCAACTCCAGGTCTTCCAGCGTGCGTGGGTCTTCCGGCAGCCCCTGGTGTGAGTCAACGGTCACACCGCCGTGGCCGGGGAAATGTTTACCCACCGATGCCATCCCCGCCTCGTGCATACCGCGTTGGTAGGCCAGTGCCAGTTCACTCACCGCCTCCGGGTCACGATGAAAAGCGCGGTCGCCGATGAC
>CAYYAP010000037.1:2274-5310 GCA_964469575.1 uncultured Thiohalobacter sp.
CGCGCCAGGCGCGCATAACCGACCCAGCCAACCAGCGTCAGGGCAAACACCAGGTTATCGATACCCGGCCCGAGCAGGCCGGCCAACGCAATCGCCAGCAGAATGCCGGGGAACGCCATGAACACATCCATCACCAGCACCAGCAGGCGTTCCGCCTTGCCGCCGTACCAGGCCGCCAGGCTGCCGATCAGGACGCCGAACCACAGTGACAGACTCACCACCAGCACGGAAACCCGGAAGGATACGCCGGCCCCGACCAGCAGGCGGTCGAGCACCGGTCGCCCCAGGTCGTCCGCACCCATCCAGCGCGCGCTGTCGGGCGCTTCAAGAATGTGTGGCAACGCCATCTGGTCCGGGTGCAACGGCAACCAGCGTCCACCCAGCGCAACCAGGGTCCAGGTCAACAACACCAGTATGGCCAGCCGATGGACCATTCAGCCCTGCCCCAGGCGAATACGCGGATCCACCTTCACGTAAAGTAAATCCGTCAACAGGTTGATCACAACGTAACTCAGACTGATCACCAGCACACACCCCTGCACCACGGGATAATCACGACGCTGAATCGATTCGATCAGCAAGGCACCAACGCCCGGCCAGTTAAACACCATCTCGGTCACCACCGCACCGCCCAGCAAGGCACCCAGCTGCATACCCAGCAAGGTCAGCACCGGTAACCCGGCGTTACGCAAGGCGTGGCGCACCAGTACCTGGCGCGCGGCCAGTCCCTTGGCGCGTGCCGTGCGGACATAATCTTCACCCAGCACTTCCAGCAAACTGCTGCGTACCATGCGCGACAGCACGGCCGCCAGCCCGGTACCCAGTGTAACCGCCGGCAACACAACCGACAGCGCGCCTTCCCGACCACTCACCGGGAACCAGCCCAGCCCCAGGGAAAATACCATCACCAGCAAAGGGCCCAGCCAGAAGTTAGGGATGGAAACGCCCAACAGGGAAAAGCCCATGGCGGTACTGTCCCAGTGACTGCCCTTGCGCGCAGCCGCCAGCAAGCCAAGCGGCAAAGCCACCACCAGCGCCACCAGGAACGCCAGCGCGGAAAGCTGCAAGGTGGCTCCCAGCCGGGTAAGCACCAGTGCAAAGACCGGTTGCTGGTAATACAGTGAACTGCCCAGGTCGAGGGATAACACGCCCGTGAGAAAACCGGCCCATTGTTCGAGTAACGGCCGGTCCAGTCCCAGCGCATGTCGCAACGCCTCGGTGTCGGCGGCAGACGCCGATTCGCCCAGCATGACAGCCACCGGGTCGCCGGGTACCCAGTGGATCAGAAAGAACACCAGTGTGGTGACGCCGAACAACACCCATAAGGCGTTCAGAAAGCGGGAGACAAGATACGCCGGCATCAGGATGACGTACTTTGCGGCTCCGGCGTGGCGTAGGCATCGTCCATGCTGTGGCAGGCAAACCGAACCACCTCACCATTCGGCTGTTCAAGCTGGTAGATCGGGAAACTGCCATCGGCGGTACGAACGATTTCATAGTCGGACGCCAGTTCGGCCACCCAGCGTTCGGGACAACAGGAGCGCAGGCGGCGACGCCCGCGGTCCAGTGGCACCACCGACTGGCCGGCTACCGCTTTGCCCGCTTGCCTGAGCTGGGTAACCTCGGAAATCAATGCATCGATCTGCGCCGTCAGTAACTCGATTTGCTGCTCAAGGCCGGCCTGCTCCTGCCCGACAGCATCCGCCGGTGTTTCAGTCACCTCGCTGGCTACCCGCTGTGCGGGTAACTCCGCCCCCGTCGCGACAAGATAGCGTCCCCAGAAACCTGCTGTACTGAGCGTTTCCACGGCATCGTATTCCAGCAGCAACTGCCCGGCCAGTGCGTCGATGTCGCGCGCGGCCGCTGATTCCGGATTACGGCAGCACAGCGCCTGCTGCGCAAGCACCGCCTTTTGCATCCGCGCGTCTTCCTGAACCAGGCCTAGCAAGGGCAGTTTGCGCTGTAAGTAAAAATCAACCACTTCCCTGAATTTATCGTAGGAATGTCTTCCAACTGTATGATTTCTTGAATGATTAACAACAATCTGGATACGCCCCTGGTAGGCTTCGGCATGTAGCAGTTTGAGCAGGGCATAGGCGTCTGTCATCGACGTGGGGTCCGGTGTGATCACCATCAGCACCTCCGGACTGGCCAGCGACAGGGCCAGGACATTGCGCGCAATACCCGAGGCCGAATCAATCAGGACAAAATCATAACCATCCAGTACCTGTAGCGCATTCGCCAGCCGACCCAGCTCCCCGGGCGTCAGGGCCGTCATGCGCTCGGACCCGGAACTGCCCGGAATCATATCCACACCCTGCACATCACGCAGGATAACGTCATCGAGCGACAGGTTTGAGGTAATCAGGTCTTCGAGGGTATGCCGGGGTTGCAGTTTGAGCATGACATTGACGTTGGCCAGCCCCCAGTCCGCATCCAGCAGGCACACGCGCTTGCCACGCTGCGCCAGTTGCATGGCAAGGTTGACGGCGATGCTGGTCTTGCCAACGCCGCCCTTACCGCTGGTGATAGAAACAAATCGGGTCATACCACCTGCACAGGCTCTCGGGCCTGCTCTCCCCCAACGTGAATTTTATGTCACGATCATACCACACGGACCCGGGGGGATCAGCCTTTCTGTGCCGTCGAAGCCTGCTCGCCGATATGCACCGGGAAACCCGGTTCCACGGCATCAAACAGCTCAATAATAGCGCTATTGCGCATGCGGACACAGCCGTGGGAACCCGGCTCGGCAACCGGTTCACTGTCCGGGCAACCGTGAATGTAGATAAACCGGCGCTGGGTATCGACATCACCAAGCCGGTTGCGCCCGGGTTCAGAGCCACACAACCAGAGGATGCGGGTAAGAATCCAGTCGCGTTGCGGGTGTTGCCGACCCAGCTCGGGCGTCCAGACTTCACCCGTTGGACGACGGGCAACGAATACGGTTCCGGGCACGCAATCGGCGCCGATCATCGCGCGAATACGATGCCAGCCGCGCGGTGTCTTTTCACTACCAAATTGTTCACCGGCGCC
>CAYYAP010000037.1:5410-19673 GCA_964469575.1 uncultured Thiohalobacter sp.
CCCGCTCCTACGCAAGAGTACGATATCAGCGGCGGGCAACGTGTGAAAGCGCATCAAAGTTTCCATCCGCTGCCAGACGATAGCCGGTAATAGCGTTCCGCGCCACAAAATACTGGCTCTCGAACCACAAGGGTACAACCGGCAATTGCTTCAGCAGGCGCCGTTGTAACTGCCGGTATAGCGCGGCTTGCTGCTGAGAGTTATTGCTTTGCATGGCGGCATCGATCAAATGATCGGTCTGTGCATCAGAAAACCGCCCGCGATTCGCGCCGGCAGGCGGTAACGATTGACTGTAAAACGCGTAACGAAAAATATCCGGTGATTTGATACCCACCCACGACAGGCTGTAGAGCTGGAAATTCCCGGCCTTGATGTCGCCGAAAAAAGTCCCCCAGTCATAACTGCTGACGGTTACCTGTATACCGGCTTCGGCCAGTTGTTGTTGCAGGATGGTCGCCAGGCGAACCCGAAACGGATCGCTGGATGTTTTATACACGAGGTGTAACGGGTGACCCGGGCCATAACCGGCTGCCGCTAACAACGCACGGGCGCGTGGCAGATCCCGTTCAATAAAGGGCAAGCTGGCGCCCGCCCAGTGTTCGGGGGGCAACAGGGCCGAAGCCTTGCGCGCCGCGCCGCGAAACACATAGTGGATGATGGCGTCGCGGTCGATCGCCAGTGCCACCGCGCGTCGTACTGACAGTTTCCCGGTGGCGGCATCCTGTAGCTGAAACCCCAGGTAGGAGAAGTTACTGCCGGGGCGTTTGGTGACCTGTATGCCCTGCCGCGTATTGAGCCAGTCCAGCAACTCCGGCGGTAAATCGTTCTGCAACAGATCCACCTCGCCACGCAACAGTTTCAGCACGCGCATGGTGGGATCGTGTACCTGTTCAAACACCAGCCGCTGGCCATCGGACACCCGTTCCAGTTCAAGCCGGCCGGCCTGTGGCCAGGCCACGAAACGAAACGGTCCACTGCCCAGTGGCTGGTGATCCAGGGGCCGCCCCGCCTCGATGGCTGCCTTTGGCACAATACCAACTGTCATCCAGGCGGGAAACAAGGGCGCGGGATGATCGAGAAAGAAATCCAGCGTATCCGCATCGATGACGGTAATCCGCCGGATCAGTTTCAAGGTACCGTAATGCGGCGATGCAGTGCGACGATCCAGTACGGAACGATAGGTGGCCGCGACATCCTCTGCGTTCAGTCGCGTGCCATCGTGAAACACCCGGCCCTGTTCGCGCAAGGTGAAACGATAGTGTGTCGTACTGAGGCGTTCCCATCGCGCCAGCGAGGGAACCGGTCGAAACTGTTCGTCAAAGTCGATCAGGCGCGCATAGAGCAGGCGATTGATGCGCTCCGATGTCGCATCGGTGGCGTAACGCGGGTCGAGACTCGACGGCACGGTCGCCAGCGCAAAACGAATGGCTGCGTGACTCGATTGCGCCTGACACCCACCCAGCCACAAGGCGAGGTACAGGATAGTGGCACGTATAACAATGTGGTACAGGCTTGCTCCCATGCGCGCATTGTAGCAAGCTGCCGGCTGGCAATCCGGAAGCCAATGGAGGAACCATGAAGCAATACAGTGGCAGTTTCAATAAACGTTCACGTCTGTTGAAGACCCCGGCGCTCGGCGAGACACCCGACGCCAGGCTCAGGGCGCTGGATACGGAAGGTCTGGCCGATCACCTGGAATCAGTCCTCCAGGTTCAGAATGATTTCTTCCCCTGCTTCGACTGGAGCTTTCCACCACCGCTGCTGGGTTCACATACGCCGCCGAACACGGCCGACGCGTTGTTCTCCCACGCCTCGGTCGAACCCGGACGCTACAGCCTGTATCTGCATGTCCCCTTCTGTAAAACACTGTGCAGTTTCTGTTACTACACCGTGCTGCCCGGACGCGGCATCGAACAATCCGCCCGCTATCTCGACTACCTGATCAGGGAAATGGATCTCTACGCCCCGGTACTGCAGGGTGAATGGTGTGAGTCGGTCTACATCGGCGGCGGTACGCCGACCTATCTCGACGAGCCGCAACTGGTGACCCTGATCGAGGCGCTGCGCGATCGTTTTCACCTGCTGGACGAAGCTGAAATCAGTATAGAGGCCGCCCCCGGTACCCTGCCCGACAGTAAGCTGGAAACCCTGGGACAGCTTGGCGTCAATCGCCTCAGCTATGGCATCCAGACACTGGACGAAGCTATGCTGGCGACAATGAACCGCCACTACCAGGTAGCAGAAGCGGAACGCGAGCTGGAATCGGCGCTGAAGTTTATCGGTAACGTCAACGTCGATACCATGTACGGTTTCAGCGACGAACCGGAGGGCGCGCTGAACCGCACCCTGCAACGTTTCCATACCCTCGGCATTCCCAGTTTATCCATCTATGCGCTGGATACCCAGCGCACCCGCAAGGGCAAATCCCTGCTCGGACCCCCGCGGGACGAACAATACGAATACAAGATCGACGCCTTCTCACGGGCGCAGGAACTCCTGCATACCCTGGGCTATGAGCCGGTACTGCAAAATGTCTTCGTGCAGCCAGGACGTGGCAGCTACAGGCACCAGACAAGACGCTGGGACAATCTTCCGCTGGTGTCACTGGGCGTATCGGCGCAGGGCTATGCACCACGCATGCCTTACCAGAATGTCGGGGCGATCAAACCCTATTACCAGCTGCTCGATGAGGGCCGACTGCCGATTGCCACCATAGATCCGCTGAGCCCGGAAATGGAACTCATCCGTGAAGTCTCCAGCCGCCTGCGATTCACCGAGGTGGACCTCGGCAGTATCCAGCGCAAGTATGGTGTTGACCTGGACTATGTATTCGGTGACCTGATCACCGCGCTACTGACACTGGGTTACCTGCAACGCGATAGCGACAGCCTGCGCATGACCGGCAAGGCGGCGTACTACAACAACATCATTCCCATGCTGTTCGCCCCGGATGCATTCAAGCAGCAGCTATTGTCTTTGCCGGAAGAGTACCTGGAAGAATACCCGGTGCCACAGGTCATGGTTCGCGCCGGGAACACCCAGAGTGCGGCCATTACAGTACAGCTAACGCCCACGCGCACACTGCAGGAGACGCACCCGTAATCGGCGAAAGTTGTCAGCATCGGTTCGGTCGCTGACCACAATTGCCGTCACGCGGTGAAACCGGCCAGTACGGAAACGCGCAGCAACCAGCCAGGCAGTGACATAGTACGGGTGGCAAAGCTCAGCCGGACGCCAGCCGACCGCCGTCTTTAGCTTCCAGCCGGTCTCCGATGCCCAGTGCAGACTGCGCACCGCATGAACTGCTGTCGGTCGCACATGAAGCCGATGCAGGCGCCAGAACTGAAATACCAGGACAGACACAGCCGACAGGCGCCAGACCAACGGTAGCGGCGCCACCACCCAGGCGCAAAGCCCGGCAAGGTGCAGGAACAGCGACGCCTTCAGCAGCAGCGGTGAATCACCCAGCTCAAGGTGTAGCGGACGATCGAATCTGGTGTACAAGATACGCGACATCCTTGTCGGTCGGTGGAATACGCCCCATCAGCCATTCCAGCAGCACTGCATCGGGGTAGTCGAGCAAGGCATCGAAGCGTTGCGCGGCCTCGCTATCGAGTTCCTCGTAGCCGTGGTCGAGGAAATCCCGGAATAACAGGTCCAGCTCCAGCAAACCGCGCCGGCACTTCCAGCGCAGACGTGACAGCTCGCTCACAGCGAACGCTTGACCATCAACGCCTTGATGTGGCCGATGGCGCGTGTCGGGTTCAGCCCCTTGGGACACGCCTCAACACAGTTCATGATGGTGTGGCAACGGAACAGCCGGAACGGCCCTTCCAGATCGTTCAGGCGTTCTTCAGTGGCCTGGTCGCGGGAATCCGCCAGGAACCGCCAGGATTGCAACAATGCCGCAGGCCCGAGGAACTTGTCCGGGTTCCACCAGAACGACGGGCAGGAAGTGGAGCAACAGGCGCACAGAATACATTCATACAAACCATCCAGCTGTTCGCGTTGTTCCGGTGTTTGCAGACGTTCGACTTCAGGACAGGGTTCGTCATTGGTGAGATAGGGTTTGACGGTGCGGTACTGTTTATAGAACTGTGACAGATCCACCACCAGGTCGCGGATTACCGGCATACCCGGCAGGGGACGAATTTGCACCGGCTGTTTCAGCTCGGACAGCATGGTAATACAGGCCAGCCCGTTACGGCCGTTGATATTCATGCCGTCGGAACCGCACACACCCTCGCGGCAGGAACGGCGAAAACTCAGACTCTGATCCTGTTCCTTGATCAACAGCAAGGCTTCCAGCAACATCATGCCCTGCGTTATCCTGTCGTCCTCCAGCTCGTAATCCTGCATGTAAGGGCTGGCATCCTGGTCCGGGTCGTAGCGGTAGATGGAGAACTTCATCTCAGTAGGTCCGTTTCATCGGCGGGAAACTGTCGACGGTAATCGGCTTGATGCGCACGGGTTTGTAATCCATTTTATCGCCATCCAGTGAGAACAGGCTGTGTCGCATCCAGCGCGCGTCATCGCGCTCAGGATAGTCGATGCGTGAATGCGCGCCACGGCTCTCGGTTCGCGCCAGCGCCGAGGTGATCGTTGCCACACCGATCTGGACCAGATTCTCCAGCTCCATAGCCTCGATACGCGCGGTATTGAACACCTGGCTGTAATCATCGATATAGGCGTCGCGGATACGCTCGCGAATCTCCAGCACCTTGTCCTTACCCTCCTGCAGGACTTCCTCGTTACGGAACACACTGCAATGGTCTTCCATCACCCTGGCCAGTTCCTTGCGCAGGGCCGGCACCGACTCACCCTTGCCCTGGCGGTTCCAGCGCGACAGACGCTCCATAGCGCTATCAGCAGCGCCGTCCGGGATCGGGCGGTGGTATCGCTGTTCAGCCAGCTGGTCGATAATATGGTTGGCGGCGGCGCGCCCGAACACCAGGATATCCAGCAGGGAATTGCCGCCCAGGCGATTGCCGCCATGCACCGATGCGCAGGCGCATTCACCAACCGCGTAAAGCCCCGGCACGGGTTCTTCGGCGCCCTGCTGCTCCGGCACAACCACCTGGCCGAAACGATTCGAGGGAATGCCGCCCATGGTGTAATGCGCTGTCGGGTACACGGGGATTGGCGTCTCCGCTGGATCGATATGCAGGAACGTCATCACCGTATCGCGAATACCCGGCAAACGCTTCTTGACGATATCCGCGCCGAGATGATCGAGCTTGAGCAGCACATAATCCTTGTTCGGCCCTGCACCGCGCCCCTCACGCACTTCCGTCGTGATGGCGCGACTGACCACATCGCGACTGGCCAGATCCTTGGCATTGGGCGCGTAACGCTCCATGAAGCGTTCGCCCTCGCCGTTGAGCAGGTATCCCCCCTCACCGCGCACGCCTTCCGTGATCAGCATACCCTTCTCTGCGACACCGGTTGGATGAAACTGGAAGAACTCCATGTCCTCCAGGGGAATGCCGGCGCGTAGCGCCATGGCCATGCCATCGCCGGTATTGACCAGCGCATTGGTATTGGTGCGGAACAGCTGACCGGCACCACCAGTTGCGATCAGCGTGGTTTTGGCTTCGATCAGGATAGGCTCGCCCGTGGCAATTTCAATCGCCAGGGCGCCGAGAAAGTAGCCGTCCTGATCCTTGATCAGGTCAATCGCAAAATACTCGTCAAAGAAATGTGTTTTGGCGCGGATATTCTGTTGGTATAACGAATGCAGAATGGCGTGGCCGGTGCGGTCCGCTGCCGCACAGGTGCGCATGGCCTGTTCACCACCGAAGTTGCGGCTCTGCCCGCCAAAGGCGCGCTGGTAGATACGCCCGCTGTCGAGCCGCGAAAACGGCACACCAAAATGTTCCAGTTCATAGACCACGCGGGGTGCGGCGCGACACATGTATTCGATGGCATCCTGATCGCCCAGGTAGTCACTGCCCTTGACGGTATCGAACATGTGCCAGTGCCAGTTGTCCGGCACCACATTGGCGAGTGCCGCGTTGACACCGCCCTGCGCCGCCACCGTGTGCGAACGTGTGGGAAACACCTTGGAGACCACCGCCACCCGCGCATCGGCCTGGGAAAGTTGCAACGCCGCGCGCAGGCCGCCGCCACCGGCGCCAATGATCAAAGTGTCGAAACTGCGTTTGGGTATGCTACTCATGTTCTATCCTGAAGGCGCCAGTGCAGCCAAACCCAGTGCGCGCAGTATCCACAGCAAACTGGCCAACAACAGCAGCGCAGTTCCCGCCATGAAGATCAATCGCAGCCAGGCTGCGTGAATATAATCAATCAATACATCACGCACACCGACCCAGACGTGCAGCAGTACGGCAAACGCAAACAAGGCGGTGGCAACACCCATAAACGGGTCAGCCATCCAGTCACGCCATGCGGCATAGTCCCGGTTGTCACGGGACTGGAACACCAGCAACACGCTGACAACGTAAATTGCCAGGTAGATTGCCGTGAAGCGCTGTAACAGCCAGGCGCGCAGCCCTTGTGCCGCACGACTCACAACAGACTCACCGCATAAACGCCCGCCAGTAACAGGGCGCCAAAATTCACGACCCTGGCGCTGAGTCGGGCCGACTGCTTGCCCACACCCCGGTCAATATCCAGGAACAAATGGCGGATACCGGCAAGCAGATGATGCAGCAGGGACCACACCAGCAACACTGACAGCAGACGAAACGGCGTGGTGTGCAAAAAATCGACCGCCTGACGGAAGCCTTGCTGATTTTTCAACGACAAGGCGAATAATCCGGCAAACAGGGGGATGGACAGGAACATCAGCACACCCGAAACCCGGTGGCCGATAGAGGCAATGCCGCCAGCCGGCAGCTTGATAGCCAGTAGATTAAGAAACTTCGGCGGTGTTTTTTGTTTTGCCATGAACCCGACTAACCCTGTCCTGTCACTTTTATACCACCTGCCCGAATGAATCGCCAGTATTTGTATGGCTGACAGGGAGGGAAAGATTGTCTAACATCCACCACACACCCAACACGGATCTCCACAGCTCATGATGCCTGACTGGAAAAATTTTCTCGAACATGCCGGCGCCGAATTCGATAAACATGGCGTAGCGCACTACGGCAACCTGCGCCGTGAGCTGAGCGTTGCGCTGACAGGCAATGTCTTTGCCGATCTTTCCCACTACGGCCTGATCTCGGCCCACGGTGACGATGCCGCCGAATTCCTGCTCGGTCAGTTTACCAATGACCTTCGCGATGTGAATGAACAGCATAGCCAGTATAGCGGCTACTGCAATGCCAAGGGGCGATTGCTGGCGACCTTTCGCGTATTCCGGCGCGGCGACAGTTATTACCTCAGCCTGCCGATCGACATGGTGGAGTCACTGCTCGCAAAGCTACGCCTGTTTGTGCTGCGCTCGAAAGTCACACTTGAAGACGCCAGCGACACCTTCGTACACCTTGGCGTATCCGGTGAAACCGCTGCCGCCGACCTGGAAAAAACTTTTGGCGCACTGCCGGCCAAAGTGCATGACGTTGCCCACAATGATAACGGTCTGATCATCCGTGTCCCCGGCATCCATCCCGGTTACGAGATTTTCACCAATGTCGAACGTGCCACGGCACTGTGGGATACGCTGGATGTACACAATGCCCCGGTGGGCGCCGATGCCTGGCAGTTACTGGATATTGAGGCCGGTATCCCGGTCATCGGCCCGACAACACGGGAAGCCTTTGTCCCGCAAATGGCTAACCTGCAACTGGTCGATGGCGTCAGTTTCCGTAAGGGCTGCTACCCCGGCCAGGAAATTGTCGCGCGCATGCAGTACCTCGGCAAACTCAAACGCCGTATGTACCGGGCGCGTATCGACAGCAGCGAGCGGCCGCAACCCGCTGATGAAATTTTCCCTGCCGACGCGGATGCCCAGAGCATCGGCAAACTGATGTCTGTGGCGCCGCACCCGGACGGTGGCTTCGAAGTGCTGGCGGTTCTCCAGATCAGCCACGCCGAATCCGGGAAAATACTGCACCTCGGCGCCAGCGACGGCCCGGCGCTTGAACTCGGGTACCCCCCCTACCCGTTCCCGAGCAACGAATAAAATGTGCCGTCAACTTCAATAATCCACCCCCGGCGTCGCTATAGGCAAGGATAACTCCCGCAACCGGAAAGGAGGCGTTATGCAACCGGAAAATGTTTTCGTCAATGAGCTGATCGACGACCTGGAAAGCGGGCAGTTACAGCTCCCGACACTGCCCGAAGTTGCCCTGCGGGTACGGGATGTCGTTGATGATGAAAATGCCAACGCCCACCAGATTGCCAACATCATCGGCCAGGATGCCGCCCTGTCGGCGCGCCTGATCCAGGTGGCCAACTCCCCCCTGTACCGCGGTCGTAACGAAATCGACCGCCTGGACATGGTCGTTTCGCGACTGGGCAACAAGCTGGTACGCAACCTGGTCACCAGCCAGGTGATGAAACAGATGTTTCAGGCCACCCACGACGCTGTCGATACACACCTGCGCGCCGTCTGGGAGCACAGCGTACAGGTGGCCGCAATTTCCCGCGTGCTGGCCGGTCAGTGTCCCGGAATATCCCCGGACCAGGCCATGCTTGCCGGCCTGCTGCATGACATCGGCACCTTGCCTATCCTCTACCGGGCCGAAGAACGCCCCGAGCTGCTGGAAACGCCGGGGCTGCTCGACCACCTCATCAACACCCTGCACACCCGGGTCGGTGGCGCTATTCTCCGCCACTGGGCATTCCCCGAGGCGCTGGTGCAAGCCGCTGAACAGCACGAGGACCTGACACGCCAGCATGAGGGCGGGCCGGATCTTGTCGATGTGGTGCAGGTGGCTAACCTGCAGAGCTACATGGGAAGCGACCATCCACTGGCCACTGTCGACTGGACACAGGTTGCCGCCTTCCAGCAGCTGGGGCTGGACAATGATGTAGACGAAATCGAACTGACGGACCGGGTTGAGGAAATCGAGGAAGTTCAGGGGTTATTTAATTAATTACAATAAGTTATAAGATATTCCTTAGATATTAACTAAGAAAATTACCGTGCCTTGCTTTTTTTAAACCAGTTTGCGCTAGACTTGGGGCTATAGCATGACCGTAGTGGAGAGCGAAAAACGGTAATTTTTTTCCGTTATTCAACTATTAAGCTCAGTAAAGATCGGCCGATCCTGAACATAATCCTGTGGCCACTTCGGCCCGTAGTTTGGAGGGATTATGCGTCCAGACCCGGACAGCAGCACCGGTGAACGTATCCGGGCACTCGAGAAAACGCTTCGCCAGAAAGAAGCCGAACTCGCGTTGCTGACGGAAATTTCCAGGATTGTTGCCAGTGAAGAAGGTCTCGATGCGGCATTCAACATTATTGCCGAACGGGCGCGCGACCTGATCGGCGCGGTTACCGTCACCATCCCCCTGCTGTCCCGCGACCAGACGCATTACACCTATCGAGCTGCCGCTGGCCTCAATGCCGGGGAACTCACCGGCGCCGAGTTACCCATTGAAGTCGGGCTGTGCGGCTGGGTGCTGCGAAACCACAAGCCCTGGTGGCGCGGTACGCTGGAAAATCTCGAAGAAAACGAGCGCAATCACTGGGAGAAACAGGCCGGCAACATTATTCTTGTACCGCTGATCGGGAAACGCCGCTTCCTCGGCGGCATTGCCGCCATCGATAAAACCGACAACAGCGCCTTTACCGAGCATGATCTTGAATTGCTCAACCTGTTCTCCCAACAGGTCGCCTTCGCGATTGATAATGCCATTTACGTCGAGGAGTTGCAGGATGCGACCGAACGCGCCGAGACTTACCGCTTGCAACTCGAACAGAACCACCAGCGCCTGGTCACGATCAACGAAGAACTGGAACACCTGGCCCTGCATGACCCGCTGACCGGTCTGCCCAATCGCTCACTGGTCATCGATCGCCTGCAGCAGGCCATTCTGACCGCGCGCCGTGACCAGAAACCCATGGCGCTGCTGATGCTCGACCTCGATCATTTCAAGGAGGTCAATGACACGCTGGGACACCTGGTCGGGGACCAGTTGCTGGTGCGCGTCGGTGAACGCTTCCAGAGCGCATTGCGCGAACCGGATACCCTCGGCCGGCTGGGTGGTGACGAGTTTGCGGTGGTGCTACCACGCGCCAACCGGGAGGATGCACTGATTGTCGCGGAAAAATTACAGGCGGCGCTGCGACGACCGGTGGATATCGACCAGAACAGTTTTTCTATCGCCGCCAGCATCGGTATTTCCATCTTCCCGGAACACGGCCCGGATCCGTCAAACCTGTTGCGTAGCGCCGATATTGCCATGTATGTGGCCAAGCGCGCGCGTAATGAGTACGCGGTATACGATGCAAAACTTGATACCTATAACCCGGACCACCTGGCCCTGTTGCGCGACCTGCGTGTGGCTATTCAACAGGATAATATCAGCGCGGCATTCCAGCCAAAGCTCGATTTACGCAGTGGCATCATCATTGGCGTGGAGGCGCTGGCGCGCTGGCGACACCCGGAAAAAGGCGATATTCCACCTTACGAGTTTATCCCCTTGCTGGAACAGACCGGTTTGATCAAACCGTTCACCCTGCAGATCCTTGAAAAATCCATCGACTATTGTTCCCAGTGCCGGCAACACGGCATGGAATTCAGCGTGGCCGTCAACCTGTCCATGCACAACTTACGCGATGACAACCTGCCGGAACAGATTGGCGACATCATTGCCCGTTACGATTTTGATCATCGGCAACTGATACTGGAAATCACCGAAAGCGCCATCATGCACGACCCGGAACACAGCCTGGAAATACTCAATCGACTGGACGCGATGGGACTCACACTCTCCGTAGATGATTTTGGCACCGGCTACTCCTCCCTGAGTTATCTCAAACGGCTGCCGGTGCGCCAGTTAAAGATCGATCGATCCTTCGTCAAGGACATGATAAACGACGAGGATGACGCCATGATTGTGCGTTCTACTATCGACCTGGCACACAACCTCGGCCTGACCACCGTAGCCGAGGGCGTCGAAGACGATGAGACACTGGAACAGCTGCGCAAACTGAACTGCGATATGGCGCAGGGTTACCTGATCAGCCGGCCGCTGTCGCCGGAAGATTTTTTTCGTTTTATGATGTCCAGCGCATGGGCGGCGCACTCCACCTGATCAGGGCCGCATATGCGGGAATAACAGCACATCACGTATCGACGGTGAGTTGGTAAACAGCATCACCAGTCGATCAATGCCGATGCCCTCGCCGGCGGTGGGCGGCATGCCGTGTTCCAGCGCACAGACATAGTCAGCATCGTAGTGCATGGCTTCGTCATCGCCGGCTTCCTTTTCCTCGACCTGTTTTCTGAAGCGCTCGGCCTGGTCCTCGGGATCATTCAGCTCGGAGAAGCCGTTGGCGATTTCACGCCCCCCGACAAAGAACTCGAAACGATCTGTCACGAAGGGGTCATCGTCATTGCGACGCGCCAGTGGTGAGACTTCTGTGGGATACGCGGTGATGAAGGTAGGATCCATCAGCCGGTGCTCAACCGTTTTTTCAAAAATCTCGATCTGTACCTTGCCGAGGCCGTAGCCGTCCTTGAGCGGGATATCCAGTGCTTCGGCCACCTTGCGTGCGGCTTCCAGGTCTTCGAGTTGATCCACGTCAAGATCCGGGTTGAAATGCAGGATAGAATCCTTGACCGTCATGCGCGTGAACGGCTTGCCAAAGTCATATTCATCGTCCTGGTATGCCAGCACCGTTTTACCCAGCACGTGTTCCGCCATGGTGCGCAGCAATTCCTCGGTGATATCCATCAGGTCGTGGTAATCCGCGTACGACTCGTAGAATTCAAGCATGGTGAATTCCGGGTTGTGGCGCGTGGACAGACCCTCGTTGCGGAAGTTACGGTTAATCTCGTACACCTTCTCGAACCCCCCGACCACCAACCGCTTCAGGTACAGTTCCGGCGCAATGCGCAGATACAGCTGCATGTCCAGTGCATTGTGGTGGGTTGTGAAGGGGCGCGCCGTGGCGCCGCCGGGAATTACCTGCATCATCGGCGTTTCCACTTCAAGGAAACTGCGTGCATTCAGGAACTCGCGAATGAACTGCACAATGCGCGAACGGATGATAAAGGTATCGCGCGAGTCCTGGTTCATGATCAGGTCGAGATAACGCTGGCGATAGCGAATCTCCTGGTCGGTCAGGCCGTGGAATTTTTCCGGCAAGGGGCGCAGGGACTTGGTCAGGATACGCAGCGCATCGACCTTGACGGACAGTTCACCGGTACGCGTTTTGAACAGCACGCCTTCGGCTGAAATAATGTCACCGACATCCCAGCCCTTAAAGGCCTGGTAGCAACCTTCCGGCAGCTTGTCGCGCTGCACGAATAGCTGCAGGCGTCCGGACATATCCTGGATGTGCGCAAAACTGGCTTTGCCCATGACGCGTTTGCCCATCATGCGTCCCGCCACCTTGACCCGCACCGGGTTGGCTTCAAGATCGGCTTCATCCATATCGTCGTACTGCGCATGCAGCTCGGCGGCCAGCGCATCGCGGCGAAAATCGTTGGGGAAGGCATTGCCCTGCTCGCGCAACTGGTTCAGTTTCTGGCGCCGCTGGGCAATGAGTTTGTGTTCATCCTGGTCAGTCATGGTCATCGTCTTTGTGAGTGAATTTACAGGCCGCTCTTGAGGCTGGCCTCGATAAAGGTGTCCAGGTCGCCGTCCAGCACGGCCTGGGTGTTGCCGGTTTCAACATGGGTACGCAGATCCTTGATACGCGACTGGTCGAGCACGTAGGAGCGGATCTGGCTGCCCCAGCCGATGTCGGATTTGCTGTCCTCGACCTGTTGCTGGCTGGCGTTGCGCTTCTGGATTTCCAGTTCGTACAACTTCGCCTTGAGTTGCTTCATCGCCGTCGCACGGTTCTTGTGCTGTGAGCGGTCATTCTGACACTGCACCACGGTGCCAGTCGGTTCGTGGGTAATACGCACAGCCGATTCGGTACGGTTGACGTGCTGACCACCGGCGCCACTGGCGCGATACACGTCGATACGCAGATCTGCCGGGTTGATATCGATGTCGATATCATCATCGACTTCCGGCGACACAAACACCGCGGCAAACGAGGTATGCCGGCGGTTACCGGAATCAAACGGCGATTTACGCACCAGCCGGTGTACGCCCGTCTCAGTGCGCAGCCAGCCAAACGCGTAGGGTCCCGCGATTTTTACCGTGGCGCTCTTGATACCGGCCACCTCGCCGGAAGAAACTTCAATCAGCTCGGCGGTAAAATCGTGACGCTCCGCCCAGCGCAGGTACATGCGCAACAACATATTGGCCCAGTCCTGCGCCTCGGTGCCGCCGGAGCCGGCCTGGATATCGAGGAATGCATTACTGGCGTCCATCTCGCCAGAGAACATACGCCGAAACTCCAGCGCGGCGACGCGTGATTCCATGTCGTCAATATCACTGATGACGGATTCCAGCGTTTCCTGGTCATTTTCCTCTGCCGCCATGGCCAGCAGGTCTTCTGCGTCCCGCAAACCATTTTCCAGCGAACCGAGTGTATCGACCACTTCCTCCAGGCGCGCTCGCTCGCGCCCGAGCTGCTGCGCACGCTCGGGGTCATTCCAGACATCGGGTTCTTCGAGTTCGCGCTGAATTTCTACCAACTGTTCGCACTTGTTGTCGTAGTCAAAGGTACCCCCTCAGCGCCACCGAGCGCTCACGCAGGTCCTTGATCTGATTAACGACGGGATTGACTTCCAAAACCACTCCTGATGCCGCTGCGGCCTGTGAAATAAAAACGCGCATCATACCGGGTATTAGCCGCGCTGAATATCAACAAGGCGATGATTGGCGTCAACGTGGATAAGAAACCTGCCGCGCACACCCTCGGCAGTCACAAACTGGCGTAACGACAGGGCCGGAAACTGCACCCGGCGCCCCTCGGTGTCACGTGCGACGACGCTGCGGGCCTCGCCACGGTACATGCGCTGGTAGGCTTCTGCGCTGATATTGAGGACGACGGTGTAGGTGTGCGCGTGCGGCATACAATTATAAACTTGATTAGAAATACCTTTCTACATATTGAATATATTAATAAAATATATAACGGTCATGTAGGTTGGGCTGAGGAACGAAGCCCAACACCACACGGAAAATGTTGGGCTTCGCTGCGCTCAGCACCAACCTACGCTGCCACCAGCCATTCAATCACCAGCTGCAAGCTCAGCATGCCACGGTATTCGTTGCTGTC
>CAYYAP010000038.1:0-19578 GCA_964469575.1 uncultured Thiohalobacter sp.
CCCCGCCCCGCCATCACGGGTCCAGCGTATACGGATACTGCCACCCGCCGGGGTATAACGGACGGCATTGAGCACCAGGTTGGAGAATGCACTGTACAGCTCACTCTCCACGCCCAGCAGGCACAGCGTACTTTCAACGTGAACGTCGAACTGATGATTCTCCTTGCCGCTGAATGTCTTCGCCTGATCGACGACCTGACGGATCAAATCCGGTACATGAACCACCTGCGAACCGTTCCCGGGTTCATCGCTTTCCAGTCGCGCCAGCAGCATCAGATCCTCGACCAGACGATTCATGCGCCGGGTCTGCTGCTGCATGCTGTGCAGTGGAGCAACACAACGCGCATCCAGCTCATCGTCAATCAGCGTCTCAAGATACCCGGACATCACAGTGAGCGGGGTGCGCAGTTCATGCGACACATTGGCCACAAAATCCTGTCGCATGCGCTCCAGCTTCTGGATATGCGTCATGTCGCGCGCCACCAGCAGGCGCCGGTTACCGGTATAGGCGACAAGGCGGATGCGCAGGGTCTGGCCTTCGTTGACCGGTGACGGAATTTCAATACCTTGCGAGTAATCCTGGCTGTGCAGGTAATCCAGAAAGGCAGGATGCCGAATCAGGTTGCTGATTCGCTGACCGCTGTCACGCGGAAACTCAAAACCCAGGTAGCGGGCGGCCGCCGTATTCCACCATTCTATCTCTTCGCTGTCGGGCCGCAGTTCTACCGTAGCATCCGGCAAGGCACTGGTCATCTTGTGCAGCCGCTTCAACATCCCGCGCAGATTGCGCTTGCGCTTCTGGTTACGCTGCTGCAAACGATAGATGTGTTCGAAGGCTTCGTCCCAGATACCACTGGCCTCGGGGGGCTTGAACGATTTGCTTTCGCGCAGCCAGCGCACCAGTCGATTCAGGTTATACAGATGCCAGCCCAGGTAAACCACAAGCACCAGTAAAACCCCGGCCATGACCTGGCCGAACAGCGCACCCACCACAATACCTGCCAGCAGCAAGCCGATAAATCGCCACAGCTCATCCTGCCAGGCTCGACTCACACTTTCGCCTTTCCTGAAAAACGGTAGCCGGCACCTCGTACCGTCTGGATGAAGGTATCGTAGCCGTGCATGGCCAGCGCCTTGCGCAGCCGCCTGATGTGTACGTCGACCGTGCGCTCCTCAACATAGATGCCGCGTCCCCAGACACGATCCAGCAACTGCTCACGGCTGTACACGCGGTCCGGGTGGTGCATGAAAAAAGACAGCAGGCGAAATTCTGTTGGCGCCAGCTCAATATCCGCTTCATCAGCCTGGACACGGTGATCGACCGGGTTCAGCGTGAGTCCACCGATATGAATCGACATTTCTTCGGTTTCCGGCTGGGTACGCCGTAATACCGCCTGTATGCGGGCGATCAGTTCCCGGGGCGAAAATGGCTTGGAGACATAGTCATCGGCGCCGGTTTCCAGACCACGTACCCGGTCACTCTCATCACTGCGTGCGGTTAACATAATAATGGGCAGCCTTGCCGTCAGTTCTTCACGCCGCAGACGCCTGGCGAGGTCAACACCGCTCATACCCGGCAGCATCCAGTCCAGCAACACCAGGTCAGGCGGGTTGCTGGCGATGGCCACCAGCGCCTGCTCGGCATCGGCGGCTTCCTCAAACCGGAAGCCCGCTTTTACCAGTGAAAAGCCCAGCATCTCGCGGATAGCTGACTCATCCTCTACCACCAGAATACGTTTCATAATGCATTTACCGGGTCACGACACTGTCACAGCAGACCATACAAATATTACGATTGTGTGACAGGCGAGGCCTCCGGCCCGGCGAGCACCAGGGAAAACCAGCCATTTTCCGGCTCAAAATGGCGGTGAATGGCAAACCCGGCGCTCTTCAGCAGGGACTCAAGGCGCGCCGGGGTAAATTTCCGGCTGATCTCGGTGAGGATTCGCTCACCAGCTTCCAGTTCCAGGGTGTGCCTTAGCGCATCGATACGCACGGATTGCCGACAGCGTGATACCAGGTACATTTCTATCTGGCTGGCCTCGTGGTTAAACAGGGCGCGATGCTCGAAATTATGGTCACAGAAATTTGCGTCAAGTTCGCGGTTCAATACCTGCAACAAATTCAGGTTGAACTGTGCTGTGATACCGGCATCGTCATTATAGGCAGCATGCAACACCTCCGTGTCCTTGACCCGGTCAGCGCCCAGTAACAGGCCGTCACCGGGCCGCATAATGGCGCGTACCTCGGCAAGAAAAGCCGCCGCCTCGTCTTCCGTGAAGTTACCGATTGTGCCGCCAAGAAAAAGATACAGGCAACGCCCTTCACGCGGCGGCAAGCCGGTCAGCCCGCCGAGGTAGTCCCCGACCAGCGCATTGACCTGCAACCAGTCATACTCCTGCACCAATTGCTGCCCGCTGTCCTGCAACATTTCCTCGCACACATCAAACGGCCAGTAGGCCGCCGTCTCACCGGCCCGGTCACAGGCGTCGAACAGGTGCCGCGTCTTGCGCGCCGTACCGCTGCCGAATTCAACAATATGATCCGGCCGCAGCTGTGCAATCACATCCCGCGCACAGGCCCGCAACAGGGCCTCCTCGGTACGGGTTGGATAGTACTCACGGGTTTCGCAAATGGCGTCGAACAGCTGCGAACCGCGCTCGTCGTAAAAGTACTTCGGCGGCATGGAACGGGGGGCGTCAATCAGACCCTTGCTGGCATCCTCAATGATATCCGCCACCGGCAATGCAGCCGGCACCTTGCGGCTGGTCAGGCGTGACACGACATTTTCGTCCATAAACAGTACCGGATTGGATATGCAGGCCGCATAGGCTACCATCGACGGCAACCCAGTGAAACAGAGAGTCGCCCTGTCCCATGTGCCGGATCGCCGCCTACCTTGGAGAACCCGTTGTGCTGAGCCGTTTTCTGCTCGATCCGCCACACAGCCTCGAAGTCCAGAGCTGGGCGCCACAGGAACTCAAATATGCCAGGCTGAATGCCGATGGTTTCGGTTTTTCCTGGTATGACGAGGCAGGCATTCCAGCCGCCTACGTCAACCCGGCACCCATCTGGTCAGACCCCAACCTGCCCCACCTGGCAAAAAATCTGCAAAGCCCCCTGTGGATTGCCAGTATCCGCAGCGCCACTGCCGGCAACCCGGTCAACCACGTCAATACACAACCCTTTATCGATGACGAGTTCCTGTTTGACCACAACGGCCTCATCGATGATTTTCATGGCGCCATGCAACAGCGGCTGGTTGAGCAACTGGCGCCGGAACAACTCGCCAATGTACGCGGCAACACGGAATCCGAATACCTGTTCGCCGCGCTACGGCAATGCCTCAATGACAACCCTGACATGCCTGTGGAAACCGCGCTGGCCGAACTCATGGAAAATATCGCCGCGTGGGCTGATGGACATCGTTGCCTGCTCAACCTGCTTGTCAGTGACGGTGAACGCCTGTACGCCGTACGCCACGCACTCGGTGACGACTGCCCCTCGCTGTATTACACTACCGATGATGAAATGTTCCCCGGCGCGCAACTGATCGCTTCGGAACGCCTGACCGAATCCACCTTCTGGCAAAGCGTGCCGGAACACCAGATTCTTATCCTCGACCCTCAAGAGCCACCTGAACTGTTGCCACTGTAGAAGCATGGATGCACTGATTAACGAACTGCAAATGGCGCAGACCCTGGTACTGGCGCTGGCCGAGGATGCGGATGAGGCCACCTTCCGCAGTCAATATCATCCCGACCTGAGCCCGCTGGGCTGGCATCTTGGCCACTGTGTGTTTATCGAATGCCTGTGGTTACACGAAAAAATCCGTGGCGACGACAGCGTGACCGCACCCATTGCCGATTTCTACACACCGCCGCGCACCCCGAAAGCCGAACGCGGCGGCCTGCTGCCACAACGGGACGCCATGCTGACCTGGGCGCGCGAGCTGCAGGAATTCAACCTGCATTTTCTCTCCGCACTGCGACCGGAATGGCGCGAACACGAACTGCTCCGCGACAACTACATCGTGCACTTCCTGATCCAGCACTACAGCCAGCACTACGAGACCATGCTCATGGTGCTTACCCAGAAAGCGCTCTCGGAAACGTCCCTGAACGGCCTGAAGCCGGCCTCGATACACGCACAAGCCCCCACCCGTGAACGTATCGAAATAGCCGCCGGGCATTATCGCATCGGTGGTGAAGCCCCCACGGCCTACGATAACGAAGTCCCTCGCCAGCACGCGGAACTGGGGAAATTCCTGATCAGCAAGCATCCCGTCAGCAATGCCGAGTTTCTGGGTTTCATCGAAGATGCGGGTTACCAGCGCAAGGAACTCTGGGAAGCCGATGGCTGGGCGTGGCGTCAGCAGCATGACATCCAGGCGCCTGATCACTGGCGGCAAACCGATGACGGCATCTGGTACGGCGTCAGCCTGCGTGGCTGTTACGAGCTGGCGCCGAATGAACCCGTGTCCGGCATCAGCCACCATGAAGCCAGGGCGTTTGCCCACTGGGCAGGCGGGCGACTCCCGCATGAGTACCAGTGGGAAGCCGCTTGCCGAAGTGGCGTACTGGAACAAACCGGACGCGCCTGGGAATGGTGCGACAACACCTTCCACCCCTATGAAGGCTACCAGGTATTCCCTTACCCGGAATACTCACAACCCTGGTTTGACGGGCATCACTACAGCCTGCGCGGCGGTTGCCTGCACACCCGTCCGGCGATCAAACGGCCCAGCTTCCGCAATTTCTTCGAAGCCGACAAACGCCACATATTTGCGGGTCTGCGACTGGTATTTTAGGGGGCATCAAGCGCTTCTTTGACCTGGATCAAGCACCGGTAACGCACTGGATGGTAGTGTTCGCGTGTACTGGCGGGCCTTCGAAATATTCGAGTCCGTAAGACTACGGGGTCTCATGCAAAAACCGGTTCTGGCCTACACGATAGGTGACAAACGCTACCTGAATATTACCGACAGGTGCACCCTGCATTGCACCTTCTGTCCGAAGTATTGCCGCAGCCCGCAAGTCCACGCGTTCGATCTCAGCCTTCCACGACGTCCCGAGGTCGGAGAGATTATTGATGCGCTTGGCGATCCTGGTGACTACCGGGAAGTGGTATTTTGCGGTTTCGGGGAACCCACCCTGCGACTCAAGCCCTTGCTGGAAATCGCAACCCATATCAAAAACCACAACGGGCGTGTTCGTGTTAACACGGACGGACTCGCAAACCTGGTTCACAAACACAACGTATTACCCGAACTGGCAAGCTGTGTCGATGCACTATCGGTATCGATGAACGCTGACACTGAAACCCTGTACCAGCAGCACTGCCAGCCGGCCATGGCGGGTTCATACAAGGCAATGCTGGATTTTTTACGGCTGGCGCCGGTCTATATCAACGAGGTCACCGCCACTGCCATCGATGGCCTCGACGGTGTGAATATCGAGGCCTGCCGACAACTGGCCAGTCAGCGTAATGTCACTTTCAGACGCAGGGTGCTTGATGTTGTCGGCTGAACAGAGACGAGAACCTATGCCATTAATGAAAACAATCATTGAAAACGATAATCCGTTTGACCTGGACAACCACAGGGCCTACGAAGACTGGAGGGCGGCCAAACTGGAAGGCTACCCGAAAGCTGTCGAAGACCTGATCGTAGAGGTCAATGACCCACGCGAGCTAACGCAGTCAGAACGGGAGGCTATTCTCACAGGCTGCGCTAAGGCCAACATGGCGGTGTATGTGGGCAAAACCGCGACAGACCCGGACAAGCTGATTCCCGCAACGCTCGGCGCACAACTCGGCTTACGCTACCTGGACCGTAACATGGGTGCCGACGACGACGGCATCACCAGCCTGCAGGTCGTCAATGCGCAGTGGCGCTCCCGCTATATTCCCTATACCAACCAGCCGATACACTGGCATACCGACGGTTATTACAACGGCCTGGACCAGCAGATCTATTCATTGTTGCTGCACTGTGTACACCCTGCCCGGGAAGGTGGCGAGAACGCCCTGCTCGACCACGAAATCGCCTACATACGACTGCGCGATGAAAACCCGGAACATATACAGGCGCTGATGGCGCCGGACGCCATGACAATTCCCGCCAATGTCGAGGAAGACACGGTACTGCGACCAGCGCGTTGCGGAACGGTATTTTCACCGTATGACAAAAAGCACCTGCATATGCGTTACACCGCCCGCAAGCACAGTATTGAGTGGAAAAATGATGACCGGACACGCGCTGCCGTGGCGGCACTGGAAAAACTGCTGGCCTCAGATGACCCGTTTATTTTCCGCGCGACGCTGCAACCCGGGTGGGGACTGATCAGCAACAACGTGCTGCACAATCGCAGTCATTTCGACGACGACCCGCAGCACCCGCGCCTGTTATACCGCTTACGCTACTTTGACCGGGTCAACTAGACCGGGCCACCCGGTTTGCCGGCATAAATTCCGGCACCTCGCCAAGATCCCGGAACTTGTGATAGACATTATTCAGGTGTGTTCTCAAGGTCGCCTTTGAGATCGACAGCGTCTTGCAGATCTCCGGGTTGGAAATACCCCGAATAGTCAGGGAAATCACCTCGGTTTCGCGTTTTGTCAGCCCCTTTTCCCGGTAGTAGGCCAGCGCCATTTCGTATCGATCCTTGAGGGGCTGCAGGAAGGTAATAATACTGTCACTGCTGCACAACAGCGTCACGTCAAAGAAACTGCCGTGCAGGAAACTGTTTCGGTACACCCGGCTCCCCCAGTCTTTCCATTGCTGGGTTTTATCGCCAGCATACAGCTCCATGCACCCTGTCTCGCAGCGCTCACCGCATTGTTCGCCGCACAACTCACGGCAATAGTCATTCTGGCTCAGCACGCGTTTGTTGCGATCCTTGACACAGACCGCAACATGGCTTGCATCCAGTGAAGATTTCAGTGTATCGCTCATAGACTTTGCAACCCTGTGTTGGTGGATTATGGGAAATCAACAGGCAGAGTGGATTCTAGGAGGGGACCCAGGCATTTTCCTTGATCTGGCTCAGAATAATGTCTTAAAACAGACGGGTTTCCATTACAATCAACCCATGCCTGACCCGACACACCCCATTCAGATCCTGACCGACTGGACCGGCCAGGTCGCCGGCCTGCTCTGGGGCAATGCGCTGACACTGACCTTGCTGCTGGGCATGGGACTGTACCTGACGCTACGCATGGGACTGATCCAGTTCCGCGGTTTCCGGCATTCGCTCGCCCTGTTGTCCGGCGCCTATGACCAGCCCCACCACGAAGGCCACATTACCCACTTCGAGGCACTGTCCACCGCTCTGTCGGCCACCATCGGCACCGGCAACATCGCGGGTGTCGCCACGGCGATTTCACTGGGTGGTCCGGGCGCCCTGTTCTGGATGTGGGTCACGGCTTTCTTCGGCATGGCCACCAAGTTCACCGAGTGCACCCTGGCGCTGCGTTTCCGCGAAGTGCGCGATGACGGCACCATTGCCGGCGGACCCATGTACACCCTGCTGCACGGGCTGAACATGAAACGCACCGCCATGCTGTTCGCCAGCTTCGCGTTGATCGCCTCCTTCGGTATCGGCAACATGGTGCAGGCCAACTCGGTAGTCGACGGACTGGGCTACCTGTTCCCGGAAATTCATGAGTATGCCTGGCTGGTCGGGCTGGTACTGGCTATCCTGGTCGGCGCGGTGATTCTGGGTGGCGTCAAACGTATCGCCCGCGTGGCCTCGAAGATTGTCCCTTTCATGGCGCTGCTGTACGTGGGCGCAGCCATCCTGGTACTCGTCAATTACCTCCCGCAGATACCGGCTGCCTTTTCGACCATTCTCAACCATGCGTTGAACCCCCTGGCGGTGGGTGGCGCGGCCGTGGGTGAAGCCATTCGCTGGGGCGTGGCGCGTGGGCTGTTTTCCAACGAAGCCGGGCTGGGCTCCTCACCCATGGCGCATGCTGCCGCGCGTACCAACCAACCGGTGCGCGAGGGTCTGGTCGCCATGATGGAACCGTTCATCGACACGCTGGTGATCTGCACCATGACCGGACTGGTCATCGTGGTCACCGGCGCCTGGACCCTGCATCGCGATGACCTGGTGGGCGCTGCGCTGACGGCACACGCATTCCAGACGTCGATCGGCGTCTCCGGCGCCAGCGTGGTCGGTATCGGCCTGAGCCTGTTCGCCTTCTCGACCATCATCGCCTGGTCCTACTACGGCGACCGCTCCGCGAGTTTCCTGTTTGGCGAGCGTGCCGTGTTGCCCTACCGCCTGCTGTACACCCTGCTGGTCATGGTAGGCGCCGCAGTTCCCCTGAAGCTGGTGTGGAACATCGCCGACATCACCAACATCCTCATGGCGCTGCCTAATCTGCTCAGCCTGCTGTTACTGGCCGGACTGGCGCAACGGCTCAAAAACGCGTATTTTTCGCGCAGTTTGAAACCGGAACCGAACGAGGCCAATTCATGAGCGAAACGACCACCGACAGCGGACTGAAGTATGAAGATCTTGGCGAAGGCGATGGCCAGCTATGCACGGGCCGGGGCCAGACCGCTATCGTCCACTACACCGGCTGGCTGGAGGACGGCACCAAATTCGATTCAAGCCTCGACCGCAGTGACCCTTTCAGTTTCCCCATCGATTGCAGCTATGTCATTCCCGGCTGGGACGAAGGCGTGGTCGGCATGAAGGTCGGCGGTAAGCGCAAGCTGATCGTCCCCCCAGAGCTCGGCTACGGGGAACGCGGCGCCGGCGGCGTGATCCCGCCTAACGCCACGCTGATCTTCGAGATTGAGTTGCTGGAGTTGTCCGAATAGTGCTGCTGGAAGTGCTGGAAGCGCATATCGACGAGGATGTACGCCGCGCGCTGGAAGAAGATATAGGCCAGGGCGATATCACCGCGCAACTGATCCCTGCCGGCGGTATCTGGAAAGCCAGCGTCTACAGCCGTGAACATGCCGTACTGTGCGGGCGCAACTGGTTCGACGCCGTGTTCCGCCATCTCGATGAAGGCGTGGATATCCGCTGGTATGCGGCCGACGGGGAAAGCATCGCCCCCCACCAGGTGGTCTGCACGCTGAAAGGTCCGGCGCGCAGCCTGCTGACCGGCGAACGCGCCGCACTCAACTTCCTGCAAACACTGTCCGGCACCGCCACCCTCGCGCATCGCTATGCCCGCGTCGTGGACGACCTGGACACACGTATCCTCGACACTCGCAAGACCCTCCCCGGCCTGCGCCGCGCACAGAAATACGCCGTGCGCGCCGGTGGTTGCCACAACCACCGCATGGGCCTCTACGATGCCTTCCTGATCAAGGAAAATCACATCATGGCCGCCGGCTCCATTAGCAAAGCCGTCACCAGTGCCCGTGCGCTGGACCCCGAACTGCCCGTTGAAGTCGAGGTGGAAAATCCTGATGAGCTTCAACAGGCGCTGCAGGCCGGCGCAGACCGGGTGATGCTCGACAACTTTACTATCGATACCCTGCGCGAAGCTGTTGCACTCAATGCAGGTAAGGCAGAACTGGAAGCCTCAGGCGGCATCACACTGGATAACCTGCGCGAGTATGCGGAAACCGGCGTGGATTATATCTCCATCGGCGCACTGACCAAGGATGTGAAAGCCATCGACCTGTCGATGCGGTTTGATTAAAGCATGAACCCTCAATTAACCGATGAAGCTGATTCCAGGCGACGGCCGGAACGCAGCAACTCGGTCACTTCCGCGGCAGGTAACGGCCGACTGAAGTAGTAACCCTGCATCTGTTCACAACCATGATCCTTGAGGAACTGTAACTGCCCTTCTGTTTCCACCCCCTCAGCAATAACAGTGAGATTCAGGTTATGCGCCATGGCAATGGTAGCGGTAACGATCGCCGCATCATCTGAATCACTGGCAAGATCACGTACAAAAGACCGGTCTATTTTCAGTTTATCAATGGTAAAGCGTTTGAGGTAAGCCATGGACGAATAGCCGGTACCAAAATCATCAATGGACAAATGCACGCCCAGTTTGCGCAACGCCAGGAACGTTTCAATTGTCTCGTCCACGTGCTCCATGATAGTGCTTTCTGTCAGTTCGAGTTCGAGGTGTTGTGGTTCCACACCGGTCTCATGCAGAACATCCCGGACCATGCTCACCAGGTCCTGGCGCACAAACTGTCGCCCTGAGAGATTAACGGCGACACGCCCTGCTGACAGGCCTTCGTCACGCCAGCATTTGTACTGGGTACAGGCCTCTTTTATCACCCACTCTCCCAATGGCACAATAAGGCCACTCTCTTCCGCGACCGGAATAAATACATCAGGCAGCACCAATCCCTGTTCGGGATGCTGCCAGCGCACCAGTGCTTCCAGTCCGATGATTTTACCGGACTGCATATCCACCTGGGGCTGGTAGTGGAGCAGGAACTCGTTTCTTTTAAGTGCCGTGCGCAACGCACTCTCCAGACTTAACCGTTCAAGTGCTCGGGTATTCATTTCGGTGGTAAAGAACTGGAACGTGTTACGGCCCTGCTCCTTGGCGCGATACATGGCCGTATCGGCGTTTTTCAAAATCGTGGAAACATCACTGCCATCGTCTGGAAACAGGCTGATGCCGATACTGGCTGTGATCACCACCTCGGTATGATCGAGCCGAAACGGTTTGGCCAGCTGATGCAGAATCTTCTCCGCCACAAGGCTGATGTTCTCAACGGAATGAATGTCACAGAGCAACACCGTGAATTCATCTCCACCAAGGCGCGCAACCGTATCCTCCTCCCGGACCGTTTCCTTGAGGCGCTGCGCCACCTGTTTGAGCAGTTCGTCACCCACCGGGTGCCCGGAAGCATCGTTTATCAATTTGAAATGATCCAGGTCGAGGAACAGCAATGCCACCTGGCGACCATGCCGCCCTGCATGTAACAAGGTATCTTCGAACTCGTTCTGAAAAGATGTCCGGTTTGGCAGGCCAGTGAGCACATCGTAGTGCGCCAGGTGATAGATGCGTTCTTCAGACATCTTCTTCTCGGAGATATCGCTGAAAATACTGATGAAGTGCTCGATGTCTCCAGCGGCATCGCGCACCACCGAAATCGTCTGCCAGACCGGGAAAATACCGCCATCCTTGTGCCGGTTCCAGATCTCTCCCTGCCAGACATTATCCTCCAGCAGCGAACGCCAGAAATCCTCGTAAAAGGCCTCGTCATGACGGCCGGATTTCAGCAACCGGGTCGAATGCCCGACAGCCTCGTCTGCACTGTAACCGGTGATCCTGGTGAACGCCGGGTTTACACGCAGGATACGGGTATCCTTGTCGGCAATCATGATAGCTTCGACATTTTCCTTGAACACACTGGCCGCCAGTTTCAATTCATCCCCGGCGGTTTTGCGCTCGATTTCCAGCGCCAGGCGGTTGGCAAAAATACCCAGCACCGGTTTGATCCAGTGCTGAAGCGACATGGCTTTGGTATCCATGACGGCAACCAGACCCATCAGCTTGCCGGATGGCGAAACCAGTGGTGCACCAAAATAACTGTCTATACCCATCTGCACCAGCATTTCATCCTGCGGGTATCGCCGTACGGCATCCTCCGATACCAGCTCAATATCCCTATTCAGTACGTCCTGGCAGGGCGTACCCTCCAGGTCATAGACGAAGTTGTCGACAAAACCACCACCCGCACACACAGCCAGTGTCCGGATAGAACGCTTCGAGTCATCGGCAAAAACCCCGACAAAGGCGAACTTGGTCCCGTACAGGGCACTCAGGTCCCGAACGCAGCTGCGAAAGAATGTTTCATCGGTTTCCAGATTGCTGGCGCCGAGCAGGGCGCGTAAGGCGCGTTCAGTATTTCCACGCACATTAACTTCAGCTTCCAGTGCGGTATTACTGTTCCGTAACGCCAGGGTGCGTTCATCAACGTGTTGTTCCAGCTGTTCACGGATTTTCTTCAGACTGGCATAGGACTGGTTGCGCTCATCGACTGCAGCGGCCAGCATCAGTGCGGTTACCACGATCACACCCATGAAACACTGCAGCAACAGCAGCGACTCATTGACCGAGTCACGCACAAAAGGCCCCTGCCCGTGCAAGGTGGCGTAAATTGCGATAGCTGTCAGAATCAGGACAAACAGGGTTGCTGCATGTTGCCGGAACCGGAAGGCCGTCCAGACAAGGAGTGGAATAAAGACAAATGACAGTGGGTAATTGCGATTACCAATATCAAACCAGTGGCCGAAAACCAGCGCAGCAAATGTTAGTGTGCCGATTATCAGGGCAAGCATCTCTACCTTATGGCGGGCATACAGCCTGATGTCGGGGCGCCGTACCCAGGTCAACAGAAATGGCGTTAATATCAGACCACCAACAATGTCGCCAAGCCACCAGGTTTCCCATAACAGTGCTAATGCCTGCCGGGTCACCACCCCCGTCATAAACAGGCTGCTGACACCGACTGTCGCACTGATCGCACTCGCTGCCATAACAACCACAGCGAACAGGGCCACAGACCAGACCTTTCGAAACGGGTAGCACTCAGCAAAATGCAGAATGAGATAACCGGCTATTACCGCCTCCAGCGTATTACCAGTGGCAATACCCAGCGACGGGAGCACAGCTAAACCGGTAGACAAATTGGCAAAGAAAGCCCCAAGGTAAATACCCGGCCAGGCACGAAGGCCCAGGAAAAGCACAGCGGCAATAGAAATACCGGTGGGTAGCCACACCGGACTGGTGTTCATCTGCTCAAAAGCGAGCGAAAAGCCAAGACGCGCTGTCAGATAATAGACTGCTGTAATGAGAATCCAGGACAGGATGAGCTTTGAATGATTCAATATAGATTTAGCATCCTGTCTGATATTGGGGGACCATCTGAACCAAGTTCATCACAGGCGTGACCTGCCCGTCAAGAATGACGAAATCCAGTGAGTGTACCGGTGGTGGCTTGTTGCAAGAAGATGCGTCGCCAGTGCGCCCTGTCGGTAGCCAGTCTGGCGGGCAGTCGTATAACTTATTGATTTATTGGTGCCGGAAAGAGGAATTGAACCCCCGACCTTCTCATTACGAGTGAGCTGCTCTACCGACTGAGCTATTCCGGCAATGGGATGATGTCCCGATGAGGCTGGCCTGCGCCCTGGCGCCAAAACCAGCGAAGGCGCATCTTACCCTGTCAGCAACGGTTTTTCACCCCGAAAAACCGCTCCGGTTCAACCAAACATGCCTTTCAGCATAAAGAAGAAGGCGATGGCCAGCAGGCCGCCGGCGGGTAAGGTGACGATCCATGACATGAAAATGTTGCGGATTACCGTCATGTTCAGCGCTTCCATGCCGCGCGCCAGACCGACACCAAGTACAGCGCCCACCAGCGTGTGGGTGGTGGAAATCGGCAGGCCGGTGCCTGATGCCAGTACCACCGTGGTAGCCGCCGCCAGGGTTGCGGCAAAACCCCGGCTTGGCGTCAGCTCGGTGATGTTGTTGCCCACTGTGGCGATCACGTGCTTGCCGAACATGGCCAGCCCCAGCACGATGCCCGCACCTCCCAGAAACAGCACCCACATCGGTAACAGGGATTTCGAGGCGACCTCGCCGCCGCTTTGCACAATACTGACCACGGCCGCCACCGGTCCAATCGCATTGGCGACATCGTTGGAACCGTGCGCAAACGCCATCGCGCAGGCCGTTACCACCATCAATACACTGAATACGCGTTCCACATTCGCGTAGTGGAAGTCCTTGTCGACCGAGGGATCAAGCTGAATACGACTGACGTAGTACCGACCAATGAAAAACATCGCCAGCCCGACTGCAATGGAGTAACTGAAATTTTCCAGCGGGGTATTTTCCAGCCCGACGTGTTTCAGACCTTTCGTAAAAGTCACCAGCGAGATAATAAACCCCACCAGGAAGATATAGTACGGCACATATTTCTTGGCGTTACGGAACGGCTCCTCAGTATTGAGAATCAGGTTCTGCACACTGCGAAACAAGGTATAGGCAATGAAACCGGCCAGCAGTGGCGATACCACCCAGCTGGCCACGATGAAGCCAACCTTTTCCCACTTCACCGCATCCCCGCCAATACCGACCATGGCAAAACCGACGATGGCGCCAACAATGGAATGGGTGGTGGAAACCGGCCAGCCGTTTTTGGATGCAATCAACAACCAGATGCCCGCCGCCAGCAGGGACGCCAGCATGCCGTAAACCAGCAACTCGGGCGTGGCCGACAAAACATTAGAGTCGATAATGCCCTTGCGGATGGTTTTGGTCACCTGTCCGCCGGCGAGTATGGCGCCGGCGAACTCGAACACGGCAGCGATCATCACCGCCTGTTTGATCGTCAGCGCCTTGGAACCCACCGAGGTTGCCATGGCGTTGGCCACATCATTGGCGCCTATACCCCAGGCCATGAACAGGCCAAACACACCGGCAAGGATCAGGAAGACCGCACCATAGGTCACAATAATATCCATGTGTGTCCCCTTACCGTGCCAGCATCAATTGCAAACGACTACCCACACGCTGGGCGCGATCGGCCACCTCGCCGGTCCAGTCGATAATCTTGTACAGGAACATGATATCGATCGGGTCGAACTCTTTTTCCACGGCAAAGATCTTGTGGCGCATATTGGCCTGCAGTGTATCGGTATCACTCTCAATGGAATCCAGCTTGCTGATCATCTTCACCACCAGCTTCACTTCCTGGCCACTGAACCCTGTGCCCACCAGTTCGTCCAGTTCGTTAATCGCGCGGCTGGCCTGTTCGCAGGCATCCACGCAACGCTCGACATATTTAAGGTAATCATCGTGGATAATCTTTGGCAGCACCATATGCCGTCCCAGTATGACGCCGGCGATGTCCTTGGCACGGTTGGCGATGGTATCCTGCATGGTCAGCACTTCCAGCAGGTCGCGGCGCGATACCGGCATGAACAACCCTTTGGGCAGGTGCAAGCGAAGCCGCTTCTTCAATACATCCGCTTCTTTTTCCATATCGGAAATCTGCTTCTGTATCTTCGCGACCTGGTCCCAGTCTTCCCTGATCACGGCGTCGAAAAGAGGAACCAGTTTTGATACGCAGGCCATGACTTTCGCCATGTGCTGCTGCATGGGCTTGACAGGTGAACTGCCAAAGATCCCGGACATGTAACCACCACCCGCCATACTCATTTCCTCCCGGTGTTATCACGCGGAAAATCGCTGCTCAAAGCGATGCGCCTGGCGCGCATTCTAGCGTCTGGTTTTCAGGATTGCATGGATAAAATGCGGGTCAGTCGATCGGGTGGACGCGAATTACAACGTCGACACTCTCCAGTTCCGTGCCGGCAGGCAGCTCCGGTAACGGTTCGGTCAGTACCCGGTGCAGGGCAATATCCGACAATTCACCGGTGGCAGTATTGTAGACGTGGTGGTGGGGCGCGCTGTTGGTGTCGTAGAAAACCCGGCTGGGGTCGATGATCACTTCGCGCAGGAGGCCTTTATTGGCAAATAGACCCAGCGTGTTGTACACGGTTGCTTTTGAAACCGGCTTGCCGATATGGTTCACCTTTTCCAGCACCTGATCCGCACTGAGGTGCTGGTTCCCTGTCAGCAACACCTGGGCGATGCGTAATCGCTGGCGGGTCGGCTGGATACCCGCTTCCCGCAACTGCTCTGCGGCGCGGGTTTCGTCCAGTACGTGGGTGGAGGACAGGTCAACCATACAACGAGTATACGCTGGCAATTTAGACAAAGTCCAGATTACCGCCCCCGGCTATTTTACTGCTGCGACTTCAGGCTGGTAAGGCGCCACATCAATTTCCACCTGTCGACCGGTCAACTGGTCAGCCAGCAGCCGCGCGGAGCCTGGCGCCAGCACCACCCCATTGCGGAAATGCCCGGCACAGACATACAAATTGGGCAGTTCAGGGTGCGGACCGATAACCGGCACCCCGTCCGGGCTTCCCGGCCGCAGGCCTGCCCAGTGGCACTCGATGGGCAGGTGTTTCAGCGCGGGTAACAGCGTGAAGGCAGACTGGCTGAGCGCGTCAAACGCTTCCCGCGTGGTGTGTTTTTCAAACCCTGTGTATTCCAGCGTACTGCCGAACAACACCCGGCCATCGCGCCGTGGAATGGCATAACGGCCGTCGTGCAGGGTGATACGACTCACCAGCCCGGGCGGGCCACGGAACAGGATCATCTGGCCGCGCACCGGCTGGATCGGCAGGCTGAGGCCGGTGTCTTTGAGCAAACCGGCGGTCCACGCGCCACTGGCCACGACAAAGGCATCCGCCTCGATATCTCCGCCCGCCGTGCGTACGGCCCTGACACGCCCCGCTTCCATGACCCAGCCCAGCGCCGGACTGTTAGCACGAAAGTCGGCGCCGGATTGATCCAGCGAGGCACGCAGGGCGCGTGTCAGGCGTGGGTTACGCACCTGGCCGAGTCCGGGCATCCACACGCAATCCTGCAGCGCCACGCCAAGTTGTGGCTCCAGTTCCATGGCGCGTTCGGCACTGGCCGGTTCCAGCTGGGCATCAAAGCGCTCGGCCCAGCGTACAGCGTCTGCCATATCGTCCAGCCCGCTCGTCAGCAGCCCGGAAACTTCCAGTTCCGGATCGATGCCGGTTTCCTGTATCAACGCATCGCACAGACCGGGATAGGCGCGCTGGCTCCAGCGCGCCAGTTCACTGACTGCGTCGGGATAACGCCAGGGGTAGAGCGGCGAAAGAATGCCACCACCGGCCCAGGAGGACTCCTTCGCTGGCTGACGCCGTTCCAGCAGGGTGACCGACAGGCCGGACGCTACCAGCTCCCGAGCTGTGAGCATACCGATAATCCCGGCACCGACAATGACGACATCGGTCATGCGAGCCACCGGGGGCTAGCGGACTGCGTTTTACCCCGGTCAGCGACTCCAGCAAGCCGCACTGGCGTAGGGTGCCAGAGTGACCGGCCCCTGCGCCGAGATCGCGAATACCCCGCACGCATCGCTCTGCTGGGCGCCACGCGGACTGGCCTGGGCCAGAAAATCACCGGTGCTGCTGCGCAGGATACGCAGTCCATAGTGACCATCAGGTGACTGCGCAACGCGCCAGCCAAGTTCCGAAGGGCGCCGGGCATACACCTGGTGCGTGGTGCGCCAGCGCAGCTGCGCCAGTTGCAGTTGCAGTAACACCGACATGGCGTCTGTGCGACGCACCCTGACCACGTAGCCGCGGTATGAGGGAACAGTAATGGACGCGAGAATCGCAACAATGGACAGTGTTATCAGCAGTTCGAGTAAGGAAAAACCCGGGGTGTCGGACCGATACATAATGCAACTCCTTTTGCTGTTCGTGTCACCGGAATCAGCGCGCAATCCTTGCGCGCTGTGTGAAACCGACTATACTCGGCGACACAAAATGGAACAAGTCAGAAACCTTGAGGAACCGTGTCATGGACGATACGAAGCACAGGGGCTTTACGCTTGTCGAGTTGATGATTACGCTGGCGGTCATCGCCTTGCTGACCGGCGTAGCCGCACCCGCCATGGCGCGCTTTATCGACAACGCGCGCCTGCACGCGGCGACGCAACAGCTTGCCAGCGAACTCGCACGCGCCCGCAACCACGCGATTACCCACCAGCAGGCCAGCTACTTTTCCCTGCAACGCGATGGCGTAGACTGGTGTTTTGGCTGGGGGGCTAATCGCGACTGTCGCTGTCGCGCCACCCCGACTGAAAGCACCTGCACAACGGGGACCGGCGAGAACACGCAAACACACCGTTTTCAATCCGGTGACTACCCCGCTATCCACCTGCGACTGCCCGGTGCAAACCGCAGTGAAAGACGGCTGCGCTTTTCACCGGTACGGGGCACCGCCACCGCCGCTTCCATTGTCCTGTCGAACCGGCATAGTGAACAGCATGTCATCGTCAGCCCGCTGGGGAGAATACGCCGTTGCACGGTCGGCGCCACGGGGTATGCACGATGTTAATAATAAAGCTCCAGTGCGGCATGACACTGGTTGAACTCATGGTGGGCAGTGTCATTTCACTTATCGCACTGGCCACCGTGGTGACTGTTTACAGCACGACTGCGCGGCATGCTGGCCGACAACTTCGGGAAGCCGATTTACGCCAGCAACTCTATGCGGTTTCAGCCCTGCTTGCGAAAGATTTGCGACGCGCCGGCTACTGGGGGTTCGATCCCCATGTTACGCCGACGTCGGACAACCCGTTTGAACAAGCAGGTAACCGACTTCGCACCGGTGCAATCGATCAACAAGCTGCTGACTCCTGTGTTCTGTACAGCTACGACCTCGATGCCGATGGTCTGGTGGGAACGGGGCATTGCCCGCACCGTGGCTGCAGCGGGCTGTCGGATGACGATAACGTCGAACAATTCGGTTTCCGCCTCAAAAATGGCAAGGTACAGTCACGCTATGGGGGTCGTGTATTTGGTTGTGATAGTGGAAACTGGCAAACGCTGACCACCGCAAACGTCACCGTCGATGTACTACACTTCACACTGCACACCGACTGCATCAATCTGGCGGAACGCGAGCAACCCTGCCGGACCGATACGCCTGCGCTGGAACAACACGCTGTGGAATTCCGCCTCAAGGGGCATATCAAGGGACGCAATGATATTGCCCTCGACCTCTCCCGCTGGATACAGGTTCGTAATGACCGGCTTGTGGAACCGCGACCATGAGTCCTTGCCAGGAAAGCTCCCGATTCACACAACGAGGCGCTGCCACGCTGCTCATTGCACTGGTATTGATGATCGCGTTGACCGTCATCACACTGTCCGTCACAAAAACCCGCGTGAACGAGGCGCAGGTCAATATCAATCAGCAGTGGCAGGCGCATTTGTTTGCCAGCGCCGAATCGACACTGGAGGAAATCCTGCCACGGCTATCAACACTGACCGGCTGGACAGTGGACCCGGTATCCGGCGAAGCGCGTTACCGGGTAAGCCGCCAGGGGAACGACCCACAGGTTGAGTCAGTGTTGACACTGCGGCGCTGGCCGCCACCGCAACGTTTTGTCGATATCCAGGCGAGTGCACAGCGCAATGATCTGTCCGGGTTTGCGGTACGGATCAGCCAACGCATTCGACAGCTCACCGTACTCTCACCCATGGCGGAACTTGCCGCGCCTTTAATACTCCGTGGCTGCCCATCCTCGTTTCCACTCACGATGCACATTTACCCCCGCTACGCTGACAGCGACCAGGCCGGCAACGCAGTCTGGCTGATAAATCATCCCCCCTGTCCGGGACTGGGCGTGGCCGACCTGCACGGGGGCGCTGTGGCAAGCCACGAGGTCTCCGGGGCATTGCGCGAGGCATTATTCACCCTGGACCGGGAGGCCTACGCCGCCCTGGCGGAACAGGATCGGACACTCCCACCCGCTCAGCGGCAATACTGGCTGGTACAACCCTCGGACCTGAACCATGACCGCTGGTCACGCAATGTCGGTACCCTGGAACGGCAGGTGCTCCTGTACTTTCCCGCCGATGCCGGGTGCCCGGTATTCGCCGATGGTGTTCAGATTTATGGGGTCGTGTTCATTGAATCGCCCTGCGACTCGCCGCTTGCGGAAAACCGCCTGGA
>CAYYAP010000039.1:0-2008 GCA_964469575.1 uncultured Thiohalobacter sp.
TCCTCACGCGTTTTATTTTCCTTGCGCTCGGTATCGGCTTCTTTAATTTTACCGATGGCATTGCGCCGACGCTCTGGTCAACCGGGCAACTGAATACGGCGTATGCCATTTACTTCGTTATCCAGGCTGCACTGTTCGCGCATGCCGCCCGGGATCATATCTGCCCCATGCGTTACCACGTGGCGATGTGGATCGATATTACGATTTCAAGTATCTCGGTACTGAATGACCCCTACCCCATTCCACCCTCTCTGCTGGTCTATATCATGGTCGTGCTGGGTAACGGTATGCGCTATGGCATGCGCCTGTTTGCCGAATCATTGGTAGGCTGTCTCGGTGCTGCCACCATCGTGCTGGCCTTGCGCTACGTCTTGAACGGTGCGGACATTTCACCTGGGCTGGTATTCCTGAACCTGTTCGGCGGTATTATCCTGGTGTATTCCTATGTGCTGATGGGCCGAATCGAACGTAGCCGCAAGGAACTGGAACAAAGCAGCACGATCGACACACTGACCGGGCTGCTCAACCGCCGGGGGCTACAGGACATCGCCAGCAGCCTGTTCCAGCGGTTGCAATGCGATAAGCAGAAGTTTGTCCTGTTGTTTGCCGACCTGGATAAATTCAAGGATGTGAACGACGAGCTGGGACACGCCGCCGGTGACCTGGTGCTGCGCGAATTTGCCCGTATCGTACGCAATTCCATCAGGGAACCCGATGTGGCTGCGCGTTTTGGCGGTGATGAGTTTGTGATTATTCTTGACGACACCTCACTGGAACACGCCCGTTTGATTGCCGAACGTATCCAGAAACAGGTGGTTCACTGGTCGGATGAAAATGACATCGACTTCAGTGTTACCTTTGGACTCGGTGAGGCGCCAACACACGGCGACAGCTTTGTACATCTTCTGGAACAGGTCGATCAGGCCCTCTACCATTCCAAATCCACCCACACCGGGGGCGGCGGCCTCGCCATTGCCCGACCCGCTGCATAAGGTACGAACTCATTCATGGAACAAGACGTTGAAGTCGCCATTATTGGCGCAGGCAGTGCAGGACTCTATGCGCAGGGACAGGTCAAACGCAAAACGGATCGCTATGTGCTGATCGATGGCGGGGAACTGGGCACCACCTGCTCCCGGGTTGGCTGCATGCCCTCCAAGGCGCTTATCCAGATCGCCGAGGATTTTCACCGCCGGTCTATCTTCCCCCGTGAAGGCATCGAGGGCGGTGACGGGCTGAGTGTAGACGGCGCCGACGCCATGGAACACGTGCAGGATCTGCGCGACATCTTTGTCGATAAGGTGCTTTCCGCCACGACTGACGAAATGGGCGATGAATTCATTCCCGAGTATGCGCAGTTTATCGAACCCGGCCTCCTGCAGGTTGGTGAACGGCGTATTCGCGCCAGACGTATCGTCATTGCGACCGGCTCCACGCCCATTGTTCCGGCTGACTGGAAGGTATTCGGCGAACGCATTCTGACTACCGATGAGATTTTCGAGCTTGAGACCTTACCGGAGTCCCTCGCCGTGATCGGTCTCGGTGTGATCGGCCTCGAACTCGGCCAGGCCTTCCACCGGCTTGGCGTCAAGGTAACCGGCGTTGACCAACTTGAAACCATCGGCAATCTCGACGACCCGGAAATCAATAAAACCGCCATTCAGATTCTCGGCAAGGAAATGCCCCTGTGGCTGGGCCAGCCTGCCCGTATCGAGGAAGCCTCAGACGGCAGGTTGAAGATCAGCGCCGGCGATCACTCGGTGGAGGTAGAGAAGGTCCTGGTGTGTATTGGCCGCCGCCCCAACCTTGGCAGTATCGATATCGAAAAAGCCGGTGTTACGCTGGATGCGCGCGGTCTACCGGACTACAATCCGAATACCCTGCAAATTGAAGACAAGCCGCTATTCATTGCCGGCGATGTCAATGGCGACAGGCCGGTACTCCACGAGGCGGCCGATGAAGGACGCATTGCCGGGATCAACGCCGTATCCGATTTACCCATTGCCTT
>CAYYAP010000039.1:2108-13229 GCA_964469575.1 uncultured Thiohalobacter sp.
AGCCTGCGCGTCAACAGCCAGGGCAGTATTGCCCAGACGCCACACCCGGAAAAACTCGGTTCTGCATTGACCCATCCCTGGATCACGACCGACTTTTCCGAAGCATTGACGGAATTCATCACCCCGCCCCTGGATCGGGTTCAGGACGTTCTGGGCTTCCTGCGCGATACCCAGCAGTACGTCTACCAGTGTCTCGATGATGAATCCCTGTGGGCCACCAGTATGCCCTGCGTGGTGGATGGCGAAACCAGTATCCCGATTGCGGAATATGGCACATCCAACTCGGGCATGATGAAGCATGTCTACCGGAAGGGTCTCGGTTACCGCCATGGTTGTACCATGCAGGTAATTGCCGGCGTGCATTTCAACTATTCCTTCCCGGCAGAATTCTGGCCGATCTATGCGGAGCTGGAAGGCAACCGGATGCCCATTCAGGATTTTATCTCCGAATCCTATATGTCGCTGATCCGCAATCTGCAACGCTATGGCTGGCTGATTCCCTACCTGTTCGGCGCATCACCGGCAATTTGCAAATCGTTTCTCGGCGGGCGTGAAACCAGCCTGCAAAGCTTTAACGAGAATACCTACTATGAACCCTGGGCGACCTCATTGCGCATGGGCGACATCGGTTACCAGAACAACCGCGAGAACGAAACCGGCATCAAGGCCAACTACAATGACCTGCAAAGTTATATCGACAGCCTGATCTGCGCCATCAGCACACCCTGCCCGGAATTCGATAAAATCGGCGTCAAGGTTGACGGGGAATACCGTCAACTGAGCGCCAATATCCTGCAGATCGAGAACGAGTACTACAGCACCATTCGTCCCAAGCAGATCGTCACCGGTAACGAAATGCCCTCCCTGGCGTTGAGACGCCGGGGCGTGGCCTACGTGGAACTGCGTTCGCTCGACGTCAATGCCTTTGACCCGCTCGGTATCAATGCACGGCAGATGTATTTCCTCGAATGTTTCCTGCTATTCTGTCTGTTGCAGGAAAGTCCTGTCATTCACAGCAGTGAGCGCTGCGCCATCGACGAAAACGAACTGAAAACCGCACACCGCGGTCGCGACCCGGAATTGAAGCTGACGCGTAACAATGAACCCGTCCTGCTGAGCACCTGGGCGGGAGAACTCCTTGAGGAAATGCAAGGCGTTTGCGCGTTACTCGATCAAAGTTCCGAAGGCACGCCCTATTGTGATGCGCTTGCTGCGCAGCGGAAAAAAGTTGATAACCCCGAACTCACACCCTCCGCACGCATGCTCCAGGAAATGCGCGACAGGGACGAAGGGTTCTTCCATTTTGCCAAGCGTATGTCGGAAATACACCAGCACTTCTTTACCAACCTGCCTTTGAGCGAAGACAAGCAGCGTCTTTACCACGAACTTGCACGCAAATCGATTGAAGATCAAAAGGCGCGTGAGGCGGCAGATGAGCTGAACTTCGACGACTACCTGAAACAGTACTTTGCGCAGATCGAACCAATATGAGCCACAACAGAACCCTGGTGCTTGCCTCCACCTCCCCGTTTCGTCGTGCCTTGCTGGAAAAACTGCGGCTGCCGTTTGAGACACTCGCCCCTGACGTCGATGAAACCCGGCATGAGAATGAAGAGCTGGTGTCGATGGTCATGCGTCTTTCAGAAGCCAAAGCGCGTGCCGGAGCAAAGGATTTTCCCGATGCACTGATTATAGGTTCCGACCAGGTGGCGGTATGTGACAAGGAAGTCCTGGGAAAACCGGGTAACCACGAAAAAGCCTGTCAGCAACTGGCGCGGCTTTCCGGGCGGCGTGTCGATTTTCTGACCGGCCTGAGCCTGTTCGATGCCGCCAGCAACAAGGCGCGTACCGACCTCGTCACCTATGCGGTGACCTTCCGAAAACTGACAGGTGAGCAGATTGACCGCTACCTGCGCGCCGAACAACCCTACAACTGTGCTGGCAGTTTCAAATCAGAAGCCCTGGGCATCAGCCTGTTCGAGGCCATGCACGGTGATGATCCGAATGCACTGATTGGTTTGCCGTTGATACGGCTGGTGAGCTGGTTGAATGAAGCGGGTGTCAGCGTCCCCTGATAGGCGCAATCAGGCAGCACTCATATCCAGCAGCTTATCGAAATTGGCAATACGCAGTATCTTCGCCACATCGGGTGGTGCATTACGAATGCTGACATGCGCCTTGTCGCCGCCAGCATGTTCCCTGAGCAGTAGCACCATACCCAGCGCCGAACTATCCATATATTCAGTACGCGATAAGTCCAGTATAAATCTCAGGCCGGCGCTGACGTGATTGATATAGGCATCACGAAATCTCTTGTGTACGGAAAAATCAAAGCGTCCTGCAACCGAAATAGTGATCTGGCGACCGTCCTCTGATTCACTGACATTGATATTCGACATAGTTTCTCACGCTTCCGGGCTATAGTGTATTAAAACAGTTCAACCTCACCGCCATCCAGGGAATCCTGGGCGACAGCCTTGCTATTGCCATCAATTCGGCTTCCCGCAAAAGCATCCATATCACCTTTGAGTGCCGACAATGATTTCATCTCCGGTGCCACCGAGAGATCGACGACACGTTCAAGCAGGATTTCCAGTTCGTTTAATCGCTGCAGGTGTAATTCAGCCGCCGCCATGGACTGTGTCACCATATCTTCGAATTGCAGGCAACGCACTGCATTCCCCACGTCCGTATTGATCGAATCACTGATTTCACCCAGGCGACCGATCTGTTCGGAGACAAACAGGTTATGTTCTTCGGAAAGTTTGAGCGCCTCATCCACCTTTTCCTTGCCGGAAATGGCGACATTCATATCACGTGACGCCATTTTCCCCATGGTTTCCCGCACCGCGGCAATAGCCTGTTTACCGGCATTGACACCGGCGATAATTTCTTCATTCAGTTTGTTCGAACGCATCGACAACTGACGAACCTCGTCTGCCACCACGGCAAAGCCACGGCCAGCCTCTCCGGCCCGCGCCGCTTCTATGGCAGCATTCAACGCCAGCAGATTGGTCTGATCGGCGATGGCTTTCACATCATCCAGCAACCTGAACACACCATCCATATGCTCACCCATCTCGTCGATACGGTGTACCGTTTCGATACTTTGTTTACTGATATCAATCAGGGTATCTATAAAGTTCTGCAACAATGCGCTGGCTTCAGAAAGAAATGATCCATTAGCACTGCTGCCGGAGCCATGCTCAATAATACCGTGTATGGTTTCCTCTTCACGCTGGCCGTTGGCGCTCAGGTTATGGAAGCTTTCGGTGAGGTTGGCGATTGCATCCTGCACAATGCTGCTGACTCGCCGTACTTCGTCACGCGTTCCTTTCACTTCATCTGCGAGAAGACTTTTCATTGGCGTACAAACCGCCATAAGTTCGGCAGTGGGCACCTGATCGGGCCTGGCCTCATTTTCCTTTGCCAGGCTGACGGACAGGCTGCGGCCCTCCCAGACAATACCGATGATCCAGCCGGTAGCCAGCAGGGCATATTTTACAAATTCCACCTCACCCAACCACCCGAAACCGGCGCCGAGGGTGATGGCCAGTGTGCCAGCGACACCCGGGGAAAGTGCGCGTAACCAGTTAAATGAAATCGAATTCAAGGGTGTTTCCAACACGTGATACAGACTCCTTTATTACCTCATCATAGCGTCCGGAGGGCGCTGATCTTTATCCTTTCAACAGGGCTTTTTGTATACGTTTGGCCATTAATGACAGTGCCACCTGCTCTTCCGCTGCGCCAAGCGCCACGGCTTCACCCGGCATACCCCAGACCACACAGCTGGCCTCGTCCTGGGCCAGTGTGCGCGCGCCGGCTTCGCGCATTTCCAGCATGCCCTGTGCGCCGTCATTACCCATGCCGGTCAGTAATACTGACACGGCATTCGGCCCGACATTCTGTGCAACCGAACGAAACATTACATCAACGCTGGGCCGGTGCCGGTTTACCGGCGGCCCGTCACTCAATTTGCAACGGAAACGCGCGCCATCGCGCACCACCAGCAGGTGGCTGTTTCCCGGGGCAATGTAGACATGTCCCGGCAGTATCTGCTCTCCGTCTTCCGCCTGGCTGACAGTCATCGGCGAACAACGGTCCATACGCTCGGAAAACGGTTTACTGAACGCTTCGGGAATGTGCTGGCTGATGACCATCGCCGGGCTGTCGGCAGGCATGACTTCCAGCACCTCGCGTATCGCTTCGGTGCCGCCTGTTGAGGCGCCCAGCGCAATCAGTTTTTCCGTGGTTTTAAAATGTTTGCCCAGACCGGCAGGCAACACCGCATCCGCTGTATTTCGTTCAGCGACCGGTTTCAGTTCCCTCACCCGGGCTATCGCGGCCGTCTTGACCTTGGCGATAATTTCCTCCGCATAGTCACCCAGTGAGTGTGCGATATCGACGGTGGGTTTGGAGACAAAATCCACGGCGCCCAGTTCCAGTGCATCCAGGGTAATATCACTACCTTTTTGCGTCAGGGTAGATACCATCACAACGGGCATTGGCCGCAACTTCATCAGGTTGCGCAGAAACGTTACACCATCCATCCTGGGCATTTCAACATCCAGCGTCAGGACATCCGGCTTTAATTGCTTGATTTTATCCCGTGCCATAAAGGGATCCTGCGCAGTGCCCACTACCTCAATGCCCGGGTCACTCTCCAGTATTTCGGTCAGCAACTTGCGCACCAGCGCCGAGTCATCCACGATCAGCACGCGGATTTTTCGTTTTTCTGCAGCTTGTGTTGAAGTTGACATAAAAGGCGCGTCCTAAAACAACTCGATATCGCCCTTGATTTTCTGGTGGCTGACCTGGTCCTGGTAAGCGCGCTCCTGAGTGAGTACTTCCTGGCTGCGTAGCTTCTTGACCCTGACCTTGCCAGTCGCCGGGAAATACACGACACGCCTGGGCGAGGTGCCACCGAGATCCGACCCGCTTACTGTCAGGCCCTCTTTTTCGATATATTCCCTGGCGAAGGCGATATTCCTGTCGCCCACATGACTGCTCATGCTGGCGATGACCTTGCCACCGCCAACCAGTTTGACTTCGAAGTTTTCCCGTCGGCCGCCTGCCTTGAGGATTTCATTGATTAATTGCTCCATAGCGAACGAGCCGTAGCGAGCTGCTTCGGTGACATCCCCGGCATGGATAGATTTATTCCCGGCGGCTTCCGGCAGCATAAAATGATTCATCCCGCCAACACCAAATACACGATCGCGGATACACGCCGATACACAGGAACCCAGTGAAGTAATCACCGCCTCATCAGCACAGGTGACATAGTATTCACCGGGCAGGATTTTTGCCGCAAAACTGCTGTTCGCCCTGTCCCAGTAACGACGGATATGCTCGAACCCATGCAACACCGGTGGCTGTTCTTTACCTTCCGGAGCGCGAGGACGCAGACGCGGCATGTTATTTCACCTTCCGGTATATGGTCTTTCCAACCAGTTTAAAACGATCAGACAGTTTGTGCATGGTTTCGGAGTGCCCCAGGAACAGATAGCCTCCATCGACCAGTATGTCCGCATAGCGGTCGAACAATTGTTTCTGAGTAGGTTTGTCAAAGTAGATCACCACATTGCGGCAGAATATGATGTCGAAAGGGCCGTGCATGGGCCAGTCATGCATCAGATTCAGCTGCTTGAAGGTAATGACATCTTGCAAGGTACTTTTTACCTGTACGTCCTTGCCACCGGGTAAAGTATGAAACCACTTTTTGCTACGCGCCCGGGTCAGGCCGGCAATCCGCTGCTCCGCATAGCGGCCTTCGCGGGCTGTGGCGACCACATTGGAGTCCAGGTCAGTGGCCAGTAGCCGGGTATTCCATGGCGAACCCAGCAGCGGAGATTCGGACAGGATCATGGCGATAGAATAGGGTTCTTCGCCGGTTGAACATCCCGCTGACCACAGGCGTATACGGTGATCACTTCGATGCCGCAGCATCGTCTCGGGTAATGCTGTGTCAGTTAGAAACTCAAAATGGTGTGGCTCACGGAAAAAAGCCGTCAGGTTAGTCGTCAATGCATTTATAAAATGTACGATTTCGTCTTCGCCGGACGCTGAATGAATATAACCGAGATACTCGGAAAAGCTGGTCATTCGCAAGCTGCGCAAGCGTCGTGCCAGACGACCATAGACCAGATCACTCTTACCATCGTTCAGAGAGATGCCGGCCAGCTCGTAGAGTGTCTTGCGCACAGCCTCAAAGTCGGCTGAGGTGAACTCAAATTCGCGTTCACGTTTTCCCTGTGGAGCTCTGGCCAGCATTTGATTATTTTTCCTTGTCCAGTGAAACCCCGATTAACTCGTCATTCCGGCATACGCCGGGATGACGGTAAAGAAACTAATCACAGGTTTCCTAGAATTCTTCCCATTCGTCGTCTGAACCGGGAGCAGACACCCGTTGTGGTCCGCTGCGCTTTGCAACCGGTGCTGTAGTAGCCCGTGTCCGGGCACGCGGCGCCGCCGCAGGAGGTGCTGAAACGGCATAGTCCTGATCACCCGTCTGGAAACGATCCATCAGTCCGGTCAGACCCTGTGCCTGGTCGTCCATTGACTCGCTGGCTGCGGCCGCTTCCTCAACCAGCGCGGCATTCTGTTGCGTGACCTCATCGAGCTGGGTCACTGCCTTGTTCACCTGCTCAATACCGGTTGATTGCTCCTGACTGGCGGCGGCAATTTCGGCAATGATGTCGGACACCTTCTTTACCGAATTGACAATCTCGTCGAGTGTGCTGCCGGATTCATCTACCAACCGACTGCCCTCTTCCACCTTGTCGACACTGTCCTTGATCAGGCTCTTGATTTCCTTGGCGGCGCCTGCACTGCGTTGGGCAAGATTACGCACCTCGGCGGCAACGACCGCAAAACCGCGCCCCTGTTCACCGGCACGCGCGGCTTCCACTGCCGCATTCAGCGCCAGCAGGTTGGTCTGGAAAGCGATCTCGTCGATGACGCCAATGATGTCGGCGATTTCCTTGCTGGAGCTGTTGATGGCGCCCATTGCCTCGACCGCCCGGCCAACGACTTCGCCGCCCTTCTCGGCCTGCTCACGCGCACCGGCCGCCAGTTGATTCGCCTGCCTGGCGTTATCGGCATTCTGGCTGACGGTGCTGGTCATCTCTTCCATGCTTGAGGCGGTTTCCTCAAGACTTGAAGCCATCTCTTCGGTCCGCTGACTCAGGTCGGCATTGCCTCGCGACAGCTCACCGGCGGAACTACCAATGTTATCCGCCGTTGTGCGGATTTCTCCGACCATTTGCAGCAGGTTGGAGACTGACCCGTTCACAGCATCCCTGAGATCGGCAAACTGGCCGTGGTACTCGCCCTCCATCGACTGCGTCAGGTCACCCTCCGCTAGAGCCTTGACAACATTGGCTGTCGCCTGTGTTGGCAGGCTCACGGCATCCAGCAGGTTGTTCATACCAACGGCCACACTGTGTGCAAAGCCCTCAAAGTCTTCGGGCTTCAGACGTTCATCCAGCTCACCGGCCGCCGCCGCCTGGATCAACTGCTCGATCTGGCGTTCTGCCTTCTTCTGCTCCGTGATATCGCCCCATTCAACCATATTGCCCATCCAGTTGCCCTGATGGTCCAGTATCGCTGTGGCATTGACGGTAAATTCAAGTCCGGCCACTTCAATTTCTGCGGAGGCCGGTAGATTTTTTATATCGCTGAGCAGCGCACGCTGATGCGCCGGGTTCTTGTGGAACTGGTCGATATTAGAGCCGACCAGATTGGCGACACTGAAACCCGGGAAGACTTTACGCAGCTCTGCTTCCCGCCGGCTCATCATGTCCTTAACGGCAGGATTGACATAGGTAATATTCAAATCGCTGTCGCAGATCATCAGATTCGCCTGCGCACCATCGACGGCCGATTGTAGACGCGCCACCTCGGTTTCCCTGGCACGCTGCTCGGTAACATCAGACCACTCCAGGTTATTCCCAACATAGTCGCCGTTGGCGTCCATAATTGCGGTCACATTTAGCTGAATAGTCAGCGGGCCAAGTGCAATGTCGGTGGTATAGGGTAGATTGGCCGGATTCGCCAGCAGTGTACGCTGATGTTCCGGATTTTTATGGAAGGTATCAATGCACACTCCCACCATGTTACTGGCGTCAAACCCGGGGAACAGCCCTCTGAGCAATGTCTCGTGTTTCTTTAGCAGGTCTGTTGTTGCCTGGTTCGCATAGGTGACCTTCAGGTCACGATCAACCATCATGATCGCGGTCTGACTTTGATCCACAGCGCCTTTTAACCGGGTCACCTCGTCAATCTGTGCTTTCTGCGCCTGAAAACCGGTGTGAACCTTGTCCATGGCTTCGGTGATCTTTGCTTTCTCGCCGGGCAACCGGTCAATTTTTCGGGAAAGATCACCTTCAACATATTCGGACACCAGGTCGACGATCTGCATTTTTACATCGATATGGGACTTCACCAGGCGATTAATCGCCGATGCCGCCTGGGACGCAGTACCACTCAAATCGTTCGCAGGCAGCATATAGCTGATGTTTCCCGCTTCGTGTTGCCTGAGCATTTCATTGACTGACGCGAGTAAGTTTTCACTGTCTACACTGCCCAGATCCCGTGTTACCGTCTCTTTGTTCACAGCCATTTCCATCTCCTGATTTCCCGCGTCAATCATTATGTCAGCGACCTGATTCAAGGCATCCGTCCAGGCCTTACTGACGTCATCCGTCCACGCGTCACCGGCAAACTCCGCCATCACGTCCAGCAGTGTTCCGGCAACTGCGCCGTAGTGTTCCGGCTGAGCGCCGTAAGCCACGTGTTTTTTACCCAGTTCGACCAGTGCATTTTCCAGCACATCCGGTTTTCGCAGGTTGTTTACAACCAGCTTCAGGGCGGCCAGCAGTTTTTTCTGCTGATCCGCCATATTTGAATTTGCAAACAGTGGCTGTACGGCAGGGTAGCGTTTGAACAATTCCTCGTAGAAGCGTGCAACCAGTGCTTCGGCTTCACCCGCAAGCAAGGCAAAGGAATTTTCCAGAAGAGCAATGCGCGCCTCGCGCTCGGACTGTTCGTCTGTCATATCGGCATCAGCCCTGCGTCGTGGTGACTTGCGCCGGCTGCTGGTCGTTCGGCGCTCCAGTCCTTTCAGTTTTTGTGCGTCATCTGTCACTGCTTCATTTCCCGTTGTCTTGCGTTTACGTTTAGTTGTCATCGTTTCATCCCATCCATGCGAGTCCACTGAATATCCACAGCCAGAGTCCACTACGCCCACCCGTCCGGGTCTGACGTTTCACTCGAAATACGCGGTTACGCTGCGCCATTATAATATCACCTGCATCGGTTATACCTAGCCTGTCAAACTGTCCAGAGTGCATAATTCACTGGTGTTCAGTAAATTATCCACATCCAGCAGGATGACCATTTTCTCTTCAACGGTCGCCAGTGCACTCACCGATTCCATAATGGAATCTTTCGCACTGTCGGGTGCTGGCTTGAGTTCGGATTCCGGGATATCGTACACATCAGATACAGCATCGACGACCACACCCATAATACGCTCACGGTCTTCGCCTTTGACCTTCAACACAATGACGACAGTCGTTGGCCCGTATTCGGCCGTGGCCATACCAAAGCGCTGACGCAAGTCAACCACTGGAACAATGGCACCACGAAGGTTGATGACGCCGAGCATATAAACCGGCGTATTGGGGATGTGGGTAATGCGATCCCAGCCTTTTATTTCCTGGATGCGCAGGATATCCACACCGTATTCCTCACCGTCTAGCATAAAGGTAAGATACTGATCCTCATCTCCGCTCAGACCGATAGACATCGCAGCCGCTTCTATTTTTGCTTCGACCTGTGTGGCTTCCATGTTTCCCCCTAGGCCGCCTGTTCGTCATCAGCGATGGCGCGAACACCTGATCCACCACTACCACTCAAACTGATGAGACCGCCAACATCAAGTATCAGCGCCACGGTGCCATCACCGAGAATAGTTGCTCCGGAAATCCCTTCGATGCGTCGATAGTTGGTTTCCAGGCTTTTTATCACCACTTGCTGCTGGCCAAGCAATTCATCGACCATGAGGCCAATCTTGTTTCCTTCGTGTTCAACCACAACCAGTAGCGCTTCCTGTAACCGGGTTGTTTTGGGTTCTATGCCGAAGATCTCGTAAAGGCGCACAATCGGGATATAGTCATCGCGGAGCCTATACATCTCTGTACTACCGGCAACCGAATTGACCATTGCAGTATCGACCTGGAGTGATTCAATAATGGAAATCAGTGGCATAATGAAGGTTTCATCACCGACACTGAGCAACTGCCCGTCGAGGATCGCCAACGTCAGGGGCAGACGGATGGTGAAGGTGGAACCTTCGCCCAATGTCGAGTGAACTTCGATGGTGCCACCCAGATCCTTGATGTTGCGACGCACGACATCCATACCCACACCACGGCCGGACACGTCGCTGACAACTTCCGCCGTGGAAAACCCGGGTTCGAAAATCAGTTCGAGCGTGCGCTCGTGGCTTAGTGCTTCATCTGCGCCCACCAGGCCGCGCTCGCGCGCTTTGGCGAGTATTTTATCGGCTGGCAACCCACCGCCATCGTCTGAAATTTCAATGACAATATTGCCGCCCTGGTGGAAGGCGTTCAGGTGAATGACACCGGTTTCCGGTTTACCCTGGGCAATGCGTTCATCGGGCATTTCAATGCCATGATCCAGTGAGTTGCGCACCAGGTGAACCAGCGGGTCACCGATTTTCTCCATGACTGTTTTGTCCAGCTCGGTATTTTCGCCGGAAATTTTCAGTTCAATTTTCTTGCCCAGTTTGGAAGACAGGTCGTGAACCAGACGCGGGAAACGATTGAAGGAGAAACTGATCGGCAGCATGCGTATCTGCATGACGCTTTCCTGCATCTCACGCGTATTGCGTTCGAGTTGTTGCAGGCCATCACGTAATTTTTCCAGCCGTGCCGCGTCAAATTCCTCAATTTCACCGCTGCCGATCTCGCCCAGCATGGACTGGGTAATGACCAGTTCGCCGACCATATTGATCAATTCATCGATTTTCTGGATACTGACACGGATTGAACTGTCCGCATTGCCGGCAGAACGCCGATCGCCTTTGCGCCG
>CAYYAP010000039.1:13329-19326 GCA_964469575.1 uncultured Thiohalobacter sp.
GCGCCGGTCCACCGGTTTGCCGACTGCTCTGGCCGGCGCACTGTCGGGTGGCGGCGTCTGAACCGCTGCAACCGGGTTCTCAATATCTGCGGACTGGCTTGTCGCGTTCGCAACAGCTTCTTGTGATGATGGCGCAGACGCCTCGGGCGTCAGCGACTCGATGGTCAGATCGCAGTCGCCATCAACCCATTCAAAAATCTCATCCAGCTGTTCACGAGTAGTCTCGCCGGTCAGACGCAGCTTCCACGCCAGATGGCATTCTTCGGGATCAAAATCATTAAAGTCAGGTAGCGTATCGGTTGCGACTTCGACCTGCAGGTTGCCCAGTTCCGCCAGTTCACGGAACATGCGCACCGGATCGTTACCGGTTTTCAGCAATTCGGTATAGGGTTTGAAATCGATCAGCCAGCCACCCGCAGCGTCGCCATTACCTGTTGACTCAACGGCTTTTGTGCCGGTATCGGAACCCTGCCCCAGCATGGCCTCCAGCCTGGACTGGGTTGAAGCGGCGCGTTCAGCATCAAATTCACCCTCATCGCGCGCGGCTTCCAGCATGTCGCGTAACACATCACCGGATTCCAGCAACAGATTCAAGGCTTCTTCGGTGATTTCCCGTTCGCCTTCGCGCATCTGGTCGAGCAGGGTTTCCATTACATGGGTGAAACTGGCAACAGCGGTAAAGCCAAACGTACCGGAACCTCCCTTGATGGAGTGTGCGGAACGGAAAATCAGGTGAATAAGTTCAGGGTCTTCGACGCCCTGGCTGAGATCCAGCAGCGCATTTTCCATGGCCTCCAGGCCTTCGAAGCTTTCCTCGAAAAAGACCTGATGAAACTGGCTGATGTCAATGGTCATCAGCGGCTATCCCAGCACGCGTTTAACGGTCGACAGCAGCTGGTCCGGGTTGAAGGGTTTTACAATCCAGCCGGTTGCGCCTGCAGCCTTACCCTCCTGTTTCTTGTCCGCGCCTGATTCGGTTGTCAGCATCAGTAACGGGGTGAATTTATAGTTCGGTAGTGTGCGCAACTCTTTGATCAGCGCGATGCCATCCATGCGCGGCATATTGACGTCCGAGATCACCAGATTGAAGCTGCCTTTCTTCGCAAGCTCCAGCGCCTCTACACCATCAGCCGCTTCTGTCACCGTGTGTCCCGCCTGTTTCAGCGTGAAGCTCACCATTTGTCGCATGGAATTTGAATCGTCCACTGCCAGTATCGTCGCCATTCTGTTCCTGCTCCTTGTCTCTGTCCCTGAGTTTTAATTAGCTTCGGTTAAAGCCAGGTGTTCGCTCATGCCCAAAAGCTCAACGGAACGGCTGACTGCCTCGCTGGGGTTCACCCACTGGAGGCAATGGCTGGTTTCCGCCAGTGTGCGCTGAACCTGGTATAGCAACTGAATAAAAGCGGTGTCGATACGCGTGACGGCTGAACTGTCCAGGACGATATCCCCGCCTTTGTCGATGAGATGTGCAAATTGCGGATAGAACTCGGCTGTCTGCGCAATGGTAAGTTCAGCGGGGAACTCTACTGCACCGTCCGATGTGCTGGCCTCGTGCTCCGATTGTGTCATGTATCGACTCCCTGCAAACTGCTCACCAGTCGCGCTAGCGGCAACATTTATTTTGACTTAAGGGGTTATCACTCCATAACCCCACCCGTTACACTTCGAGCATGAATCATGCCACCGCCAAACTATCTTTCCGTGGTTACGGTATTGCCGCTACAGCCACTTTTCGCCCTGATAATCCCATGACGCCTGTCAGACATTGACGATAAATTGACCCTGCCACGACGGAAGTTCGACGCTCTCCAGCAGGTTGTTGTATTAAAGCTTCAGCGAATTTTTACGCTATTATTAGCCGTATCAGAAAAAAGGACATTTGTTCTCGATGCGCGCGCTCATTGTTGAAGACTCTGCCACATTCCGCAGCCTGATTATCCAGGTCTGTGCGGATATAGGCGTCGACACAGTGGCTGTGGCCTCGGCGGAAGAAGCGCTTTCAGACACCATGACCACAGATTTTGATCTGTATCTCGTCGATCTTCACCTTGGCGAGATGGATGGCCTGGAACTTTGCCAACGCCTGCGCAAACAACGCACACTTACGCTGACCCCCATTATTCTTCTGACCGCCGACCGCAGCGAACAGATTCAACAACGTGCTTTCGACGCTGGCATCAGCGAAATCATCGCAAAGACAGAAGCCGAACCCATGCACGATGCACTACGCGCTTTCATCGACCGCATTACACGTAAGGTTCAGGGTCATGTCCTGTACATTGAAGACAGTCGTTCCGTGGCCAGCCTGACGCTGGCCTACCTGCAGGAGGCCGGTCTGACGGTTGACCATTTTACGGCCGCTGATGAAGCGCTGGAGCACTTTAGTAGGCACACCTGCGACCTGATTATCAGCGATATTGTCGTCGAAGGCTCGCTCAGCGGTATCGGCCTGCTGCGCGCCATACGCGCGTTTGATGATGAGCGCAGGGAGACCCCCTTCCTGGTCCTGTCCGCCAGCGTCGATACCGAGCGACGCGTGCTTGCGCTACGACAGGGCGCGGATGATTTTATTTCCAAACCCGTGCATCGTGAGGAACTTATCGCCCGCAGCAGTAACCTGATCACCAAAAAACACCTGAGGGACAAGGTGCTTGAGCAACAGAAAGAATTACAGCTTCGCGCTATTACTGATGACCTCACCGGCCTGTATAACAAGGCCTATCTGAATGCGAACGGCAGACAGATGCTGGCGTCATCCCAACGTCACCGCTACCCGCTGAGCCTTATGGTCGTTGATCTGGATTTATTCAAACAGGTCAATGACCAGCACGGCCACGATATCGGCGACGAGGTGTTAAAATCGGTCGGTCAGCTACTCAGGGAAAACTGCCGCAACGAAGACCTGGCGGCCCGCTTTGGCGGTGAGGAGTTCACCGTTCTGCTCCCCCATTGTTCGTTATCCAACGCCCGGCGGAAAGCTGATGATCTGCGCAAAGACGTTGAATCGCTGAAGCCCGCAGGTTTATCCGTCAGCGCGAGTATCGGTGTTAGCGGTACGCAAAAAGATGAGACAACTGACTATGAAATGTTATTCAGACAGGCCGACCAGGCGCTTTACCAGGCCAAGCAACAGGGACGTAACCGGGTGGTATGTTTCGAACCGGTACTTGACCGGGATGACTGACTAACTATTCGCAAGAACAGTTTCCAGTAAGCCGTCTACATCGACCAGCAAACAATCCTTGTCACTGCCTGTGCTGAGATAACCCTTCAATGCACGCGCCAGCCTTTCGTCACTACCCACACCCAATGTACTGGTGCTGGTGACCTGGTCCGGGGTGAAACTCACCATATCGCTGATTTCATCCAGTCGCAGCGCGACACGCGGTGCCTTGCCATCCGTGGTAACGAACAATAAAACAGAGCGGATACTATCCTGAATCTGTCCGCGTGCACGATCGAACAGGCGGCGTAATTCCACCAGCGTGGTAACACGTTCTATGCTGAGCTCTTCCAGGGCCTGTTCCAAGTGGCCATTTTCCTTGAGCCTCAGCAACCTGTCCGCTAGCGCATGGATACGCCTATGCGGCGTATCAAACTGGCACATAATCTCTTTCAGTTCCTCGTCGCGCGTCTCGAAGTGATCGTACCATTGCCCAAACGCACACTGATGTGGGTCTCGCGCCTTGGTGAAAGGCTCGTTAGTTTTTATCGAGTGTTCAAGGGCATTCAACCAGTCGATATGATCCTGCTCGCGGGCCACCAGAGTGCTGATCAGGGTTTCTTTTTGCTCGCTACAGGAGCTTATACCAAGAAATTCAGCGAAATCGAATACCCGAACGGGGACACCATGGTGCTTGACAATACCCAGCGAACCCCGCCCCTCGAAAGGGTCTGGTTGAATCGCGCTGTTATCCTGTTCAACGGACAGCACATTTTCGAGATTAATGGCAAACAGGCTGTCACCTACCCAGAAAGTGAAGGCATTCAACGCATCGCCCATATTATGAGTAATATCTGCTACTGCCGCCTGGCTCATACTGGCAATCCTTTGATAGTGACGTGATCCATCCGGCTATCGGCTGAACCCCCCCAGGGTTTAGCTAACTATAACGGGGACAGTATACCTATTCCCCAAGTGGCTGGACTTGACCGGAAATGGGTATACTGTCCCCACTTTAGCTCCATTCGAAAATGGCTTCGGCAATACGTCCGCCGGCGCTGTAGGTCAGGGAATGACAGAGACTCTGTACCAGGCAGATACCACGCCCGGATAATGTCACGGAATTTCCAGCGGCACATTCTATGATCCGGGTATCGAAACCTTTCCCACTGTCTTCAATGCAAATAGTCAGGCGGCCGCCTGCTTTGCCGGGCAGGTGTCCCATGCGTATGGCGACAGATGCACCGTCCAGTGATTTCAGTCGTTCTTCCCGCAGGTGAAAATATTCCGCAAAACCTGAAGCATCGCTTTTGATGGAAGAATCCAGTTGTAATATGCCGTGGTCAAGTGCATTGATGTACAACTCAGTCAGAATGGTGAACAGGTCTTCTCGAAAACGATCCAGGCCCTGAATATGCAACAGCGACTGGATGAGCAACGGTACGGGATCAACCTCTGACAGGGCGTCACCCGCCAGTGTTAACTGGTAGGTCCACTCGGTTGCAGATTTGGACGATACCAGCGACTTACCCTCTTCTTCATGTACGACGCGGTTCTCGAGCCTACAGGGTACTTCAATCAGGGTCAGGTCGTCAGACTGTGCCGCGTGGCCACGAAACACCTCGAGATCATTCAGCACAGACTGAAACTGGCTGAGCTCACCCTTCCCTGTATGCAGGCGTTCGATCAGACGATGGTCACCATACAATTCACCCGCAGGATTCTCGGTTTCGGCAACACCATCAGAATATGCGATGAGGCTGTCTGACGGTGAAATAATGATATTTTCCAGGCTGGGGTCAAAACTTTTTTTCGGCAGTATACCCAGCGCAAGATGTAGGGAGTTGAACGTGTGCCGCACCTTCTTTTCGTCATGGTTAAACAATAAAAGGTGTGGTAACCCGCCGTTCCAGACCTGTAACTGCCGGGTTTCACTATTCAGTTCGATCAGGGCGGCCGCACAAAAAATACCCCTGGGCAGAATCCGGTGTAACTTGGTATTGATCTCGGCAGCAACCTCGCTGACATGAAAGCCTTTTTTTGTCATGCCATAGAATATCTCGGCGCTTGGCAATGAACCGACCGCCGCAGGTAATCCGTGTCCGGTAAAGTCACCCAACATGATGCGTATTGCGCCGTAGGGGGTGCGCTCAGCCAGCAGCATATCGCCATTGAATACCATCAACGACGAAGCGATGTATTCTATACCTGCCTCGTCGAGGCACCCCAGGTGGGCGATACGCGAAAACAGTTCCCTGGCCAGTTCCTGTTCCCGCTCTTCGTGGGCCCGCTGTTGTTCCAGCGCCAGGTGTTGATCCCGTAGCTGCTGATAGAGACGACGGTGTTTCAATGCGGCCCGCAACCGTGACTGAAGCTCGATGGGAGTCATCGGTTTGACGATAAAATCATCACCGCCGGCGTCGGTACAGCGGGCAATCGTTTTTTCATCTTCAGACGCCGTAACGAACAGTATTGGCACATGACTGTCCTGGCTCTTTTCCTTAATTGCCCTGGCGGCTCCGTAACCATCCATCCCCGGCATGTTGACATCCATTAACACCAGATCCGGACGTTCGACTTCGAACAGCTCCACTGCCGCGTGGCCATCAGCGGCTTCCAGTAGCTCATAGCCAAAGACTGTCAGCTGGGCCTTCATCACCATGCGGCTGCTGGCATCGTCATCGACAACAAGTATTCGAACGGCGGGCTGTTCTGACATCATGTTTTCCCTGTTATTTATTGCAATGTCATACCTGCATCCATCAGCACCTTACCCACGCCCTGCCCCAGCGCCGTACCGAACTTCTTGCTGAACCTCTGTAACAAGTCTTCTT
>CAYYAP010000040.1:0-17525 GCA_964469575.1 uncultured Thiohalobacter sp.
TTTCTCTCAACCACTCAAATGCCGCCACAAACGTGTCTTGTGCCGGTTTATCGGATTTTTTGATTCGTCGGTGCAGCCGAGCATCGCAGCGACAGGTGGATGAAGCGAACCCTGTTTGAGTCGTTCACGCAGTGAACGGCGAGTTTGGGTGAGCGCCACCTGTCGCGAGAAGCGCAGGGAACCCGCGCAGCGGGCAAACCGTTGAATCAAAAAATCCGATAAACCGGCACTTCGCACCCCGCAACATCAGCCAACCATCAACTTGACACCAATCAACAACGTAACCACCTCAAACCCCCGCTTGATCCAACGGTTCCCCGACCGGATCGCCAGGTGCGCGCCAAAATAACCGCCCAGCAGCGAACCGGCCAGCAGTACCGGGATCCAGTCCCAGCGGATTTGTGCGATCAGGCCCAGTGTCAGTGCACCGGCGCCGTTCCAGAATATCCCGACCAGCACCAGCGTGTAGGCAATCGCGCGTTTGTATTCAAACCCGAACCAGCGCACCAGCCAGAGGGTCACGAACAGCCCGGTACCGGAGGTGAGTGAGCCGTTCAGTGCGCCAATGACAAACAGGCCGGCGCCACCGATAAGAAAGCCGCGACGGTCGCGGTGTTGCCGGCTTTCGATCTGCCCCAGTTGCGGGCGCATCCAGGAATACAGGCCAAGCCCCGCAGTGAGTACGCCAAGGGCGATTTCAGCGACACGCCCAGGGATATCGACAATCAGGTTTGCGCCCACCACAACACCGGGTAACCCGGTCATAAGTATAAACAGGGAAAGGCGTTTTTCGAGACCGCCTTCACTCAAGTGACGCACTGTCGCGCCGATACCAAGGGCAACACTGGCCACCTTGTGGGTCGCCAGTGCGATGACGAATGGCAGGCCCAGAAAGATCAGGGCCGGCAACTGAATCAGCCCGGCGCCACCACCCGAGAACGCAGACAGCAGGTTTGCCAACAGGGAAATCAGAAATAGCGCCAGCTGGTTCAGTGGTTCCACGAATCGGATTCTCGAAGATCAGGACAGATAACCATGAAAATGTTTGCTCGTACTCAACAATTTCTGGCGATTGGACTATGCACCATACTTGCGTTGTCCATCACCCCGGCCCAGGCCGGCAAACTAAAAAAATGGATCGATGAAAACGGCCAGGTACAGTACGGTGACAGCATCCCGCCGCGGTATGCGAAAAAAAGCATCCAGACGCTGAATAACGAGGGCGTCGTCATAAAAACCCGGGCGGCGGCAAAAACACCAAAACAGATCGCCGAAGAAAAACGACTGGCCGCGCTGAAAGCCTCACAGGAACGCGTCCGCAAAGTGCAGGCACGCAAGGATCGCATTCTCCTGGACACCTTCACCAATGAGGATGAAATGATTATGACCCGTGATGGCAAGGTCGAGGCGATTGAAGCCATCATTCGTGTCACCAGGGGGCGTATTGAAAAAATTCGCCAGCGCCTGTCCTCCCAGAAACAACTTGCGGCAAACATGGAGCGCGCGGGCAAACCGGTGCCAAAATCCATCACGCAAAAGATCAGCGAATCACGCGCGCAGGTTCGCCAGAACCTCGCCTACATCGAGAAACGCAAGCAGGACCAGAAGGCCATCAAGGATAAATTCGAGATGGATATAAAACGTTTCCGTGAACTGAAAGCTGATGAACACAAGGCCCTCGACACAGCACGCAAATAATCCACTCAACGCTTGATCAGGGTGCCAACGCCCTCGTCGGTAAACAACTCAACCAGCACGGCATGCTCGACACGGCCATCAATAATATGTGCCGCGCTCACCCCGGACTTGACCGCTGACAAGGCACACTGGATTTTCGGCAACATACCGCCGTGAATCGTGCCATCCTCGATCAGTCGGTCAACCTCCACGGCATTCAGACCGGTCAGCAGCTTACCCTGCTTGTCCAGCAGGCCGGTGGTGTTGGTCAGCAGCATCAGCTTCTCCGCACCCAGCACCTCAGCGATACGGCCGGCCACGAGATCGGCATTGATGTTGTAGGAATAGCCATCCTCACCCACACCAATCGGCGCAATCACCGGGATAAAACCGCCGCCAACCAGCATATCGACGACATCGGTATCCACGCTGGCCACCTCGCCAACGTGTCCAATGTCGATAATTTCCGGCGCTTCCAGGTCCGGGGCGTTGCGCGTAATCTTCAGTTTCCGGGCGCGAATCAGGTCGCCATCCTTGCCGGTCAGTCCAACGGCACGGCCGCCGTGGCGGGTCATCAGGTTGACGATTTCCTTGTTGACCAGACCACCGAGCACCATTTCCACCACGTCCATGGTTTCACTGTCGGTCACCCGCATACCATCGACAAAGCGGCTCTCCTTACCCAGCTTTTCCAGTAGATTGCCGATCTGCGGCCCGCCACCGTGCACCACCACCGGGTTGATACCTACCAGCCGCATCAACACGATATCGCGCGCGAAACCGCTCTTCAGGGTTTCATCCACCATGGCGTTGCCGCCATACTTGACCACCACGGTCTTGCCGCGGAAACGCTGGATATAGGGCAGGGCCTCGCCCAGCACGCAGGCGATTTCAGTGGCTTTGTCGGAACTCAGACTCATTTTCAGATTGGCAGTGACAGGTTGGGATCAACCTGTAACATAACACGTCGGAACTCATCCTGTATGGCGCTCAGCGCCAGTTCATCATCGGCCTCGAAGCGCAGCACCAGGCAGGGCGTGGTATTGGACGCCCGCACCAGACCCCAGCCGTGTTCGAATTCAACCCGCATGCCGTCGATAGTGGCAATGCGCGCATTCTCGAAGTGCGCGCTGTTGAGTAATTTTTCCATAAACACGGGCGGCTCACCCTCGGCCATCGGCACATTCAGTTCCGGTGTGTTCACGCTATCGGGCAACTCGGCAAAGACGTCACTGGAGCTACGTGCGTCATTGGCGAGAATTTCCAGCAGGCGCGCCGCAGAGTAGAGTGCATCGTCAAAACCGAACCAGCGTTCCTTGAAGAAAATATGCCCGCTCATCTCACCGGCAAGCAATGCGCCGGTTTCTTTCATTTTGGCCTTGATCAGTGAATGCCCGGTGGCCCACATCAGCGGCTCGCCACCGTGCTCGGCAACGACTGTGGCGACATGGCGGGAACTCTTGACGTCGTAAATAATCTGGGCGCCGGGATTGCGCGACAGCACATCCGTTGCCAGCAACATCAACAGGCGATCCGGCCAGATAATCTCTCCACTCGAACTGACCACACCGATACGGTCCCCGTCACCATCGAAGGCGATACCGATTTCCGCCCCGTTTTCCTGCACGGCCTGTATCAGCGCGGCAAGGTTCTCGGTCTTGCCGGGGTCGGGATGGTGGTTGGGGAAATTGCCATCGACCTCACAAAACAGTTCGACTACCTCACAACCGAGTTCCTGCAACAGGCGCGGTGCAGCGACACCGGCCACGCCATTCCCGCAATCCACGACAACTTTCATCGGCCGTACAATCTGTACATCGCTCTTTACACGTTCGATGTAATCCGGCAACACACTGACTTCTTCCACACTACCCTCACCGGTCAGCAGGTCGGCCGTTTCGATCCGTCGGCGCAGGGCCATGATGGCCTCGGTCGCCAGCGTCTCGCCAGCCAGCACAATCTTGAAACCGTTGTAGTCGGCCGGATTATGGCTACCGGTCACCATCACGCCGGAACCGCTTCCCAGGTACTGTGCCGCGAAGTAGAGCACTGGCGTAGGCACCTCGCCGATATCCTTGACGTCGCGGCCGGTTGCCACCAGGCCACGGATCAGCGCACGGGTCAGATCGGGGCCGGACAGGCGACCGTCGCGCCCGACGATGATGGTCTGCTCGCCCCGGTAATACGCCTCGCTACCGATGGCGCGACCGATTTCATAGGCAATGTCCACGGTCAACGACTCGCCGGCGATACCGCGGATATCATAGGCGCGAAATATGTCTGCACTGATCCCGGCGTTATTCGCTTCCACCCGGGCGACTTCCAGCGCACCCTCGTCGAACAACAGATCACCCTCGACTTCATCGGTAATCGTATTGTCAGCCTCGTCTCCGCCGTTGTCCTCACCCTGTGATGCCGGCGCAAGCGCTGCCGGGACCCCGGCGCTGGCCGTGCGCACCATCAGTTCGAGCGTGTCGTGGAATTCTTCCAGCGCGTAGGGGTAGTCTGACTTCACCCGGCCATCGCGCATGTCCTTGACAAGAGTCAGTGCGGCAACCTGGTCCTGGCGCAAGGCCACGCCGGTACGGCGGAACACAAACCAGACCAGCAGCACCAGTAACACAGCCGCACCGCTACCCACCGCCAGCGCACTGAACAGCAAGGTATTGCTACCCCCGGCAATGCTCGCCGGCCAGTAGGCTATCTGCCAGCGACTACCGCCCACCTTTGACAGGCTGGGCGAGCCGCCTGACTGCCGCAACCCGGCCTGGCCCTGGCTGGCAAACACCAGTGGCGTTGCGCCGGCAACTTGTTGCAACTCAAGGTAACCGCTGATCGGACTTTTTTGCAGTATCGCCTGCAAGGGCTGGAGCGGGAAACTGACCATCAGATGACCGATGATATGCCGCCCGCCCGGATCAAGAATACGCCGCACAAGATTAATGTGCTGCTGCGGCGTACCGCCCATATGCACCTCGACCGGCGGCGGCGTTTCATGCGTTTCGGCATACTTGAGCATTTCGATGGCGGCATAACCAATCGGAGGACTGGCATCAAGATCAACTTCCTCAATACCAGGCGGCAACAGGCGCACCCGTACAGCCGTCGGGAACAGGCCCGTCAGCTTTTCCGCCTCAGTCGCCATGGCCTGTGCATCACCCTTTCCCACAAGACGCGCAAGTTCCGGCGTCTTGACCACACGCTCGGCCTTGCTTGCCTGCTCCGTCACCCATTGCCGTATGCTTCCCGCCAGCAAGCTGGACACCTGCTGCGCATGCTGCTGGCCGGCCGACCGCAACTGGTACTCGGTTTGCAGGTACACCACCAGCGGCGGCAGTGCCGCCAGCAGGACACCGGCGATCATCAGCAGCAACATCTGGCTGCGCAGGCTCAGGTGTCTGACGGTTTTACCACTGGATTCACTTGCCGGGGCGGCTTTGACCGGCTTGTCCTTACCCTTGCCCGATCGAAACGGTAATTTCATCAACAGTCCCTGGTTGCTCGCTCATTGGTCATTGTCAGGCGCGGCCGGTATGCCCAAAGCCCCCGGCCCCACGCTCACTATCGACAAATTCTTCAACAACTTCAAATGCTGCGCGCACGACCGGCACGAAAACCATCTGCGCAATTCGCTCCCCCGGCTGAACGGTAAATGCCCTGTCACCGCGATTCCAGCAGGACACGAACAGCTGGCCCTGGTAATCCGAATCGATCAGGCCGACCAGGTTACCCAGCACAATGCCGTGCTTGTGACCGAGTCCGGAACGGGGTAACAACACCGCCGCCAGCGATGGATCGGCAACATGGATCGCCAGCCCGGTGGGAATCAGCTCGGTGGCACCGGGTTCCAGCACCAGGTCACCATCAAGGCAGGCACGCAAATCCATGCCGGCAGAACCGTCGGTGGCGTAATCCGGCAGGGGATATTCCGCGCCAATACGCGAATCGAGAATTTTAAGCTGAATGCTCTGCATGATCTTCCTGTAGGTTTCCACCGGCCGAAAACAGCTCGGCAATCTGTTTGACCAGCTGGCGCGCCAGCCGGGGCTTGGAGGTCTTTTCAAGCAGACGACTGCCGCCTTCCCAGACCAGTAATAACGCATTGTCTTCCACCTCGAACCCCAGTCCCTTACCTACCTGATTGGCGGCGATGAGTTCCACACCCTTGGCCATGCGCTTTTTCTGCGCATAGGCCAGCAGGTGTTCGGTTTCCGCTGCAAAACCCACACAGAAGGGTCGGGGAGTACAACTTGCCACGTGGGCGAGAATGTCCGTGACGGGTTGCAGGGGTAATGACAGGGTATCTGCCTGCTTCTTGATTTTCTGCGCTGCCGGCGCGGCAGGCCGGTAGTCAGCAACTGCCGCCGCGCCGATGAACAGGTCGCAACCTGCCGTCAGCTGCGCCTGCACGGCAGCCAGCATCTCCGCCGCGGTTTCCACCCGCACGCAGTCCACGCCCGCTGGCGCATCGAGTGCCGTCGGGCCGCTGACCAGCACCACCGCAGCACCCGCTTCGCGCGCGGCATCCGCCACGGCATAACCCATCTTGCCCGAGCTGCGATTACTCAGGTATCGCACCGGATCAATCGGCTCCCGCGTCGGTCCGGCGGTTACGACCACGCGTACGCCAGCCAGCACACCGGTTGAAAAACTTTCAGAGAGCCGGCTTACCAGTTCCACCGGTTCGAGCATACGGCCCGGCCCGGTTTCGCCGCAGGCCTGCTCGCCCTCCGCCGGCCCCCAGACAGCCACATCACGACGACGCAGGGCATCGATATTGTCCTGCGTGGCCGCATGACGCCACATCGCCTGGTTCATCGCCGGTGCGACCGCCAGCGGCTGCTCGCTGGCCAGACAGACCGCTGACAGCAGGTCATCCGCGCGCCCCTGCGTCAGCTTCGCCAGGGTATCCGCCGTGGCGGGCGCAATCAGGATGCGATCCGCCCAGCGCGCCAGATCAATATGTTCCATGGCCGAACGGTCGTCCTGCCAGTCACACCACACCCGCTCGCCGCTGAGCGCCTGAAACGTCCGTTCACCGACAAACTCACGCGCCGCCGGCGTCATCACCACCCGCACCCGGGCGCCCGCCGCCCGCAGCCGGCGCACCAGGTCGGCGCTCTTGTACGCGGCGATACCGCCACTGACACCGAGAAGAATCTGTTTTTTCGCGAGAAAATTCATTGTCGTGAGTGTACCATCTGCCGGAACAACATATCATCCATGACAACGGTGAACAGGGAGGTTAACCATGTCGATCCAGCAATGGCCGGTATCCGAGCGGCCGCGCGAAAAATTACTGTCGCTTGGCGCACAAGGTTTGTCAGATGCCGAACTTCTGGCCATCTTTCTTCGTACCGGGACGGTCGGTCGCAGCGCCGTCGATCTTGCCCGCGACCTGATTGCCGAATACGGTGGCCTGCGCGGCCTGTTTCAGGCCGATCGGAACCGTTTCTGCCGCACCCGGGGACTCGGCGATGCAAAATTCGCCCAGCTACAAGCCGTGCTGGAACTCGCGCACCGCCACCTGGGTGAAGCCCTGTCGCGTGACGGCGCCCTGCAAAATCCCCACGATACCCAGCGTTACCTGAAAGCCAGGCTGCGCGAGTACCCCTATGAAGTGTTCGCCTGCCTGTTCCTCGACACCCGTCACCGGGTGATTGCCTGTGAGGAACTGTTTCACGGCACCATCGACGGCGCCAGCGTACACCCCAGGGAAGTCCTGCGGCGTGCACTACAACACAATGCCGCCGCGCTGATCCTCGCCCACAACCACCCGTCCGGGGTTGCCGAACCCAGTCAGGCCGACCGACGTATCACCGAGCGCCTGCGCGAAGTCATGGCGCTGGTTGATATCCGTGTGATTGACCACATCGTGGTCGGCGACCAGCAATCGGTGTCATTTGCCGAACGGGGATGGTTATGAGCCCATGGATACCGGCCTGCGGCGGTATGACGAAATACTCATTAATCCTGCAATTACAATCTGTTAACCGGGCTTCTCTACGATCTTCGCCCACCCGCCGGATAGGTCTCGTTTGCGCAAAAACCTTGTCTGCCGGCAGCAGCTCTGGTATAAAGCGCGGTTCTCATTGCTTGCCCACGGGCAGGCTGTGCATGAATTTTCGAGGAATAGAGCAATGTCCAAAGTTTGTCAGGTCACCGGGAAGCGCCCGGTCTCGGGTAACAATGTTTCCCACGCGCACAACAAAACCCGCCGCCGGTTCCTGCCGAACCTGCACTCTCACCGTTTCTGGGTCGAGAACGAGAACCGCTGGGTGAAACTGCGCGTGTCTTCCAAGGGTATGCGCATCATCGACAAGCTCGGCATCGATACCGTGCTGTCCGACATCCGCTCCCGCGGCGAAAAGGTTTAAGAGGACACTATCATGCGCGACAAGATCAAACTGGTATCCAGCGCCGGCACCGGCCATTACTACACCACCACCAAGAACAAGCGCACCATGCCCGACAAGCTGGAGCTGAAAAAATATGACCCGGTGGTTCGCAAGCACGTGACCTACAAGGAAGCGAAGATCAAGTAACTCGCCTTGATCGGTGCAAAAAAAGCCCGGCAATGCCGGGCTTTTTTATTCCTGTCGTAAAGCCTCAGGCCGGCTGCAGACTGTAGCCTTTCAGCCGCTGCGCAAATTCCTGCAAAGCCCGCACGCCTGTTGCTTCTGCCTGCTGGCACCAGTCCTGCAACGCCTTCAGCAAGGCCTCGTGGCTGGCTGCTGAGCGGCCCCAGATCTGCTGAAGCCGGTCCCGGTACTGGTAAGCGATACGCAAATCCGCAAAACGCTGCAGGACACCTTCCAGCAACCCGCGGCTGCGCGCATCCATGGTGTCCGGGTCACGCACCAGCAACCGGCGTATCCGGCGCAGGCCTTGCCGGCATTCTCCCTCCCGGCAATCCTGTCGCAGCACCGGCCACAACACCTGGCGCGCATAATCCGACATCACATGGAAACGCGCCACGACCACGGCCTTCAGGGTATCCATATCCACCCGCTCCTTGCCGGGAAGGATACGTGGCGAGGGCGCCAGCTTTTTCACCCGCGCCAGACCCAGCACCTGCATCATGCGGATATAGGCCCAGCCAAGATCAAATTCCCAGCGACGCATCGAGAAACGCGCCGAACTGGCAAAGGCGTGGTGATTATTGTGCAACTCTTCACCGCCAACCAGCAGGGCCAGCCAGGTAATGTTGCGCGATGCATCCGGTGTCTCGTAGTTACGATAACCCCACCAGTGACCAATACCATTAATCACGCCGGCCGCCCAGAAGGGAATCCACAACATCTGCACAGCCCACAGGGCCACACCAAAAAATCCAAACAGCAGGTAATCAATCACCAGCATGATGGCAATACCGAGTAGCGAGAAACGGCTGTACAGCTTACGTTCCAGCCAGTCATCGGGCGTGGCGTGACCGTACTGGGTCAGCGTTTCGGCGACATCAGCTTCCTGGCGATACAACTCCGCGCCCCGCCACAGCACAGTGCGAATACCCCGCGTCTGCGGACTGTGTGGATCTTCCGGCGTCTCGCACTTTGCATGGTGCTTGCGGTGCACGGCCACCCATTCACGCGTAACGGTACCGGTTGTCAGCCATAACCAGAAACGGAAGAAGTGACTGATAACAGGATGAAGATCCAGGGCGTGGTGCGCCTGGTGGCGGTGCAGGAAAACAGTGACGCTGACAATCGTGATATGTGTCAGCACGAACCCGGTCAACAGGTAGCCCCACCAGGGAAGATCCACCCAACCGGCATACCAGGAGAAGCCGGAAAATAATGCAACCATTTAAACCTCTACAACTTGTGTTGGCAGCCGGCATTTTACCACAGCTGTCCATACCCACAGTTTCGGCACAATCGGCCGACAGCTTGACCAATGACTAACAATAGGAATCTGTTACACTTTTGTACTGGGTTCCACCACCAAGCAAGGCATCATGAGCGACATCTTTATTGGCCGACAAGCGATTTACGACCGTAAGCAGGGCGTCTACGCCTATGAATTACTGTTTCGCTCGGCACAGCAACGCAATGTGGCCGACATTGTCGATGGCGACAAGGCAACCTCCAATGTCATCGTTAATACCTTCATGGAAATCGGGCTGGAAAAGATTGTCGGGGACAAGCTGGCGTTCATCAATCTGACCCGCACCTTTTTCGTTGACGAAAATACCATTTCACTGCCCAGGGACCGGGTGGTGCTGGAACTGCTGGAAGACATCGAGGCCGACGAAGCGGTTGTGGCCGGTGTCACCCGACTACGCCAGCAGGGTTACTCGATTGCGCTGGACGACTTCATCTACCACGAGTCGCTACAACCCCTGGTGGAACTGGCGGATATCATCAAGATCGATGTCATGGCGCTAAGCCATGACGAAATCCGTGATCATGTCACGCGGTTGCGTAAACCTTCGCTGCGCCTGCTGGCCGAGAAGGTGGAAACCCGCGACGAATACGATTTTTGCAGGGAACTGGGCTTCGATTATTTCCAGGGCTACTTTTTTGCCCAGCCGAAAATTATTCAAGGCCGGCGCCTGCCCAATAACCGGCTGGCGATACTTAAACTGTTGAGTCGTCTGCAGGACCCGGATATCACACCGGACGAACTGGAAAGTCTGATCGTCCAGGATGTCGCTTTCAGTTTCAAGATTCTGCGTTATGTGAACTCGGCTGCAGTCGCGCTCGCGCGCAAGATCGATTCGATCCGCCAGGCGGTTGTCATCCTCGGCATGGCGACCATTCGCTCATGGACAACCTTGCTAGCCATGTCCCAGATCGATGACAAACCGACTGAACTGGTGGTTATCGCCATGATTCGCGCGAAAATGGCGGAAAACCTGGCACGGTTGCGTAAGAAACCGGATCCCGATGTCTACTTCACCGTGGGGCTGTTTTCCGCACTGGATGCACTGATGGACAACAGTATGGAGGAAATTCTCACCCAACTGCCGCTCGCCGACCACATTTCCGAAGCACTGCTGCATCACCGTGGCGCCCACGGCAAGGCGTTGTCCTGCGTACTGGCCTATGAGCGAGGTGAGTGGGATGACATCTATTGTGACGATCTGGGCGCCACGGCCATACGCGACGCCTACCTGTCAGCGGTACAGTGGTCCAATGACATCTGCCAGGCACTCATTAACGATTAGGGTGTCGAGTGGGGTTTTATTGATCTGGATCAAGGACGGCAACCGGCAGGCCCCGTAATCTCAATCCTGGTTGGACTAGTGACCGGTTCGGGACGAGAGAGCTAACTGCTCAGCTTTCCCGCCCCAAACCTTCGAGCTTTGTCTTCCTATCCCGTCCTTTCCGCAGTGCCGCAAGGCCCTGCGGATTTTTTTGTCAGCAGTAAACTGCCATCGCCCTCCACCCTGAGGGTCCAGCGCGATGCTACCAGTATAGTCGCTAAATCATCCACGACAAGTAGCGGGCCATCGTAAGCGTGTCCGGAAACCAGGTCGGCCGGTCGCCAGACGGGCACAGGGTGATCCACGCCCACCAGCGGCACGCATTCGAGCGGCTTTCCCGACCCGTCCGGCCCACTTTCCCGCCACGACAGCTGTTCACCGGCGGCAGACAGCGCCACGCGCAGATTCACGACTTCGACAGGCACATCGAGGCGGTGGCCAAACCGCTGCCGATGCGCCTGGTGAAAAGCCTCGGCAGCCCCGGCCACACTGTCGAAAGGTACATTCAGCGAAAAACTCTGCCCGGCGTAACGACAATCCAGGCTGTAGCCGCAATCGACCGCATCAGACGGCACACCCTCTTCACGCAGCTCCTCCAGCCCCTGATCGGCAAGACGCTGAAATGCCGCCAGCAGATCCGCCTCATCACACCCGTCCAGCAGACCATTCAATGTGCGTGACATCTGCCGGCCACGTGGCGCCACCAGCATACCCAACGCCGACAACACCCCGGCGCCCGCCGGCACCATCGCCCGCTGCAGGCCCAGCGCATCCGCCAGCGCACAGACGTGCAACCCGCCGGCACCGCCAAACGCCGTGAGGGTAAAGCCGCTCGGGTCGATACCGCGCTGCACGGAGATCACCCGCAAGGCCTGCGCCATGTGCTCGTTAGCCAGGTCAATGACACCGCGCGCCGCCTGCTCCGGGGAAACCCCCATCTGCCGCGCCAGTTCCGAGATCACCTGCTGCGCTGCCGCCACATCCAGCGCCATGTCACCACCGAGAAAAGCATTGGGGCGCAACCGGCCCAGCACCAGGTTGGCATCCGTCACCGTTGCCTGCCGACCGCCACGCCCGTAACAGGCCGGTCCCGGGTCCGCGCCGGCCGACGCCGGCCCGACCGCCAGCATACCGCCCTCATCCACGCGGGCAATCGAACCGCCACCCGCACCGATGGTGTGCATATCCACCATCGGCACGGCAACCGGGTAACGACCGATATGCCCCTGCGAGGTCAGGTTGATCCGGCCATCAATAAGCGCCACATCGGTCGATGTCCCGCCCATATCAAAGGTAAGCAGTCGCTTGATCCCATGCCGCGCCGCCACATACCTCGCGCCCATCAGGCCGCCGGCCGGCCCCGATAACAACAGATTTACCGCGCGTTGTGCGGCATGATCTGCACGCAGGGTCAGTCCGGAACTTTGCATGACGTGTACGGGGGCCGGCTGCACGGCCTGTTCCAGTCGCTGTAAATAGCCCTGTACTTTCGGACCCAGCCAGGCGTTCAGCCAGGTTGCCATACCGCGCTCGTACTCGCGTATTTCAGGCAACACCTCGGAAGAACAGGAGACAAACAGGGTTTCGGGCAAGGCGCGACGGATCATCTGCTCGAAGCGATCGTCCAGCCAGGAGAACAGCAGGTTGATCGCCACAGCCTGTGGCCGCAAGGCGGCGACCCGCTGCGCCAGCGCCGCGCACTCTGCTTCATCGAGCGGCTCGACCACGCACCCGTCCGCACCCAGCCGGCCACCGGTTTCCAGGCACAGTGCGGCGGGAACCGGCGGGGGTTGCGGCTGCGGCTGTAACTGGTAGAGCGCCTCACGCGCCTGCCGGCCAATCGTCAGCACATCGGCGAGTCCGTGATTGGTGATATACACCGTGCGCACGCCCTTGCCTTCGAGCGCGGCATTGGTGGCTACCGTCGACCCATGCACCAGGTGAAACGGCTTGCCCTCAAGCCCCAGCGTATGAATACCCTGCAGGATGGCGCGCTCGGGCGCCTCGGGGGTCGACAGCACCTTGTGTGTGCGGATAGCCTGCCCGTCAAAACAGACGAAATCGGTAAAGGTACCGCCGGTATCAACACCCAGCAGCATGCCCGCATTCCAACAAGGTTTCAGTCAGCTTCCGCGACACAGTTGCGCCCGGCGCGCTTGGCCTTGTACATGGCGTCGTCAGCACGCTGTAGCAGTCGCTGCATATCGTCACCCTCGGCGCGTACCGCCAGCCCCTGGCTGATGGTCTGATTCAGCTGCTGTTTGCCCGTATTGATGGGTCCGGCGGCGATACGCTGACGGATACGTTCTGCCACCTGGAGCGCCGTGTGGCGCGAGGTATTTTCCAGCACCACCACAAATTCCTCACCACCGTAACGACCCACGAGGTCAAATTCACGCAGTGCGGCGCGAATACGCCCACCCACCTCGGTGAGCACCTTGTCGCCCACCATGTGGCCGTAGCTGTCGTTCACCTTCTTGAAGAGATCAAGGTCAGCCATGATGATACACAACGGCTGCCCGGTTTTGGCCGAACGATCAATCGCACCTTCCAGTTCGGTCAACAGGCTGGTGCGGCTGGAAACACCCGTCAGCGCGTCCTGTTGCAGCTGTATCCTCAACAGGTTCTGTTCGAGTTGCAGGTGTTTCACCGAGCGGTCCAGCTCCAGCACACTGCTGCGATGGTAGACTTCGGTCGCCACGGCAATATCCAGCGTAGTCAGCTTCAGCACCAGACAGCAGAGCGCGTGGCGATCATCCACATCACTGACACAAGCCATCAGCGCTTCGAGCATCAGTGTCTGCATCACACCGAAAGCAGACAGGTATAAGGCCAGCGGCAAGCCGACACGGGCGTGCGCGATACCGACACGGGCGCGCGTTTCGAAGTAGCTGGCATCGCGGAAATCGACACCGAAACCTGTCAGATAGTCCGTCTGAATCACTTTCAGGCGTTCAATATCGTAACTGGCAATCAGGCTTTTGGCGCGGGGATCGTGTAGCAATTGCTCATAGAAACGATCCACAATGCCCCGTGATGTATCAGCGGTCAGCACCGATTGATGTAACTGGCGAACCGTATCGCGCGATTCACCCTCGAGGTCAATCAGCGCGAGCTGGGCACGACGCCAGTCGGCATCAAAGCCGAATTGGTCACATAATGGCGTTTCCGGTTTTCGCGCTGGCATAAATAGGCTATCCAAATCCGCAATCGTTTACGTTATGCTCCCGCTTCGGGCACGGACATGACACTGTTGGAGCTATCATAAAGCACATGGCAGCAAAAATCCTGATCAAGGTTGAACAACTGTCGCGTTACTACGGGCATCAACTCGCGGTTGATCATATTGACTTCACCTTGTCACAGGGCGAGGTACTGGGTTTTCTCGGGCCAAACGGCGCCGGCAAATCCACCACCATGCAAATGATTTCCGGCAATCTTGCGCCCAGCGAAGGCCGGATACAGATCAACGATATCGACATCCTCGACCGGCCAAGGCAGGCCAAGGCCGACATTGGCTACCTGCCCGAACAACCCCCGGTATACCGTGACCTGACAGTAGATGAATACCTGCACTACTGCGCACGCCTGCACCGGGTCAGCAAAGTGCGACGCGGTCAGGCTGTCAACCGCGCCAAACGCCGCTGCGGTCTACTGGCCGTTAACCGCCGCCTGATTGGCAACCTGTCCAAGGGCTACCAGCAGCGCGTCGGTATCGCCCAGGCCATCCTGCATAATCCGGCCGTGGTCATCCTCGATGAACCCACCGTGGGCCTCGACCCCAACCAGATCCGCGAGATTCGCGAGCTGATCCGGGAACTGGGTCAAACCCACGGCATTATTCTCTCCACACACATCCTGCCCGAAGTCCAGGCGACCTGCTCACACGTGCAGATCATCAACGAAGGCAAACTGGTGTTCTCGCAAAGCATGCAGGCGCTCGAACAACAGCTGACCAGCCATGTCCTGGTGGTGGAAACCCGTGAGGCGTTACCCGATGACGTGCTGCACGAGCTGCCCGGCATCGATCACAGTGAGCGGCTCAGCGAGACGCGCGCACGCCTTTATTTCGATGAGGACAACCCGGCTGAAGCCGTCGCCGCCAGCCTGGCGGAACATCACCTGGGGCTGGTCGAACTCGCACTGGATCGACAGACACTGGAACAGATGTTCGTGCAATTGACCTGTCACGATGACGGGCAAGCTACCGAGGATGCCGCCTGATGATCTTGACGATTGCCGTGCGTGAACTGAAAAACCTGTTCCTGTCGCCACTGGCCTGGGCAATCCTTGCGGTACTGCAACTGGTGCTGGCCTTCCTGTTCCTGTCGCAACTCGATACCTATATGGCCTGGCAGGCGCGCCTGTCCGGTATGGAAGGGGCGCCCGGCGTGACCGACATCGTGGTGGCGCCACTGTTCCAGACCGTCGGCTTCCTGCTGCTGTTGATCTCCCCGGCCATCACCATGCGCAGCATCAGTGAAGAACAACGCAACCGCACCCTGACACTGTTACTGTCCGCGCCGGTATCCCTGCGCGACATCGTGCTGGGAAAGTTTCTGGGTATCACGCTGTTCTTCTTCATCCTGCTGCTGATGCTCATGGCTATGCCGCTGTCTTTGTATATGGGCACCACGCTGGATGCAGGGAAGATGCTGTCCGGACTGCTCGGCCTGGCGCTGCTGGCCAGCGCCTTTTCCGCCATTGGACTGTTCATGTCCTCCCTCACCGAACAACCCGTGGTTGCCGCCATCAGCACGCTGGGCCTGTTGATGCTGCTGTGGATCATCGACTGGAATGGCAGTAGCGGCGAAAATGTCTCCAGCCTGTTCCAGTACCTGTCGCTGAAAACGCACCTCAACGCCTTCCTGAAAGGACTCTTCAGCACCCGCGACCTGGTGTATTACCTGCTGCTGACCGGCGTGTTCCTGATCCTGTGCATTCGCCGCCTGGACCAGAAGCGGCTGACCGGGTAACGCTATGAAGATCACCCGTTCCTCCCGCCGCCAGCTGCAATTCCAGAACCTGCTGTTTGTCATCGGCCTGTTAGTTGTTGCCGGCTTGCTGGGCTGGTTGAGCACCCGCTACAACATCGAGGCGGACTGGACCAGCAGCGGTCGCAACAGCCTGTCTGTCGACAGCCGCAAGTTACTCGACACCATGCACGGGCCGGTTCACATCACCGCATTCGCCCGCGACACACCGGCGCTGCGCGACCACCTCAAGGACCTCATTGCCCGCTACCAGCGCCACAAACCTGATATCTCACTGCACTTCGTCAACCCGGATGCCGAGCCGGAACGCGTGCGTGAACTTGGCATCACCCTGGACGGCGAATTGCTGATCGCCTACGACGGTCGCAGCGAGAAGGTCCAGAACCTGTCGGAACAAAGCCTGACCAACGCCCTGTTGCGCATTGCACGTCCCAACCCGCACAAGGTGGTGTTCCTGGCGGGGCATGGCGAACGTAACCCGAAGGGCCAGGCCAATCATGACTTTGGCCAGTTCGGCAAACTGCTCGGCGACAAGGGCATCAAACTAAAAACACAGATGCTCGCCGAGTCCCCAACGCTCCCGGATGACACCAGCCTGCTGGTCATCGCCGACCCGCGTACCCCCCTGCTGTCCGGCGAAGTGCAATTGATCAACCGCTATATCAAACGCGGCGGCAACCTGCTGTGGCTGATCGAACCCGGCTCACTGCATGGTCTCGACCCGGTCGCGGAAAGCCTCGGCATCGAAGTCCTGCCCGGGACCGTGGTCGATGCAACGACGCAACTGTTCGGCATCGACAACCCGGCATTCGCCATCATCACCGACTACCCGATGCACGAGATCACCCGCAACATGGCGGACAAGATCACCCTGTTCCCCCAGGCCTGCGCGCTCGATGTCACCACGCCGGAGGGCTGGGAAGCACAACCCCTGTTGACCACCCTGGACCGCGCCTGGACGGAAATCGGCCCGATCAGCGGCACGATCCGCTTCGACCAGGACAGCGACGAACGCAAGGGGCCACTGGATATCGGTTATGTCTTTACCCGCGAACAGGGCGATGACGATCATGCCATGCAACAACGCGTAGCCGTCATCTGCGACAGCGATTTCCTCTCCAACACCTACCTGGGCAACGCCGGTAACGTCAACCTTGGACTGGCGCTGTTCAACTGGCTGAATCACGACGACCGCTTTATCGCCATCACCGCACGCACCGCCAGCGATACCAGCCTGGAACTCGGCAAGGTCAGCCAGGCAATTATCGGTTTCGGCTTCCTGTTCGTACTCCCGCTTGCGCTGCTGGCTGCCGGCTTCGGCATCTGGTGGCGACGCCGCAACCGTTAACCGGAACCCCTTTATGAAATCACGCTGGCTGACCATCCTGCTGCTGTTCACCACCCTGGCCATACTCATACTGGTTGTACATTTTGAACCCGGCATCAAGAAGCCAAAGCAGCACGCCGTCACCCAACTGTCAGCCAGTGACATCAAACACCTGCGCATCACCCGGCCGTTACGCGATGAACTGGTCCTTGAACGCGACACCGACGGGTTCTGGTGGATTGACCGCAACCCGCGCCTTCCGGCGGAGCCACACCAGGTCAATGCGCTGACGCGCCTGGCCGAACAGAATGTGGTTCGC
>CAYYAP010000040.1:17625-18712 GCA_964469575.1 uncultured Thiohalobacter sp.
CGCCACCTCGCCAGCGACGCCTTGCAGCAATTCATCGAGAACTGGCAAACGGCCACAGCCATAAATGTCCGTGAGACCGATGCCGCACCCAAAGGCGATCCCATCACGCTTTACCTGGCCGGGCAGCAGCAGCCCATTGAACTGGTCGTGACCTCACGCAAACCTGAGCTGGTGCTGGCGCGGCCCGCTTTCGGGATTGAATACCGGATGGGCGACATGGCGGCACGCCTGCTTGAACCAGGTTCGGCTGCTGACACACCGTAATAGCGGTTGCCCGGGTTCACCGCGCCAGCCACACTGACACCATGCCGGAACTCCCCGAAGTCGAAACCACTCGCCGTGGCATCGAACCGTACCTTGTCGGCGCGCGCATACACGCCATCACTGTGCGCCAGAAACAATTACGCTGGCCGGTGCCGGACACGCTCGACCGGCAACTGGGCGGCGCAAAAATCCTGCGCGTGAAGCGACGCGCAAAATACCTGTTGCTGGAAACCACCCGTGGCACGCTGATCATTCACCTCGGCATGTCCGGCAGCCTGCGTATCGTCGATGAAGGCCTGGCCCCGGGCACTCACGACCACATTGATCTGCACTTTGGCAAGGGCAGGCTATTGCGCTATACCGACCCGCGTCGCTTCGGCGCCTGGCTGTGGTGCGAACAGGCGGTGGATCAACACCCGTTGCTGGCGTCGCTCGGGCCGGAACCCCTGGACGACGCCTTCACCGGCGACACCCTGTTCAAGCGGTCGCGTGGCCGCAAGCTGGCGGTGAAGTCACTGATCATGGACAGTCATACGGTGGCGGGCGTAGGGAATATCTATGCGAACGAGGCCCTGTTCATGGCGCGCATCCACCCGCAGCGAGCGGCAGGTCGCATCAGCCGCGCACGGTATGAACGACTGGCCGACGCGATCCGCGCGGTACTGGCCGCCGCCATCCGGCAGGGCGGCACCACCCTGAGGGATTTTCTCAACAGCGAAGGCAAGCCGGGCTATTTTCAACAATCACTGAACGTCTACGGCAGGGCATCCGAACCTTGCCCCCGTTGCGGCGCCGCGATACGCGAAACCCGCAGCGGCCAGCG
>CAYYAP010000041.1:0-8430 GCA_964469575.1 uncultured Thiohalobacter sp.
ATTCTGCACAATAACAGAACGATTGGGAGTCGATAATGGAAGCTTATCAAGCGGGCAGTGATGTACTGTTCATTTTACTGGGCGCGATAATGGTGCTGGCCATGCATTCAGGTTTCGCTTTTCTGGAAGTTGGCACAGTACGCAGCAAAAATCAGGTCAACGCGCTGGTCAAGATCATCGCGGATTTTGCCGTATCGACCATTGCCTATTTTTTCATCGGCTTCAGCGTGGCTTACGGCGTTGATTTTTTCTCCGGCGCCGAGGTGCTGGCCCAGAAACACGGCTACGAGCTGGTGAAGTTCTTCTTCCTGCTGACCTTTGCGGCGGCGATTCCCGCCATCGTTTCCGGGGGTATCGCCGAACGCGCCCGCTTCAACCCGCAACTGCTGGCTACCTTTATTCTGGTCGCAGCGGTTTACCCGTTCTTTGAAGGTATCACCTGGAACGGGAATTACGGCATCCAGCACTGGATCGAAGCCAGTTTCGGGGCACAATTTCACGACTTTGCCGGCTCGGTTGTGGTGCATGCCATGGGGGGCTGGATTGCGTTAACGGCCGTATTGCTGCTGGGCGCCCGGCACGGGCGCTACGACAAGGAAGGGCGGATAACGGCCCACCCGCCGTCCAACATCCCCTTTCTTGCGCTGGGCGCCTGGATACTGTCGGTCGGCTGGTTCGGGTTTAACGTGATGTCGGCGCAGACCATCGATGCGGTGAGCGGGCTGGTTGCCGCCAATTCGCTGATGGCCATGGTCGGCGGCATTCTGGCCGCCCTGCTGGTCGGCAAGAACGACCCGGGTTTTGTGCACAACGGGCCGCTGGCCGGGCTGGTGGCGGTGTGCGCCGGTTCGGATGTCATGCACCCGCTCGGCGCACTGGTCACCGGTCTGGTGGCGGGGGGTGGGTTTGTCTGGTTGTTTACCCTGACCCAGAATCGCTGGAAGATCGACGACGTGCTCGGCGTCTGGCCGCTGCACGGTCTGTGCGGGGCCTGGGGCGGCATTGCCTGCGGTATTTTCGGCAGCAAGGCACTGGGCGGTCTGGGTGGCGTAACCTTGTCCGCACAGCTGATTGGCACGGCGATGGGCATAGGCATTGCACTGATCGGCGGTTTTGTCGTCTATGGTGGAATCAAACTGGTGCTGGGCCTGCGTCTTGACCAGGAGCAGGAATTCCAGGGCGCCGATCTCAGTATCCATCACATTTCCGCAACACCGGAATTTGATCGCTAGCTAACGAAACAATAGTTGACTGCGGCGAGTCCCTGCCTTAGAGTCCCGCGCCGTCAATCAGGTGCTTTTCGCGTGGTCCGCGCGAAAGTGAAACGGGAAGCCGGTGCGCTGTTTTCAGCAATGCCGGCACTGCCCCCGCAACGGTAAGTGAGTACAGACAGGTTTAAACGCCACTGCGCAGGACGCGCGGGAAGGCAACCTGTCGGCATCCGCCGCTCACGAGTCCGGAGACCGGCCTGATCGAGACAACCTGCCGCGTGGGGCGAGCAAGGTGTCGGTGTGTCTGGCTGCTGTTGTCATGTCTCCGATTCAGGATTGATCCCGCGCGTTCGATTCATTTTTAGTTGCACGGGTGGTGCAACACGCTTTCGGAGATCAATATGTCCTGCGCCGATCAATCAGTTCCAACCTCCTTGTCCCACATTGCGCCTGCATTAACACTGGCGTTGCTTTTCCCCGGTTCACAAGCGTTTGCAACGGAGACCGTCAACGGTGATACCGTGGTGGTGACCGCAACGCGGACCGCGCAAACGGCCGATGCCTCCATGGCGTCCGTGCAGGTGATTACCCGCGACGATATTGAACGTGCACAGGCGAACGACGTCGCTGAACTGCTGCGTTTTTTTGCCGGTGTGGATATCGGCCGCAACGGTGGGCCGGGGCAGGCGACCTCGGTTTTCATCCGCGGCGCCGAAAGCAACCACACGCTGTTACTGATTGATGGTGTGAAGGCTAACGATGCTACTGTCGGTGGTGCGGCCTGGCAAAATATTGATCCCTCATTGATCGACCATATCGAGATCGTACGTGGTCCCCGTTCCAGCCTGTACGGTTCCGAGGCAATTGGTGGCGTCGTGCAGATCTTTACCCGCAAGCCTTCAAAAGGTGTCAGTGAGGGGGGAAGTTTTGGTCTTGGCAGCAACAATACCGTGCGTGGTGATGCACGCCTGTCGGGGTCTCAAGGCAAGGTGCGTGGCAGTGTGGCGCTGTCTTTCCAGAATACGGATGGTTTTCAGACGTTGATCAGCCAGACGGGTGATCGTGGTTACAACAACAAGACGGTGAATGTTGATGTTGGTGTTGATCTTGGTGCTGTCGACGTCGCGTTTAGCACCTGGGCCACACAGGGAAAGACGGAGTATTACGCTGGCTTCCCACCATTCATTTCTCCGGCAGACCAGGATTTTCGTAATCAGGTGTCTGCCCTCACGCTGTCCGCTACGCCTGTTGACAACTGGAACAGTCGGCTCAAGCTGAGTTTTGCCGAAGACCGTATTAGCCAGAACCAATCCAGTGATGTGGCCGATACCGAACGCTGGGCGGCAGACTGGCAGAACGATATACAGCTTGGTGAGGCACAGTTGTTGACGGTTGGCGCCTATGCGGCGAATGAAAACGTCGATTCGGTAAGTTTCGGTACAGTCGTCAACAAGGACAAGAACATTACGGCATTCTTCGGGCAGGACCAGGTAACGTTGGGTCAAGTGAGTCTGCTGCTCGCCTCACGCTATACCGATGACGAGATTTTCGGTACCGAGACAACCTGGAATACTACACTGGGTTACCGCTTTACCGACAGCACCAGCGTTTACGCGAGTGCCGGCACCGGTTACAAGGCGCCGAGTTTCTTCGACCTGTTTGGTTTTGGTGGTAATGCCGGCCTCAATCCGGAGAAGTCGACCAATTACGAAGTTGGTATCAAGCACCGTATCAGTGCGGGCAATCAGGTATCGGTGACAGCATTCCAGAATGAAATCGACGACCTGATCAATTTCGTCGATCCTGATGGTTTCGCCGGCCCGATTCCGGGGCAGAATATCAATATCGACAAGGCGCGTATTCGCGGTGTGGAAGTTGAGTACCACTACGCATTAGGCCGTTGGTCGGGTTACGTGTCCGGCACTTATCAGAACCCGGAAGACCGCGCCACGAATGACCAATTGGCGCGCCGCGCAAAGAAAAGCCTGACAGCCACGCTGGATTATCGAACCGGGCCTTACCAGTTTGGCGGTCGTTTTCTTGCCACGGGCGAACGTGAAGATTCGGCTTTTAATACCACGGTGCTGGGGGGGTATGGTGTGCTCGATCTGAATGCCAGCAAGAAAATCAATCCAAACCTGACCGTGCGCGGGCGTCTGGAAAATGCCTTCGACAAGGACTATCAAACCGCCGGTGGTTTTAAAACCCAGGGCCGGGCGGTATTCCTGAACCTGGATTTCTCGGGCAAGGGCATCTGATTGTGCGGGCAGGACACGGCTGTATTGAGCCTGTACTGAAGGTACAATGCCATCAACCTGATTGAAGGGCGGAGTTGGTGCAACGACAGGATAAACAGGTGCTGAATGGGTAATCCGGTGCGCTGGCATTGCTTTAAGAATACCGATGTCGTTGCTGCTGAAGCGTTGGCGCGGATACAGCATGCTGCGCAGCAGGCCATTGCGGCGCGTGGCCGCTTCAGTATCGTGCTGGCCGGCGGTACCACGCCTGAGCAGGTGTATCGCAGGCTGAAGGATTGCGATACTGACTGGTCACGCTGGTTTGTCTGGTTTGGCGACGAGCGTTGTTTGCCCGTGGATCACCCGGATCGCAATAGCGTGATGGCGCATCATGCCTTGCTGGCACATGTGCCGATTCCGGCCGAACAGGTTTTCCCGATTCCCGCCGAGCGGGGTCCGCGACCTGCAGCTGACGTTTATGAATCCCTGATAGCTTCCGAATTACCCTTTGATCTGGTGCTGCTGGGTATTGGCGAGGATGGCCATACCGCGAGCCTCTTCCCCGGTCATCAACATCCGGATGATCGTCTGGTGGTTCCTGTTTTCGATGCACCCAAGCCGCCGCCCGAACGGGTCAGTCTGACGATCACCGCCTTATGTGATGCCAGGGAGGTCTGTGTACTGGTCACCGGCGGCGCCAAGCGTGATGCTGTCCGGCAGTGGAAGCAGGGAGTGGATTTGCCCGTGGCGCAGCTGAGTTGTCCCGCCGGTATCGACGTATTGCTGGATGCGGTGGTTTGCGAAGGTATCATCCCGGAGGGTGAGTGATATCTCGTCCAATTCACCACTGGTGGCGGGAAGGTAAATAGAGAAGGTCAGTGTCCGACCAGAAATTGGTCGGGGCGAGAGGATTTGAACCTCCGACCCCTTCGTCCCGAACGAAGTGCGCTACCAGGCTGCGCTACGCCCCGATTTAGTAACTCCGGTTCACCGAAAACTCGGCAAGCCCGTACAAGGCCTCTTTGTAGGGGCTGGCCGGAATTACCGCCAGCGCCTCGATGGCCAGGTCCGCCTCCTGTTGCGCGGACTGCGCAGTGTACGCGATGGCCTGCGTCGATTCAATGGCATCCATGACCGTGGCGATGTGTTCCAGCCCGCCGTGCTCGATCGCGTGGCGGATCACTTTCGTTTGCGCCGGTGTGCCGTGTTTCATGGCGTGGATCAATGGCAGGGTGGGTTTGCCTTCCGCCAGGTCATCGCCGACGTTCTTGCCGATATCCTGGTTCGAGGCGCCGTAATCCAGGGCGTCGTCGATCAGCTGGAAAGCTGTCCCGAGGTGCATGCCGTAGCGCGCCATGGCCTGTTCGATCGCCGGCGGTTGTTTGCCGATGACAGCGCCCAGTTGCGAGGAGGCCTCGAACAGCTTGGCTGTCTTGTAGCGGATGACGTCGCGGTAGCGTTCCTCAGTGGTATCCGGATCATGGCAGTTGAGCAGCTGCAATACCTCGCCTTCGGCGATAATATTGGTGGTGGTGGAAAGAATTTCCATCACCTTCATGCTGCCGACGCTGACCATCATTTCAAAGGCGCGTGAGTAGAGGAAATCGCCGACCAGCACGGCGGCTTCGTTGCCCCAGATGGCGTTCGCGGTTTCATTGCCACGGCGCAATTCCGAGGCATCGACCACGTCGTCGTGCAACAGCGTGGCGGTATGAATAAATTCAATGACGGCGGCCAGTTCGGTATGGTGCGAGCCACGGTAACCGCAGGCGCGGGAGGCGAGCAGCACCAGTAACGGACGCAAACGTTTGCCGCCACTGTTGACAATATAGCGCCCGAGTTCATTGACGAGTGCGATATCGGAATGCAGGCGCTTGAGAATCAGCGCATCCACTGCGCCGATATCATCGCGCACCAGTCCACGAACATCCTCGATGTCCATGTAAGTACTTTGATTTTTAAGAACTTCCTGCATAGTGCGCACAACGCATGTCAGCGATTTGTCGGGCAATGGCGTACCGTTAAGTCTAACCGGCAGGCGCGCATGGTACCAGAAACTGTTGGGTTTGACGCAAACCGCCGGAATCCGTAGAATTGCGCCTCTTTCGGACGCTGTGATTTGGAGATTCGGCAATGTATGCGGTAATTATGACTGGCGGTAAACAGTACCGTGTAAGCCAGGGCGACAAGCTTCGCGTTGAGAAACTTGACGTTGCTGAAGGCGACTCTGTGGAAATCGATCAGGTGCTGATGGTTGTCGATGGCGATGACATCAAGATTGGCGCCCCGGTTCTGGAGGGTGGCAAGGTGACGGCCGAGGTCAAGGCCCACGGTCGCGGCGCCAAGGTGGAGATTCTCAAGTTCCACCGTCGCAAGCACCATATGAAACGACAGGGCCATCGTCAGGCCTATACTGAACTGGAAATTACAGGCATCTCTGCCTGAGTTTGAGGTAAGCGCAAAATGGCACATAAAAAAGCCGGTGGTAGTACGCGTAACGGACGCGATTCAGAATCCAAACGCCTTGGCGTAAAACGTTATGGCGGCGAGAGCGTTGCAGCGGGGAACATCATCGTGCGTCAGCGCGGTACACATTTTCACCCCGGTGTGAACGTCGGTTGCGGCCGGGATCACACCCTGTTCGCCAAGGCGGACGGTGCGGTGAAGTTCGTGACCCGCGGCCCGAAGAGCCGCAAGTTTGTGGACGTGGTTCCGTCCTGACCGATTCCCGGTCTCGTCGAAAAGCCCCGTCCTGGTACGGGGCTTTTTTATGCGCGTTGTTGCAGCACTCGGTATATTAAGGTTATGAAATTCGTAGATGAAGCCACAATCGACGTAAAGGCCGGCGACGGAGGGAACGGCGCGGTCAGCTTTCGCAGGGAAAAATATATTCCCCTCGGTGGCCCGGATGGTGGTGACGGCGGCGATGGTGGCAGCGTGTGGATGGTGGCGGATACCGGCCTGAATACCCTGGCGGATTTCCGTTACGAACGCCGCTTCAAGGCGCAGCGCGGTGAGAACGGGCGCGGTCGTAACTGTACGGGCAAGGCGGGTGAAGACTGTATTATCCGCGTGCCGGTGGGTACGCTGGTGTACGAGGAAGACACGGAAGAGTTGATGGGCGACCTGGTGGAAGACGGTCAGCGCCTGCTGGTGGCTCGCGGAGGTTTTCACGGGCTGGGTAACCTGCGCTACAAGAGTTCCACCAACCGCGCGCCGCGCGAATCAAAACCGGGAACGCCGGGGGAACACCGCGCCTTGCGGCTCGAACTGAAATTGCTGGCGGATATCGGCCTGCTGGGTAAACCCAATGCGGGCAAGTCGACCTTGATCCGCGCTATCTCGGCGGCAAAGCCCAAGGTGGCGGATTACCCGTTTACCACCCTGCACCCGAACCTTGGTGTGGTGCGCGTCGAGGCGCACCGCAGTTTCGTGGTGGCCGATATTCCCGGCCTGATTGAAGGCGCCGCAGAGGGTGCCGGTCTGGGGGTGCAGTTTCTCAAGCATCTGTCGCGCACCGGCTTGCTGTTGCATCTGGTGGATGTGGCGCCGCTGGACGGCAGTGACCCGGTCGAGGATGTGAAGGCGATTGCGCACGAACTGGAAAAATTCAGTGCGGAACTGGGTGAGCGTGAACGCTGGCTGGTGTTGAACAAGATTGATATGGTGCCGGAGGATGAACGCAAGGCCTTGTGCCGGGACCTGGTCGAACGGCTGGACTGGCGAGGGCCGGTGTTTGAGATTTCCGCCCTGGCGAAGCAGGGTACGCGCGAACTGGTGTTCGCTATCATGGAGGTTATCGAGGCCCGCCGGGCGGCAGCGCAGGCTACGGAAACATCAGAAACCCATGAGTGATTCCCGTCGACAGTCAATGGTCAAGTCACGCCGCTGGGTGGTGAAGATCGGTAGTGCGCTGCTGACCAATAATGGCGCCGGCCTGGATCACGAGGCTATCGCCGGCTGGGTGGCGCAAATGCATGCGCTGCGTGAACAGGGACGTGAGCTGGTGCTGGTTTCCTCAGGCGCCGTCGCGGAAGGCATGAATCGACTTGGCTGGACACAACGCCCGCACCAGCTGGTTGCACAGCAGGCGGCAGCGGCTGTCGGTCAGATGGGTCTGGTACAGACCTGGGAGTCACATTTTCAGACACACGGTTTGCACACGGCGCAAGTGCTGTTAACCCATAATGATCTTGTTAACCGCACCCGTTACCTGAATGCGCGCAGCACACTGTGCAGGTTGCTGGAACTGGGCGTCATCCCGGTCGTCAACGAAAACGATACCGTGGCTTGTGATGAACTGCGTTTTGGTGACAACGATACGCTGGCGGCGCTGGTGACCAACCTGGTCGATGCGGATTTGCTGGTGATCCTGACAGACAAGGGCGGTGTGTATGACAGCGATCCGGCACAGAACCCCCGGGCAACACTGATCCCCGAGGCCGAGGCCGGTGACGCCGCCCTGAAGGCGGCGGCGGGAGGTTCCAGCAGCAGCGGGCTGGGGCGTGGGGGTATGGCGACCAAGGTTGCCGCGGCCGAACTGGCGGCGCGCTCGGGCGCGGCGACCTGGATTGCCTCCGGCAGCGAGGCGCAGGTGCTGGAGAAAATCGCGGCGGGTGGCGGGCCGGGTACGCTGGTGTATCCGGCCAGCAACCGGCTGGCCTCGCGTAAACAGTGGTTGGCCGGGCAGTTAAAGCCGAAAGGTTCCCTCACGCTGGATGCCGGCGCAGTACGGGTGCTCAGGGAATCCGGGTCCAGTTTGCTGGCGGTCGGTGTCACGGCGATAGATGGAAATTTCCAGCGTGGCGAGGTGGTGAGTTGTGTTGACCCGGAGGGCCATACGGTAGCGCGGGGGCTGGTGAACTACGCGGCGGATGAAGCGCGCCGTATCATGGGTAAAAACAGCGAACAGATCGAACCGTTACTGGGTTACGTCGATGAACCCGAACTGATACACCGCGACAACCTGGTGCTGCTTTGAC
>CAYYAP010000041.1:8530-18276 GCA_964469575.1 uncultured Thiohalobacter sp.
CAGGAAACAATCCGCAATCAGCTTTGCAGCGCGCGGACGTGCTGACCAAGACGGCTCTTTTGGCGAGCGGCCTTGTTCTTGTGAATGAGGCCTTTGCCGACAGACTTGTCGATAACCGGCACAGCCTTCTGGTAGGCGGCCTGGGCGGCTTCTGCGTCGCCAGCGGCGACAGCCTTGACGACGTTCTTGATGTAGGTGCGCAGCATGGAGCGCTGACCTGCGTTGCGCTGACGGCGGTTTTCCGCCTGACGGGCGCGTTTACGGGCTTGGGCCGAATTTGCCAAAATCTTTCTCCTGTTCCTGGTTCCGAAGAGCCGGGCACTATGCGGAAATCTGCCCGATTTGTCAATCATTTCGCTCTCTCCGGGGGGCTTTTATGAGCGGGAAAATGCTTCGCAGCACGGCCATTGTCAGCGCCATGACGCTGATTTCCCGGGTGCTGGGCCTGGTGCGCGATATGGTGCTGGCGCGTTTCGGCATCGGTGCGGGTATGGATGCATTCTTTGTCGCCTTCAAGATCCCGAATTTTACCCGCCGTTTGTTTGCAGAAGGGGCATTTTCCCAGGCGTTCGTGCCTGTTCTGTCGGAATATAAAGCGCAGCGCGAACACGGTGAGGTGCAGACACTGGTGGATTATGTGGCGGGAACGCTGCTCGGACTGCTGGGATTACTGGTGCTGGTCGGGGTGTTGGCCAGCCCGGTGCTGGTGACCCTGTTTGCCCCGGGATTCTGGTCTGAACCGCTCAAATTCGACCTGACCGCCTATATGTTGCGGTTCACCTTCCCGTATCTCCTGTTTATGGCATTGGTGGCGTTTGCAGCGGGCATACTCAACAGTTACGGACGCTTTGCGGCGGCGGCTTTTACCCCGGTGTGGCTGAACGTGGTGCTGATTGGTGCCGCGCTGCTGGTGTCTCCACGGCTGGATGAGCCGTTGATTGCGGTGGCCTGGGGCGTGTTCGTGGCGGGTTTTGTGCAGCTGGCTTTCTTGTTGCCATCGCTGGCACGCATCCGTCTGCTGCCGCGGCCCCGCTGGGGTGTGGGCAATACCGGGGTGAAGAAAATTATGAAGCTGATGGTGCCCGGCATTGTCGGGTCTTCGGTATCGCAGATCAACCTGCTGTTCGACACCCTGCTGGCGTCATTTCTCGTGACCGGCAGTGTCAGTTGGCTGTATTACGCCGACCGGCTGGTGGAATTCCCCCTGGGTATTGCCGGTATCGCGCTGGCGACGGTGATCCTGCCTATGCTGTCGCGTGCGCATGCCGGCGGGTCCAGGGAAACGTTTTCGCATATTCTCGATGCCGGTCTGCGCTGGGTATTGCTGACCGGAGTGCCGGCGATGGTGGGCCTGCTACTGCTTGCGCGCCCAGCCCTGTCAACCTTATTTGAGCATGGGAAATTTTCGGGGAACGATGTCGATATGGCGACACTGGCGTTACTCGCCTATGGGGTCGGGCTGCCGGGATTTATGCTGGCCAAGGTGCTGGCGCCGGCGTTTTACTCGCGCCAGGACACCGCGACACCCGTGAAGATTGCGATTCGTGCGATGATCGCCAATATGGTGATGAACGTGTTATTTGTGGTGCCCATGGTAATGCTGGACGTGAAGGGCGCACACGCCGGGCTGGCGCTGGCGACAGCACTGGCCGCGTATCTGAACGCCGTCCTGCTGTTCAGGGCGCTACGCCGCACTGGGGCGTTTCAGCCACAACCGGGCTGGCCGCGCCTGCTGGCGCAGATACTGGTCAGCGTCAGTGTCATGGCGGCTGTGGTGAACGCTGGCATGCCCGATACGGCACAATGGGCCGGGCTGGATACGCTTGGGCGGGTTACGCAACTCAGTCTGTGGGTGGCCGCCGGGGTGGCCAGCTATCTGCTGGTGTTGCGACTCTCGGGTGTAAAACTGTCTATGTTTCGTACGCCGGCCGATGAAACCGCCGGCAATCCATGACATGGCGGTTTCCATCATTATAATTCAGGCTTTTCTGTAAACTGATGCGATTCATACGGGGCTTTCGTAATTTGTCCGCCGCACCACGCGGCTGTGCGCTGACCATCGGTAACTTCGATGGCGTGCACCGTGGGCACCAGGCGGTGCTGGCCCAGTTGCAGGCGCGTGCGGCCGAGTTGCAGTTGCCCGCCACGGTGATGGTGTTCGAACCGACGCCGCAGGAGTATTTTTCGCCTGCTATAGCACCCGCGCGCCTGCAAAGGCTGCGCGACAAGCTGACCCTGTTCCGTGAGTGGGGTATCGACCAGGTGGTTTGCCTGCGTTTTGACCGGCGACTGGCGGAACGCGATGCCGAGGCTTTCGTGCAGGATATCCTGGTTGACGGACTGGGTGTGCGCTACCTGGTGATTGGTGATGACTTCCGTTTCGGCAAGGGGCGTCGTGGCGATTTTGCCTTTTTGCAGCAGGCCGGGCAGCAGCGGGGTTTTGAAGTCGTCAGCACACAGACACTGGTGGAATCCGGTGACAGAGTCAGCAGTACACGCATCCGCGAGGCGCTGGAGGCAGGTGATCTGGCGTTGGCGGAGCAGTTGCTCGGTCGCCCCTACCGGATTTGCGGCAGGGTGGCGCCGGGCCAGCAGCGTGGCCGCAGCATCGGCTTTCCGACGGCCAATGTGCGTCTGCACCGGGCCGTATCGCCGCTAAGTGGCGTGTTTGCCGTGCGTGCGTATGGCGCGGGAGGCAAGCCGGTAACGGGCGTTGCCAACCTGGGCACACGCCCGACTGTGTGCGGTAAGGAAACGGTGCTGGAAACGCACCTGTTCGATTTCGACCGGGATATTTACGGCCATTACGTGGATATCGAGTTTTGCCGGAAGCTTCGTGACGAAAAGAAATTTGAATCGTTCGAGGCATTGAAGCAACAGATACAGCAGGACGCCGAACAGGCCCGACAGTTTTTCAGCGAGTGAGTACACGAGTGAGTAATTACAAAGATACCCTTAACCTGCCCAAAACAGCGTTCCCGATGAAGGCGAATCTCGCCAACCGGGAGCCGGAGATGCTGAAATACTGGGATAAGATTGATCTCTACCGTCGTCTGCGCGAGCAGGGTGAAGGGCGGCCGAAGTTTGTGCTGCACGACGGCCCCCCTTATGCCAACGGTGATATTCACATTGGTCACGCGGTCAACAAGATCCTCAAGGACATCATCGTCAAGAGCAAGACGCTGAGCGGGTTCAACGCGCCCTATGTGCCGGGTTGGGATTGTCACGGTCTGCCCATTGAGCTGAATGTCGAGAAGAAGGTGGGCAAGGTCGGGAGGAAGGTCGATGCATCGACCTTCCGCACAAAATGTCGTGACTACGCGCGCAAGCAGGTGGATGGCCAGCGTAAGGACTTCATTCGCCTGGGTGTGATTGGCGACTGGACGCAGCCTTATCTCACCATGGATTACCGTTTCGAGGCGGACATCATTCGTGCGCTCGGGCGGATTATCGCCAACGGTCACCTGACCCAGGGTTACAAGCCGGTACACTGGTGTACCGACTGCGGTTCCGCGCTGGCCGAGGCCGAAGTGGAATACGAGGACAAGACCTCGCCGGCTATCGATGTGCGTTTTTCCGTACTCGACGAAGAAGCGTTACTGGCGCGTTGCCACCACCCGGACGGACACAAGGGTGAGGGTCCCGTGTCGGTGGTGATCTGGACCACAACCCCCTGGACGCTGCCGGCCAACCGGGCCGTGTCGCTCAATCCCGAACTGGATTATGCGCTGGTGCAGGCGGACCTGGGCCGCGGTGTTGAACGTTTGCTGTTTGCTGAAGCCTTGTTGAAAGATTCTATGTTGCGTTACGACTGTGACAGCTACCAGGTAGTGGCCTATTGCAAGGGTTCAGCACTTGAGCACCTCAAGCTCGGGCATCCCTTCTACGATCGGGAAGTCCCCGTTATTCTCGGTGACCATGTGACCACCGAGGCGGGTACCGGTGCGGTGCATACAGCGCCGGGCCATGGCCAGGACGATTATGTGGTCGGCCAGCGCTACGGTATTCCGGTCGATAACCCGGTGGGTGGCAATGGCGTGTTTCTTGAGGACACGGAATTGTTTGCCGGCAAGCACGTCTTTTCCGCTAATGACGATGTGATCGACGTATTGAAGGCAAAGGGTGCGCTGGTACATGCCGAGGCACTGCGCCACAGTTACCCGCACTGCTGGCGGCACAAGACGCCGATTATCTTCCGCGCCACGCCGCAGTGGTTTATCAGCATGGAACAGAAGGGTTTGCGCAAGGCCGCCATGCAGGCCATCGCTGAGGTCGAGTGGATGCCGGACTGGGGGCAGGCACGCATCGAGGGTATGGTGCAGGGGCGGCCGGACTGGTGTGTGTCACGGCAACGCACCTGGGGCGCGCCGATTGCCTTGTTCGTGAATAAACAAAGCGGTGAACTGCACCCGGATACCGCCAGACTGATCGAGGAAGTAGCGCTGCGTGTCGAACGTCACGGCATCGATGCCTGGTTTGAAATGGATGCCACTGATCTGCTCGGCGATGAAGCGGCGCAATATGACAAGGTCGCGGATACGCTGGATGTCTGGTTCGATTCCGGTACTACCCACCAGTGCGTACTGGAACGCCGTGATGAACTGGGGTTCCCGGCGGACCTCTACCTGGAAGGTTCAGACCAGCACCGTGGCTGGTTCCAGTCTTCGCTACTGACCTCGGTTGCCATGCACGGCAAGGCGCCGTACCGGCAGGTGTTGACCCACGGTTTTACCGTCGATGCCAAAGGCCAGAAAATGTCCAAGTCGAAGGGTAACGTGGTGGCGCCACAGAAGGTAGTCAACAGCCTTGGTGCCGATATCCTGCGCCTGTGGGTGACGGCGACCGACTACCGTAACGAAATGAACGTGTCGGATGAAATCCTCAAGCGCACGGCGGATGCCTACCGGCGTATGCGTAATACCGCACGCTTCCTGCTGGCCAATATCAACGGTTTTGAGCCGACGGAACATCTTCTTGCGCCAAAGGATATGTTGATGCTCGATCGCTGGGCGGTAGCGCGCGCCGTACAGTTGCAGGACGAGGTCACGCGCGCCTACGAGACCTACGAGTTTCATCACATCTACCAGAAGGTGCATAACTTCTGCACGAATGACCTGGGTGGTTTCTATCTCGATGTCATCAAGGATCGCCAGTACACCACGCAGCCCGACAGTGTGGCGCGACGTTCGGCGCAAACGGCCATGTACCACATCGTCGAGGCACTGGCGCGTTGGCTGGCACCGATCCTGAGTTTTACCGCGGAAGAAATCTGGAACAACCTGCCGGGTGAACACGGCGAGTCTGTTTTGCTGTCCACCTGGGCGGACCTGCCGGAGATGTTCCCGGCCGATGACGAAACGGCTGCAGGTTTTGCCATGGCCTACTGGCAGGAGGTACTGGCCGTGCGCGAAGTGGTGGGCAAGGAGCTGGAGAAACTACGTGTCGCAGGTGATATTGGTTCCTCGCTGGATGCGGAAGTGGATGTGTATTGCGATGAGGCCTGGCTGGAAAAACTGGGACGTCTTGGCGACGAACTGCGCTTTGTCCTGATTACCTCTTATGTGCGTTTGCATGCGGTGGGCGAACAGCCGGCGGACGCGGTGAGTGTTGAGGTGGAAGGCGCGAAGTTTGGTATTCAGGTGCGTGCATCGGAACATGCCAAGTGCGTGCGTTGCTGGCATCATCGCGAGGACGTAGGCGCCAGCCAGCAGCATCCCGAGTTGTGTGGACGTTGTATCGAAAACGTTGATGGTGACGGGGAGTCCCGGCGTTTTGCCTGACGCCGGGGTATCAACATGAAAAAATGGCTGGCGCTCGCCCTGCTGGTGGTCGTGCTGGATCAGTTGACCAAGGCCCTGGCGAATCATCTCCTGGCCTATGCAGAACCCCTTGCCGTGTTTCCTTCCTTCAACCTGACCCTGTTGTACAACCGTGGCGCGGCATTCAGTTTTCTCAACGATGCCTCCGGCTGGCAGCGCTGGTTCTTTGTGGCGATTTCAACGGCGGCAACCGTGCTGCTGATTTTCTGGCTGAAGCGTTTGAAACCCGGACAGGTATTGCTTTCAGTCGCCCTGGCGCTGGTGTTGGGTGGCGCGGTTGGAAACCTGGTTGATCGCCTGTGGTTCGGTTACGTGGTGGACTTTATCCAGGTGTATTACCACGAGTACTACTGGCCGGCCTTCAATATTGCCGACTCTGCGATCTCGGTGGGCGCTGTCCTGCTGATCTGGGACAGCCTGTTTACACGCAGGGCATCAGACTGAAATGACCATTTCCGTCGGTTGTCGCGTGACCCTGCACTACGCCCTGCGTCTGGCCGATGGCCTGGAAGCGGATAGCAGTTTTGGCGGCGAGCCGGTCAGCTTTGTGATGGGTGAGGGTGCTCTCGACGAGGGACTGGAGCTTGCGCTGTATGGCTTGCGCCCCGGTAGTTGCCAGACCTTGATGTTGATGCCAGGGCAGGCTTTTGGAACACGCCGTGAAGATGCTGTGACCTGGATGGATCGCGCCGCATTTCCTGCTGATATAGTGCCAAAGCCCGGGCTGATAATCAGTTTTACGGACGAACAGGGTGAGGAAATTCCCGGTGCTGTGCTTGAAATCAGTGACGAACAGGTGAAAATGGATTTCAACCACCCACTGGCGGGCCGTGAAATCATCTTTGAAGTAGAAATACTCGAAGTGAAATACCCGCCACTTGATGAGGCGTAAGACCGGAGTGTCCGGTATTTAACAGGAAACGTTTATGCAGGTATTGCTGGCCAATCCACGTGGTTTCTGTGCCGGGGTAGATCGTGCGATCGATATTGTCGAGCGTGCGCTTGACCTGTTCGGCGCACCTATCTATGTACGCCACGAGGTGGTGCATAATCGTTATGTGGTCGGCAATCTGCGTGAGCGAGGCGCCGTGTTTGTCGACGAACTTGACGAAGTGCCGGATGGCGCCACGGTAATTTTTAGTGCGCACGGCGTATCGCTTGCCGTGCAGGAAGAGGCAAGGCGGCGTGGCCTGGGAATTTTTGATGCCACCTGCCCACTGGTGACCAAGGTGCATATGGAGGTGGCGCGCTACAGCCGTGATGGGCGTGAATGTGTTTTGATCGGCCACCAGGGGCACCCGGAGGTGGAGGGGACGATGGGGCAGTATGATGCTTCCGCCGGGGGACAGATTTATTTGGTAGAAGATATCAGTGATGTGGAACAGCTTGCTGTGTGTGATGAGACGCATCTCAGTTACGTCACGCAAACCACCCTGTCGATGGACGATGCGGCAAGAGTCATCGATGCGCTACGCGCGCGCTTTCCCGCTATTGAAGGGCCGCGCAAGGACGATATCTGTTATGCAACCCAGAATCGTCAGGATGCCGTGCGGCAACTGGTTGCACAGGTTGATGTTGTGCTGGTGGTGGGTTCGCCGAACAGTTCCAATTCAAATCGTTTGCGGGAGCTTGCTGAACAGCAGGGAATGAAGGCCTACCTTGTCGATGGCCCTGATCAGATCGAGCGACACTGGTTGCGGGATAAATCCATGGTCGGTGTGACGGCGGGTGCTTCAGCGCCTGAGGTGCTGGTTCATCAGGTTGTCGCGCGCCTTGAAGCATGGGGAGCGGCCGGCGTCCAGGAACTGGCCGGCCGCGAGGAAACCATTACTTTTGCCATGCCGAAGGCGTTGCGGGTCGGGAGGGAAAAATGATTACCAGCAGTCTGCAACTGTCCCGGCGCTGGTGCCCTTGAGACCCGTTTGAGTCAGTGTCAGATTGCCGCAACTGTCACCGGCCTGCGGGCCGCCTGCAATCGGCGTTGCGGTCAGCATATAGGTTGCACCGCCATTGGCTGTTGCAGTCGCCAGGTTGTAGGTGGCCGGTCCATTGCCATCAACAGGGCACTGCGCATTAAAGAGCGCCAGCCCAACCATGTCACGATAGGCGCCGTTCTGGGTGTAATCGCGTTCCATGGCATTGGCTAACGATAACAGTGCTGTTTCACAATCCGCGCGTTTGGTTTTGCGCACCTGGTTCTGGTAGGACGGGTAGGCGATAGCGGCCAGAATCCCGATAATTGCTATTACAATCATCATTTCGATGAGTGTAAAACCTTTCTTGTCTTTATCGTGCATGTCCATTTCCCTCAGTAATGCGAGTCGTCAGGGTGACGTAGTATGTTCAGTGCCGGGGCGATCCGAGTGGAAGACTCCGTTTCGGCAGCAGCCAGAGTTCATCAACCACGCTGCTTCCATTTGAACCTTGATGGGTCGTACAGCCCACCTTGCTACCGGGTTGCAGATTGTCCAGCGTCATGTACTGGCCGCCCGGCGTGTGAATCACAACATTCGGTGACATGTATAGCGGAATATCACCTACATTGATCAGCCCTGATTTCGGGTTAATGCTGTTGATAACGCCACTATGTTCAAAAAAGTCCGGATAGCCTGCGGGTAGATTTCCTGCCAGTGCAGGCATGCTGAATACCAGGCAAGCGATCAGCAAAACTTTTGTTTTGGTCAACATATTAGCTATCTCCATCAGGAAAACAGTTTGAAGTGATACTGACTCACGGGTTCAATTCCTCCCAGGACAATCGACCGCTTCTATCATCACCCCTGGGTTTTATCTTGTCAGGTGGCGCAGGGTTCTTGTCGTTTGTTCCTGACGTGTAGCGGTTGTTGCCAAGGATGGCAGGGCTGCTTGGCAGGCCACCAGTGAACCGTTTTCCAACGGCTACAGCCGGGTTGGCGCCATCGCTTACCAGATCCAGAGTATCAACGGTGCCGTCACCATTGACGTCGAATGTTGATGTGGATGGGGTTCCCCCATTGTGCCAGTCGACGATCATCAGGAACCCGGAACCACCGCCAGTGCAGGGACTGGGGTCCGGGATCGTCGTATTAAAGAGAATGAGATTATCACGTACCACCGAATCGGTGACCATCCGTTCTCCTGGGAGATCGCTGAAGTCGATGCGCCAACCTCTGCTCCCGTTTACATAATCGACATTATTACTGCTAAGCAGTCGGATATCGCTACTTCCTGCAGAATTCGTCAGGGTCTGGGTAACCAGGTCGTTGACAGTGACGCCGCCAGTTCCGTTATTCCAGATGCCATAGAATGTCTGGGTATTGGTGTTGGAGATATCGGGTGTCGTTAAGTAGCTTCCCGTGCCAAACAGTACCAGTTCGTTAGGGGAGTTCGATGCGCTGGTTGATACATCCGCATTATCAACGACCATGGGCATCGTTGTAATCGGTTGACTCGGAGAGCCATCGAAAAGAGGTACGGGTCCTGAGCTTGATGGCGTGGCACCCCAATTATTTGGATTTGATTTGGATATATCGAATTCCCACAAGTCGCCTTGCAGGTCACCGGCGTAGACGCGATCTGCGGTGCCATTACCGTCGCTGTCAATTACGGCGGGTGCGGCCAGACCATTACGGTTGCTCGTTGTGCCGGATTTCGTGGTCAGTATTTTGAAATCGCTACTACTCCATGTGCCATCCAGGCCGTCTTCCAGGAAGACAATAAACAGCTTGGCTTCCCCGTCGCCGGTATCATTGTAGCCGTTACCGAATATGGCAGCCCATTTCCCGTTGTTCATCAGAACGATTGAGGGCTGGCTGTACGTAAAACCCAGGTCAGGGTCTGTAAATTCCCACATTACGGTATCCTGGGGTGAAGTGCCGCTTTCCGAGAAGGTTGGAGATGTGACATCCAGGGCATACATACCGCGTCCGCCAGCGCGTAGCCCGCCGA